>CAYNEZ010000017.1:0-28126 GCA_964396365.1 uncultured Sangeribacter sp. | reverse complement strand
TGCTCGGAAACCTGACGAAATCTTAATAAAAAAATAAGTCGAAACAACTTCAATTTTAAGACGTATGAGAGGCAAAAAATGTGACATTATTTAAAAAATATTTTGTCTACGCCAACTATTTGATGATTTTGTCAAGGTCGGCGTCGATGCCGGAGTTGGTGGCAAAGTCCCAGAGCGTGAGGCTGCGGATCTGGTAGTAGTAGCGCCAGTAGAGATACATCTGGTTGATCATCGCCTGTCGGCTTTCGTCCTTGCTCAGCTGCGAGTCGTTAAGGTCAAGGGTGGATATCTTTCCAACGAGGAAAGTCTCGAGATTTGTGTGGTAGCGTGCTGCCGCAATAGTGTCGGCACGCTGTGAGATCTCAAGCTGTCGGCGCTGGTTGTTGTAGCGCTCGACGAGAATGAAGATATCCTGGTTGAATTCCATCTGCTCCTTGCGGATCCGGCTTTCCACTACCTTGCGGTTGTTTTCAGCCACTTTCACTTGTCCTTTTCTTTTACCCCAGTCAATCAGTGGGATTGAGAACCCTAATTCTACGACTTGATTGTCTTTAAGACGATTGTAAGCATCGGGTGTGTTGTCTGCAGTTCCTGTGAAACCAACCTGAGCAAACAGATTAATCTGGCGCATATTCCCTTTTGCTTTCGCCACGTCATAGTCAGCCTCAAGCTGTCGGCGGCGGATTTCGCGAGAGAAAGAGTTATTTTCAAGGGCTTTGTCAAGCACCTCGGTATACACGAGCTCTCCTTCGGGTACTTCTTCCGGCACCGCCGGCTCCAAATCCTCGTCGTCTTCAATGTCGAGAAATGACTTGAGTGCGAACATGGCAGCGCGGTAGCTGCTTTCTCTGTCGGTAAGAGTTGATTCTGCATTGAGCAGGTTGAGTTCGAGTTGCAAAAGATCGTTTCGGCTTATTTGTCCCATCTCTCGTTTTACTATCGCCACTTCGTGGAGTTTCTTGGAATTGTCATAGTTTTGCTGTGCGATTCCGAGATTTTCCTTTGCCATCAACAAGTCGAAGAAATACCCTACGGCATTCATAGCCACTCGCTCAGAAGCACTCATAAACTGAGCTTTCGCCTCCTCATAGCGGATGGGCTCTATGCGACGGTTCCATTTCACGTGATTCACACCAAATATTGGCTGGTTGAGTGTGAGGGCAACCGGAACTGACATAAAACGGTTGGTCGCACCACTGTCGAGCTGTCGGAGCCAGTCAAGCGATGTATTGAGTGATAGACTACCACCGGTGAACCAAATATTTTGCTTCACGGAGACCTCTCCGTTCATCTGCATATAATTGTTACGGACGAAAGTGTAGCTTCCATCATCGAGCTGGTAGGCGCTGTAGCTCTTGCGATAGGATGGGACAGTGGCGTTGAAAGCCACTTCAGGGAGGAGGTCGGCGCGATAGGTGCGGTAGCTCCAGTAGCTTGTGCGGAGCTGATTGAGAGCTACTGCGGCGTCAACACTATTGGCACGTGCGGTCAGCACAGCCTCGTCGAGAGTGATCACCCTCGCCCGGATGGGCAGCCCCGTCACAAAGAGCGAGACAAGGGCTGCCGCGGCGATCCCAATATACTTAATATTAATCATAGCGTTTTGATTGTCGGACATGTCGGACGTGTCGGACAGGTCAGACAAGTCGGAAAATAATTCTAAATTCTAAATCCTCAATTACTCCGATTTCATGGCGGCTGCAGGGGATATGGACATTGCGCGTCGGGCGGGGAAGTAGATGCCTACAGCGATCATCAATGCCATCAAGAGCCATGCTGCGATGACGCTGACGCAGAAATGCATCGGTTCGAAGTAGCCGTCATACCAGGAAGTGAATTCAAATATAGTCAGGAAGTAGTCGATGATTATTGCAAGAGGAGTGACGAGCAGAAGCAACACCTCGCCTTCTCCAACAATGCGACGGAAGATGTCGGCACGGGTAGCTCCACTAACCATGCGAAGTGCTATCTCGCGGTTACGCTGCTGAGTGCGGAACCAGAATGTACCTAAAATACCTAAGAAGATATTTACGAGCAGGAACAACGCGCAGATGATGACATTGCGGGTCTCGGCCACTGAATTGCGGTTGTAGTCTTCTTTGATAAAGTCGAATGATTCTACGGAGGCAATATACCAATTCCCAACCCTTAACTCTTTGTCGGCATCAGCCATAAGTTTTTCTGCGAAGTCTTTATCCATATTGTCTTTGACTCTTACTGAGAAGCCTTCCATAAAATCCATGTACCAACGATAGTTGAAAATCTCGAATATTGATGCACCTGCCCATCCGTGAATGGTGCTGTAATCGTTATATTTCATTGGCTTGAACGAGGCTCTTAATGTCAGGGTATCATTCCCGTTATATACCATCTGCTTGCCGATGAGATGTTTTAGTGAGCGAATTCCTGCTTTACGAAGCAGTGCATTATCGCTTGGAATTACCCTTTCACGTTGTAGTATTTCACCAAGCTGTTCAGGGGTTTCTCCGTTAGCTCCCTCTATCATAAACACCTTGAAGAAATCCGGATCCACAGCTCTACGAAGGAGTGGCGAGTCTGCCATGCTGAACGTGTCGATATCAAGTTGGTTCATGGAGCTGTTGGGATTGTATGGATATGCATTTGAACTCATCGTGACAGCCGAGATTTCAGGGCGAGAATTGATGCGATCTTTGAGAGAGAGAAGATCCTTGTATTTCTCGTGGATGTCAGCATACTGCACATAATCTGGAGCAGCATCAGAAACTTCACGCACTTTCAATATGTAGCAATGTTCTGTATTGAATCCAAGGGGTTCGTTGAGGGTAGCGACTACGGTATAGATCTTATCGGCGAGCACAAATAGTACCACCGAGACGAGAAGAAGCTCTATCGCCATCCATATATTGGCGCGCCACTCGGCACGCATTTGGGTCAAAAGTTTACGTTTCATATCGGAAGGTATTTATTTTTTGTCCCCGGTAAGGGAGTTGACAATATTGGTCCTTGATGCATTCCAAGATGGTATGGTTGCAGAGATGAGGTTCATGAGGAAGCAGAAGATGAGAGCGATTCCAAATACACCGGCGTTGAAAACCATTCCCAATGTAAGCCCTGTCACGTCAGCACCTCCAGCAAGAACGCTCTTACCTCCTAAGAAGATGAAAGCTATGCTCAAAAGCAATCCGATTAGGCCGGCAATTATGGTGATGATCAGGCTCTCTATGAAGATTTCGCTCATGATAGCAATTCTGGTAGCTCCAAATGCTCGGCGCACTCCGATTTCCTCACGTCGATGGCGCAGACGGCTCTGGGTCATACTGCTGAGGTTGATAGCGGGGATTAGCAGAAGGATAGTATAGACAAGAAGGTTGTGTCTTCTTACTCCATCCATGTCGGGCTCCATGTTTCCTGCAGTGGTATTTACAGAAGTAAACTGGTCGTAGGGGCGTTGACGACGATAGAATTCCCAACCGGCTTCCCCGGCTTCTAATTCGAATTTGTCCCATACTTTATTATATTCTTCTCTCACTGCTGGTATGTCGGCTTTGCTAGGAGCCACGATGATAGCGCTAAAGCATCCCATGTATGTGCACCATGTGAAGTCTCCACTTGTGTTGGAAGTTAATGGTACCCATAGGTCGGCATCGGCATGAGAAGTCAGGTTGGTAACGTCGCGAACCACACCCGATACACGATATGGCACATGGTCGATGGAAAATTCGCGTCCCTCGCAGTCTGTTGTGTCGAAAAGTTTTCTGGCAAGAGTCTCGTTGATTACTGCAACTTGGCGTCCGGATTCCACGTCTGCCTCATTGTAAGGATGTCCTGATATGAAAGTAAAGTCCATGACTTTGAAGAATCCATGGTCAGTGTCTTTCCTTCTGGCACCGAAGGAAGTCTTACCCGGCACCGAAATATGGCTTTCGGTATTGCTCCAGGTAAAGGTGCCGACAGCTTCTGGAAGTTTCATTTCGTAGAATGTACGACGGATTGTCTCATAAGACATTCCTCCATTTGAGGAATTCTTATCGGGGGTTGATCCCCAGTCTTTATTGCCTATGGAGGCGGCTGTCTGTACGAGCCATCGGTCTCTGTTGCTCTCCGGGGCGAATGGAGCGACCTTTACCTCATCAATCATCACGATGATCATGATGAGGAAGATGGCAAGCGCAGTGCCCGCAATGCTGACGATGCTCAGCAGCGGCTGCTTTTTCATGGAGCCCCAGGCTTGTTTGAAATATCGTATCATGTTTTAGTCTTTAGTCTTCAGTCTTCAGTCTTGAGATTACGCTGACAAGTCAGCGTTTTGAATTTGCAGAGTCTCATCTTTAGCGGCGAAGCCGCATTTTTAAGACTTAAGGCTCAAGATTGAAGGCACATTTACTATTACATTACTTGGCGGCCGTCGAAGAAGCGGATTATGCGGTCGGTCTGGTGGGCTTGCTCCTCGTTGTGGGTTACCATCATGATGGTGCGTCCGTCTTCGCGATTGAGGGTGTGGAGGAGATCCATAACTTCTGCTCCCATCTTGGAGTCAAGGTTACCGGTAGGTTCGTCGGCGAGAATTATCTCAGGGTTGCCTACTATTGCACGAGCGATTGCCACGCGCTGACACTGACCGCCAGAGAGCTGAGAAGGACGGTGGCGCATACGATGACTGAGACCTACACGTTCAAGCACTTCCTTGGCAAGTTTCTCGCGCTCTGATGCGCTTGACTTGCGGTAGAGCAGGGGAAGCATCACGTTGTCGATCACATTGAGAGAGTCGATGAGGTGGAAGCTCTGGAATACGAAGCCAAGTTTCTGATTGCGGAATGCAGCGAGGTGAGAGTCGTTCATACCTTCCACATTGGTCCCTGCGATAGTCACAGTGCCGGATGTGGGGGTGTCGAGAAGTCCTACTATGTTGAGCAGTGTAGACTTGCCACAACCTGAAGGACCCATTACGGAGACGAATTCCCCTTTATCGATATGGAGATTAACGTTTTCGAGAGCTTGTGTCTCGATTTCATCAGTACGGTAGATTTTGTTGATGTCTTTAAGAGTAATCATATTTTTTAGTTTTTAAGTTGTCGGGTATGAGTTGTTAGTTTTCAGTTTTCAGTTGTCGGACAGGTCGGACGGGTCGGACATGTCGGACGGGGCGGGAGAGATAATTCAAAATTATTTGAGTTATTCGTCGCGGAGGGAGTCGATGATGGGGACGCGGCCGACTTTACGGGCAGGAAGCCAGACTCCGATAAGGGCGCTTATGAGGAGTAGGATAAGTACGCAGCCGCCTACTATTGCGTGTCGGATGGTTGCTGTATCATACCACATTGGCCTGATTATCTGGATGGCTTTGCTTACTTCAATATCCACATCGGGATTTGCAAAATGGAGATAGATGAAGTATAATCCGGTTCCAACGAGCCAGGCCATTAAGACAGTCACACATGCTTCTCCGACAATGCTCCATTCGATTCGGCTTCGGCTTGCTCCGAAAGCTCTCATCACTCCGGCGTCGGCGATTCGGCTGCGGCATTGAATGAAGAATGTGCCTGCTATCCCGATGAGAACATTGATAAGGAAAAATATCACCATAATCCAATTTTGCATCAAATCTTTGTTGATGTGTTGTATTGTTTTCTCACGCAGGTCGGTCATGAGTTCCGGATCGCTCAAATAGATGTTGCCTATCTTGTAGTCTGAGAGTTGAGTGGAAAAATTGTCGAGAAACTGTCTTGGATTTACCCCGTCCTTGAGACGTATCGTGACGCCAGTCGACTTTCCAGGTGAGCTCGCGAAGAAAGCTAAGGCAGTACGTCCCTGAGATTTACGTAATGGGATATCTGCTGTGATTCCTACTATTGGAGTAGGGCTGTTATCTTCTTCTGTCAATTCATATAGATTTTGGCCAATGGCACTTTTGGTAGGATACTTTCCTTTGGCGAGAGTCTGCGACACTATGTAGCTGTAGCCATCGTTTTCTGGCTCAACAAATGTATTGCCGTCCGCATCCTTTATACCGTAAGTGGCAAAGTAATCTGTGCCTGGGACGTAGCCTATTAAAGCCGTAGATAGCAGTTTGTCGTCATCATCGATAGTGTAGAACGTGGTGTCGGCAGGAAACCCTGTGATCCAACTAGAACCACTGTCAAAATCATAAGAGGTGCGGAAAGTGGCGAGTTCCACTTCAAGACGCTGCCGGATAAGGGAGAGTAGTCTCTGGTAGATGACTGCCTTGCTGTCATTGGCAGTGGAGTCATAATCGTATGTGTTCTCATCCAAGCTACTGAAATCGACTGTCACGAGTCGGTCATAATCATAGTTGGGGGGCATAGAAATTATAGTAGTCATTATAGCAACGGGCTCTATCAGTATCCATCCTATTACAGTCACGATAATAATCTCTATGAATAATCCCACTGATTTCTTCCAGTTGCCGATTATTGATTTAAATATCATTCTCATAAATATTTTTATCTTTTAGAGTTGATGGATTCTGTGATTTGTTTGTGCATCGCGATTCTTGCCGGAATCCACGCAGAAATGGCGTTGAGAATGATGCAGACCAGAAATACACCTACAAACAAAAAAGGAGCAAAGGCCATCTCCCCTGTGACAATCGAGGTGCTGGCGTTGGTTGTGGTGCCCCAATCCAATTCCAGAGGCATGAATTTCAGTAAGCGGTCACCAGCTATTATAATCATGATCCAAGCGATTATCATCCCCATTAATCCTCCGATGACGGTCAGAATAAGATTCTCATTCATCACCATCGCCATCAATTTGCTCCGTGTAGCTCCAAAGCATCTGCGCACACCAATGTCGGCACGCATCCGGTCCATTCTCGCGGAGATAAGCCCACTGATATTCAAAGCCGGGATAATCAGTACTATAAACAAACCAAGAATCAAAGGCTTTAAGAGTTTCCACGAAGATTGAGCTGGCTCAACTTCGAAAGAGTCTTTCTTATAGTCTATACGGTTTTGAGAAAGCACATGCTCTGCATGGGAGGAGATGAAGGGAATGTAGAATTTAGCGGATGCTGTGTCTACCAAATTGATTCTTCGGCATATCTCGTTGATGCTGCTCTTTAATTCATCTCTTTTCCCAGGCCTAACTTTGATAATAGCTTTAAGATTACCCATATACTTGTCTATCCAAGACCCTTCTGCAGATTTGACAGATGTTTGGTGTGCGTATGAGTAGGGATAAAAGACTTCTGCATAAGAATCTGGGCAGAGGGCGCTCCCTTCGTGATATACTCCGGTAATTCGGTATCTTATATGGTTGAGGGTTATGCGTTCTCCAATGGCATCTTCAGAGGAGTCAAAAAGGTGTCGGGCAACATTTTCGCTGATAGCTACCACCTTGTCGGCAGCCTCAAACTCCGCTGGGGTAAATGGTTTTCCTGCCAGGAACTTAAATTTATAGAAATCAAAGAATGATGGCTCCACGCCCCGTACGTTGACATGGAATTCCGGACCACGTCCGTTTGTCTCGACTGTTTTGGTGCTTTCCTCGTATCGCGTTACGGCTGTCATGCTTTCGATGGCTGGAATGCTGTCGCGAAGGAATTCGTCGATGAAAGCCAGTCCCAAGCCAGTGTTTCCGACAGAATTGCCGTCTTTAGCAATCGTGGTGTCTATGTAGAAAGTATTTGAACGGTTGTATTCCGGATAGACAGGACCGAGTTGTCCGTAGAGGATGATGCCGTAGACTACGGTGAAGGCAATGGTGATTGCCACGCCTCCTATGTAGAGCAGCGAGAATCCTGGCGTCTTCAGGGCTTCTTGTAGTGTTCGGATTATTAATTTCATAATTCTTTGTTGTCAAATTGTCGGACAGGTCGGACAGGTCAGACGGGTCGGACAATTAATTCAAAATTAATTCGGATTATTCATCGCGGAGGGAGTCGACGATGGGAACGCGGCCTACTTTGCGGGCGGGGAGCCATGCGCCGAGGGCGGATGTGGTGAGAAGCAGGATGAGGATTATTCCTCCGATGATGGAGTAGCGTCCGAGTTTTGTATCGTGCCATACGGGACGCAGGTGTTGGATTATCGGGGTGGCGTCTGTTTCCATAGGGAAGCCTTGATATTTCAGGTAGATCAGGTAGATCATGCTGCCTATGAGCCAACCGATGAAAGTAGTGATAAGTGCTTCGCCTACTATATTCCAGATTATCTTGCGTCTTGGGGCGCCGAATGCACGCATCACTCCGGCATCGGGGATTCGAGTCTTGCACTGGACATAGAAAGTGCCGGCAACGCCTAAAAGCACGTTGACAAGGAAGAATACCACTATTATCCATTTCTGGGTGAGGTCTCTCTGTTTCTCTGCAAATATAGCATCTCGTTGGTCGCTCATGTAGACGGGGTGAGTGAGATAGAGGTTGCCGGAGCGATATTGCGATAGGTCAGCAGTGAGTTTTTCGATAAACTTTCGAGGATTCACATTTTCACCGAGGCGCAGTGTGATGGCGTGAGGTCGGGTCCAGCCGTTCCAGTCTCTTGTGACGTAATAAGTTCCGATCCTTCCGTCACCTTTGACATAAGGCATATCTGCAGTCACTCCAATCACTGTGGATTTGGGTCTCCAGTCTGAAGGTGAAAACAAATCTTTTCCTATAGGACTATCGTTGGGGTAAGTGGCCTTCGCCACAGAATAGCTGATTATATAGGAATTTTCATCTGCCGCAGGCTCTTGAAAATCCTTCCCATTAGCATCCTTTATTCCGAATGTAGAGAAGAAGTCGGTTTTCGGCATATACTCGATACACGTCATATTATAGTGCAGATCCTCAATGCCATAGTCTTTATATGTCGAGTCAGCTTGACTGCCATTGGAAGATCTTCCATTCATTTCAAACGACTGGTAGAAAGAAAAAGTGGCTTTCTCCACTCCCTCCCGCTCCCGGATCATACGCAGCAGATTGGTATAAGTTTTTTCCTTGTCGGCGTTTTGTGCAGATTTGTCGTATAGCGAAGACTTGTCATCAAGATAGGCTAATGAAAGCATCACCAGACGTTCATAGTCATATCCGGCGGGGATCAATGCTGTGGTTGTATTGACGGCAACCGGTTCGATTATCACCCAACCTATGATTGTGACTACCACAATCTCAATTAACAGCGCCGTAGAGCGTGTCTTCTTTCCTAATATAGATTTTATGATCATGGCTTTGACTATCGTTTTGTGTTAAGCGATTCGGTTATTTGGTTGTGCAGTGCCCTATGTGCCGGAATCCATGCTGATATAAGGTTAAGGACAATGCATATTACTAATGTAAACAGGAAGAGAAGCGGGGCGAATGCCGTTTCTCCTGTGATGAAGGAGGCATTGTTGCCGGAGGAGAAACCTGAGCTATAGGCCAGTGGGGTGAGTTGCAGAAGGAAGTTGCCTGCAAAGAGAGATATCAGCCAAGCCGCAATCAGCCCCAATATTCCTCCGAGAAGAGTAAGAACAAGATTTTCCGATAATACCATACCCATCAGTTTACGGCGATTGGCACCGAAACACCTTCTGACACCTAATTCGGATGCCATGCGGTCCATACGCGCCCCGATAAGTCCGCTGATGTTGAGTGCAGGAATGACGAGCACTACGAGAAGGGCAATAAGGAAAGGTTTCCACAACTGCAGGCTTGAAGAAGCCTCTCTTATCTTGAACGTTTCTTCGTCGTCACTATCCCAATCCCAATTGATATCGTTATCGGTCAGAATATGCTCTGCATGAGACATCACTCCTGGGAGATGGAACTGCCACCCTGTAGTATCCATCGCGTTTATACGCCGGCATATGTCGCGCAACTCGTCGCGAAGTTCCTCTTCTTTTCCAGGCTTTACCTTGATGCCAACGCGGAGGCCACCGGAATATCTCTGTTGAGGTGACATTTTATAGTCGAGCTTAGCCACGAGACTATATGGGAGGAACACCTCTCCATACGAATCAACGTTGAGTGCGCTTCCCTCACGGAAGACACCTCGAATGCGATAGTCGACATTATCGATACTTATATCCTTCCCAATTGCTTCTTCAGCCGAACCGAAGAGGCGCTTTGCAACGTATTCGCTTATGTCTGCAACTGACAGTTCTGAATCGAAATCTGCCTGAGAAAATGGTTTGCCAGCTTCGAATATGTATTTATAAAACTTAAAGAAACTGGGTTCGACATAACGCACTTCAACATGAAATTCCGGGCCATGACCGTTTGTCTGCACCATAGGATAATTCCAGTTAGTGAGGATCATGGCAGTCATTGAGTCGGCAGATTTCAGTTTGTCGCGCATAAACTGCTCGAGGAAATCTCGTCCGATGTATCCGCTCGATCTGTTATTATCGTTGGTATTCACCATAGTCTGTACGTAGACTGTAGAGTTTCGGTCGTATTCAGGATATACGGGACCGAGCTGGCTATAGAGGAGCATCCCGTAGATTATGGTGAAGGCGACAGTGAAGGCGACACCTGCCATGTATAGCAGCGAGAAGCCCGGGGTCTTCATCGCTTCTTGGAGAGCCTTTTTTATTAATTTCATAGTTTTGTAGTTGTCATCGTTGTTATCGTTGTCGGACGGGTCGGACGGGTCTGCCAGGTCGGACGGGTCAGACGGGTCGGACAAAATTCTAAAATTCAGAATTAGCGGACGCGGAGTGTGCTGGAGTCTTTGAAACGGCTCATGTCGGAGAGGACTACGCGCTGGCCGGGACGGATGCCGCTTTGGACTTCTACAAATTCATAGTTGGAGTTGCCGAGTTTCACTTCGTGCTTCTCGAGTTTCTTACCGTCTTCGCTGAGGAAGAAAAGACTGTAGGTGCCAGGCCCGGTATAGAATGATCCGTTGGGGATGCGGATAGCATCGTCAACAACGTCGCAGGCTACAAAGATATCTGTTTTAAGTCCGGAACGAAGGCGAGGATGCGCGTCATCTTCAAGACGAACTGTGAACTTTATTACTCCGTTTTGAGACTGAGGGGTGAGATTGGAGACCACTCCTTTCAATCGCTCTTTGCCGATTCTGACTATTGCCTGGCTTCCTACTCCAATTTTATTGGCGTAGCTGTCGGAAATCTCTCCATCTACACGGAAGTGGCCGAGGTCGGCGATGACGGCAATCTTTTGTCCTTCGCTTACTTTCTCGCCAATCTGATCTTGTATGAAGGTAAGTGTGGCGTCGCGTGGTGAGGAGACGCGTGCATCGCTGAGAGTGCGGCTTTTCTCGTCGAGGTTGCGACGTGCAATGTCGATGTCAAGGTGCTTGACGTTTTCAGATGCTTGGGCTACGCGGCGTTCGTTGGCAAGTTGCTGCTTCATCTGCTCCAGTTCAAGGCGTCCGGTTTTTACTGCAAGATCTGCCTGACGGACGCGGTCGCCGGTCCCGGAACCTATGCTGTCAAGATATTTTTCATTGCGGAGTTCAGCCTCCAGACGACTGAGTGTCATTTCCTTTACCTTCACCTGCATTGCGAGATCGGTGAGACGTGTGTCGGAATTTACACGTTGCTGGTCGAGCTCATGATTTTTCATTGAGATTTGGTCGCTAAGCTGGCTCACTTCGTTTTCTGTGCTCTGGAGGTCGAGGCGAAGGAGGGGAGTACCCGCTTTCACAGAGTCGCCGGCACGGCAATAGACTTCGACAATGCGGCTATTGATAGGGGATGTTATGATTTCTTCGAAGGCTGCGCTAACGGTACCAGTTCCTGTCACAGTCACGTCGATGGTTCCGGTATCGGCTGTGCCTACTGTCAAATCAGATGCTGCTACTGATGCGCGCATCATAGATCCGAGACCAATTGCTGCGGCGATCACTGCTACAGAGATGCCTCCTATTTTTAGTATCTTATTGCGCTTTTTTTTGCGTCGTTCTGAGTTGGGTATTTCTCTATCCATTGTTGTTCGTTATCAGTTATCAGTTATAAGTTTTCAGTTTTCAGTTTTCAATTATCGGTTGTCTGACAGGTCGGACAAGTTGGACATGTCTGACAGGTCGGGCCAATAATTCTGAATAATTTGCTGCAATATGCGTGCCAAAAATGTAAATGGTTGACAATTAATGATTAATATTTTCGGAGGGTGTACGAAATCGTACACTTTTGTCCGATTTTGTATGAAGTTTCACACAGAGGGCACACAGAGTTTACAGTCATTATTTTTTTCATGTGATTTGGATATCTGTTTAAAAAAGATTAATTTTGTAAAATCTCAAAATTTAGAGATATTTTATTAGCCAAAAACACCTTGAAATATGACAATAGAGGAATTGAATCAAATGTCGGAAAAAATAATTAAAGCAGCTATTCTTGTCCATAAGAATTTGGGTCCAGGTCTGCTTGAGCAGGTATATAAAGTGGCTCTGGCTTATGAGCTAAAGGTAGCTGGATTTGAAGTTGAATGCGAAGTACCGATTCCTTGTGTCTATAAAGGCGTGAAAGTTGATCTGGCTTATAGAGCTGATATTATTGTGGAGAATCAGATAATTTTAGAAATAAAATCCACGGAAAAAGATAATCCAGTATTTTATAAGCAGCTTAATACATATTTAAGATTGACGAATAAAAGGTTAGGACTCCTCATTAATTTTAACAATAGTCGACTAATAGATGGATTAAAACGAATAATAAATGGATAGTAAATTTCTCTGTGTGCTCTTTGGGCAAGCGAAGCAAGCCCCTCAACGTAGTAACTATTTAGGTATGAATCGAATTTGGTATAAAAATGGTTTCACAGAGGGCACACAGAGGGAAATCTTAAAAAAAACTCTGTGAGCCCTCTGTGTGAGCACTCGCATGATTACGTATTAAAATACCTAAACTATATGATGATGAACCTAAAAAAATCTTTGCTTTCAGCGATGGCATTTTGCCTCGCGGTTGTGGCAGCTTCAGCGGCTGACTACAGTAAGTATTACACCAATCTGCCGGTGAAAATCAATCAGGTGAGGGATTTTTCAGTGCCTTCCTACAGTGTGAAAATTTCTGATTTCGGGGGTATCAACGATGGCGTCACTCTCAATACTGAGGCTTTTGAGAAAGCTATCGCACATCTTTCTTCGAAAGGTGGTGGGCATCTGATTGTTCCGGAAGGTATATGGTATACCGGACCTATTGTGTTTGACCACAACATCGACCTTCATCTTGATCGCGGCGCATTGCTCCTCTTCAGCGAGAACTTGGCTGATTATCCTGTGATTAAATCAGATTGGGAGGGACTTAATACCTATCGTGCCATGTCGCCTCTTACTGCACGCGGAAAAAAGAACATTTCCATAACGGGTGAGGGCACCATCAATGGCAATGGTCAGTGCTGGCGTCCTGTGAAGAAATCTAAACTGACGGAAGCTCAGTGGAAAAAACTCACACAGACCGGTGTCGTCAATGAAAAGGGCGACATATGGTTTGCGAATGAGAATATTCAGAAAGTCTACGGAAGTAAAGAAATTCAGGAAAAAGTGCATACAGGCGATCCTCAGGCATTAGAATTGGCTCATGATTTTCTTCGTCCTGTTCTCGTGTCTTTCATCGGTTGCACCAATGTCTTGCTTCAGGGTGTGACTTTCGAAAATTCCCCGGCATGGAATGTGCATCCGTTGATGTGTGAGAATCTCATCGTGGACAATGTGAATATACGCAATCCTTGGTATGCCCAGAATGGTGATGGTATTGACATCGAGTCATGTACAAACGTTCTTCTTGTCAACAGCAGTTTCGATGTTGGCGATGATGCAATCTGCATGAAGAGCGGTAAGGACAAGGATGGTCGCGATCGTGGAGTTCCTTCTTCTAATGTGCTGATAGATGGTTGCACTGTCTATCATGGACATGGCGGTTTCGTTATTGGTAGTGAAATGTCGGGCGGATGTAAGGATATAGTGGCAAAGAATTGTGTCTTTATAGGCACTGATGTTGGTCTGCGTTTTAAGTCGACGCGTGGTCGTGGAGGCGTGGTCGAAAATATCTATGTCGATAATATAAAGATGACAGATATTCCCGGTGAAGCTCTTATCTTCGACCTTTACTACGGTATCAAGCCGGGAGCTCCCGTGCCCCCTGTCTCTGAAGAGACTCCATCTTTCCGCAACATCTTCATCAAAGATGTGGTATGTCGCTCTGCAGGCCGAGCTGCTCTCTTCAATGGCCTGCCGGAAATGCCTATGAAGAATGTAGTGCTTGAAGATTGCCGATTCCGAGCAAACAAGGGTTTCACGCTCAACCATGTTGATGGCCTGACGATGAAAAATGTCGTGGTTGATGTGCCCGGCGAGAAGATCACATATGGCGATGGAGTGAAGAATGTAAAGATTGATTGAGTTTACCAACTTATTTTGGGGAGATTGCCCAGTTGGTATAAAACGCTAAATGACGCATGCGGAGCATGCTTTATTACTAAACTTTGCATCTGAGAGGTGCAATCGATAATATTAGTAATAGAGCATGCTCCGCATGCGTCATTAAGAGCCTATGAGTAATTATTATTTCTCAATTAGGCCTAGGATTTGGTTGGCGGCGTCTTTTGTGTTGACTTTCGAGATTATCTGCTCTACTGTGCCGTCGGGTGAGAGAAGGAATGTGGTGCGGACGATGCCCATATATTCGCGTCCAGCCATTTTCTTCTTCTGCCATACTCCTGCAAGTTGGCAGAGTGTGGTGTCGGTGTCTGTAATCAGCGGAAATTTCAATCCGAATTTGTCTGCAAATTTCACATGGCTTGCAGCTGAGTCTTTGCTCACTCCAATCACTTGATATCCCTTGGCTGCCAATTCATCAAGACCGTCGTTAAGGCTGCATGCCTCAGCGGAGCATCCGGGGGTATTGTCTTTCGGATAGAAATACAATACAAATTTCTTACCGGGATAATCACTAAGCTTAACTTCTTTTCCCTGCGCATCAACGCCAAGCACATCAGGGAATTTATCTCCTATTTCCATAATTTTGATAGTTAAAGTTGTGAGTTGACAATATATCACGCTTAAACATGATTAATCATGTTTAAACAACATTGCCTTTATACTATAACAACAGTAGCGACTGATTTGTCGGCAATTGGGAGTGATTCCTTCCAATTTCTTACAGCTTTCTCCAATAATTGGCTTCTATCTTTATTCCCAATAATGACATCTATTCCTCTCCACACTCCAAGCAGAGCATTCGTCTCATTTGTAATGGCATTGGCGTCGTTCAAATCGACGTGGTGAAATCGGATGCCATTCTCATATGCCATGCGTTTCCCTTCTTTTTCATCCGAGTCAAACACTGCTACGCGATACCCCTTTTTTCGAAATTCCATTACTTTTTCCTTTGCGGCTCCATGGCATCCTCCAGCAACAACCACACGCTGAGCTCCCGGACGGATTCCCGGAATGCCACCTTTTACTGAGAGCCGCCCGCTACGCAGCTCCTCCATCTTCTTTTCAAGATAATTATCAGCCATTTTATCAGTTCTTAATTTTAAAACAAAAAGAAGATATAATAGTATTATGGTGATTTCGGAAAATTTTCTTAAATTTGCCTATTAAAATTGATTAAAATGAAATACGGATATTTTGACGATAAAAATCGGGAGTATGTGATCACTAATCCCAAGACCCCTTGGCCCTGGATAAACTATCTTGGCAACAAGGACTTTTTCTCCCTCATTTCCAACACTGCAGGTGGATATTCCTTCTATAAAGATGCCAAATTCCGCCGTCTTACTCGCTACCGCTACAATGGAGTGCCAATGGATGCAGGCGGAAGATATTTCTATATAAAAGATGGGGATACCGTCTGGAATCCCGGCTGGAAACCGACCAAGACTCCCCTTGACCGATATGAGTGCCGTCATGGTATGAACTATACCCGCATCATAGGTGAGAAAGATGGGGTTGAGGCGGATTTGCTTTTCTTCGTGCCTCTTGATACACATGCGGAAGTAACTAAGCTTACCTTGACCAATAAATCGGATAAACCCAAGAATCTGAAGCTATTCTCATTTATCGAATGGTGTCTTTGGAATGCTGCCACAGATATGGAGAATTTCCAGCGTAACTTTTCCACCGGTGAAGTTGAGATCGAAGGCTCTACTATCTATCATAAGACAGAATATAAAGAGCGTCGCAATCATTATGCATTCTTCAACGTGAATGTCCCGGTGCATGGGTTTGACACAGACCGCGAAACTTTTATGGGCCTATATAATGGTTTTGATGAGCCTGATGCAGTGATGGAAGGAAAGCCGCGCAATTCAGTTGCCCATGGATGGTCGCCTATTGCATCCCATTATATTGAAGTGGAACTTAAGCCTGGCGAAAGCCGTGATTTCATTTTTACTTTGGGTTATGTTGAGAATCCCGAAGATAAGAAATGGGAAAGCAAAGGGGTGATAAATAAGCAACCTGCGCGTGATATCATGGCTAAGTTTGACACTCCCGAGAAAGTGGATAAGGCCTTTGCCGAGTTAAGGAAATATTGGGATGACCTTCTTGCCAAATACACTCTCCGTTCAGGTGATGACAAGCTTGATCGTATGGTCAATATCTGGAATCAATATCAATGTATGATCACTTTCTGCTTCTCCCGTTCTGCTTCTTTCTTTGAGAGCGGCATAGGGCGAGGAATGGGTTTCCGCGATTCCAATCAAGACCTTGTAGGTTTTGTGCATCAGATTCCGGAACGTGCGAGAGAGAGAATAATCGACATTGCATCCACACAATTCCCTGATGGCGGTTGCTACCATCAGTATCAGCCACTCACAAAGCGAGGTAACAATGATATCGGAGGCGGATTCAACGATGATCCGATGTGGCTCATTTTTGGCACAGCTGCATATATTAAGGAGACGGGTGACTTCTCAATCCTTGATGAGATGGTGCCATTCGATAATCAGCCAGGCTCAGAAGTCCCTTTGATGGAGCATCTTAAGGTTTCGGTAGACCATGTGATAAATAATCTTGGTCCTCACGGGCTTCCTCTTATTGGGCGTGCAGACTGGAACGATTGCTTGAACCTGAATTGCTTCTCCAACGATCCCAATGAATCATTCCAGACTACGGAAAACAAGTCGGAAGGTTCGAAGGCTGAGTCGCTGATGATTGCCGGGCAGTTTGTGGCTACGGGAAGAGACTATGTAGATCTTTGCCGAGTGTTGGGCAAGAATGAGGAGGCAGACCGTGTGGAAAAGCACATTGCCGAGATGGTGGAAGCTGTCAAGAAGTATGGCTGGGATGGCGATTGGTATCTCCGGGCTTACGATTATTATGGCCGTAAGGTAGGATCGAAAGAAAATAAGGAAGGGAAGATATTCATAGAGTCGCAGGGATGGTGCACAATGGCGGGTATCGGACTTGAAGATGGCCTTGTGGAAAAGTCGCTTGACTCAGTGAAAAAATACCTTGATTGTGAACATGGACTTGTTCTAAACAATCCAGCCTTTACTGAATATATACCCGATTACGGGGAGATCTCAACTTATCCGGCAGGATATAAAGAAAATGCCGGAATTTTCGCCCATAATAATCCGTGGGTTATCATCGGAGAGACTGTTCTCGGTAGAGGCGACCGTGCATGGGAGTATTATCAGAAGATATGTCCAGCCTATGTGGAGGAAAAAAGTGAACTTCATAAGGTGGAACCCTATGTATATTGTCAGATGACTGCCGGGAAGGACGCCGCCCGGCCGGGGGAGGCAAAGAATTCTTGGCTTACAGGTACTGCTGCCTGGAACTGGTATGCGATAACCCAATTTATTCTGGGCATTCGTCCTGCCTACAATGGTCTTGAGATTGATCCTTGTATCCCCGCTGATTGGGATGGTTTTGACGTTTCACGTAAGTTTCGTGGGGCAACATATGATATATCAGTGCGTAATCCTCGTCATGTCAGCAAAGGCGTGGAAAGCATAGTTGTCAATGGAGAGCCTGTAGAAGGGAATGTGCTTCCGATTATGCCGGAAGGCTCCGTCAATAAGGTGGAAGTTATTATGTAAAAATGAAAGGGAGGCTTCTCTGCCTCCCCACCAAGTAAATAAGGTAAAGTACTATTGCGGGGAGGCTGGGAAGCCTCCCTTCCATGTTTTGTCTCGGTAATGGGGATGATGTGTCAGGAGTTCTTTACGGAGTCGAGAGCGGTCTAAGTGTACGTAGATCTCAGTGGTTTCAAGAGATTCGTGGCCGAGGAGCTCCTGTATGACACGTAGAGACGCGCCTCCTTCCAGGAGGTGAGTGGCAAATGAATGTCGGAGTGTATGAGGAGAGACTGTCTTAAGAATTCCAGCTGATTCTGCCAAATCACGAATAATGTAGAAGACCATTACCCTTGACATCTTTCCACCCCGACGGTTGAGAAAGATGATGTCTTGTGAATCCGATTTGATATTGAGTCGCGCACGCTGGGGCAGATATTCCTTTATTAGATCTATGGCTATGGGAGAGACCGGGACAATACGTTGCTTGCTTCCCTTGCCTTCCACTATCATGCATCCATCATCAAAGCTAAGGCGCGACAGACGAGCATCTGTCAATTCCGAAACGCGGAGTCCGCTTCCATATAGAGTCTCAATGATAGCATGATTTCGAAGCGATTCCTCCTTGTCGGCTGGAATTTGATCTATCATCATATCAATTTCGGTGGTGCTCAGCACCTCCGGAAGATGTCGACCAAGTCTCGGCGATTCAAGAAGATCGGTAGGATTGGTGTCGAGGTAGCCTGAAAGCTTGAGAAATTTATAATAACTCTTGATGCCGGAAAGGATACGAGCTTGGCTACGCGGTCCGATTCCCATATCTCGAAGTGTCGACAGAAATCCATGCAAATCTTTTTCTGTCGCTTCTGTCGGGTTGAGACCCTCTGCTTCAAGATACTCGAGGAGATGGCATACGTCAGACGTATACGCTTCGCACGTATTGCCTGACATACCTCGCTCCAATGCCAAGTATGACTCAAAATCTTGCAATACAGTAGGAGTGCTCATACGGAATAGCAGACGAAGTCCATACCTTCGCGTCTTAACATTATTGTATAGGTTTTGGAGGTGAGTATCAATGTAGCGCCCTTAAAGTCATTGATTTCTTTTCCGAATACTAACATTCCGCATTCTGACTGAATGTCCATTTTTTTCCATATCGAATGGTAGTCTCCAGAGTGGCAGACGATGAAATCCACGTTCTTGGGGCACTCCTTCTGTGTCGCCAGCTGAATCTTTGGGAATGACATCTTCAAGGCAGTACAAAGACGTTTGTCAGCATCAGGGGCCCATATGCGTTTCGGGCGCAGGAGATTTATCAGCCTTAATGTCATCTTGGCATTTTTCAGACTCTTACGATCCTCGTGATATTCGAAGTCGAGGTATGCATCGGAGTAAAGAGCATATTTACGGTCTGGATGGATGCAATCTTTCACTATGCGATATGCCAATGGAGAGTGGACGCCATACCCATGGGTATGGCGCCAACGCTCTATATACTCTTTTAAGACAGTATAAATCATAAGGCAAAATGCACAATGGCAATTCTCCGAGTTGAGTATTATTTACGCATCCTTTTTCGATGGCCTCAGTATAGATAGAAGCCATTTGGTGAGGGCTCCCAGGGCGAGGAGGTAAATAAGTATTACGGAAGCCATCGCAATGTTGTTGGCTTTCTTTACGGTTTCAGGTTCGAAGGTCATCACTATCTCTGAGTCGCCGGCAGGCAGTCTGAGAGCGCGGAGCACATAATCGGCTTGCCCTATCGGTGTCTCCTTGCCATTGACGGTTGCTTTCCATCCCCATGGGAAATATACTTCAGAGAACAGTGCCACGCCACCGTTGGCAGAGTGAGCCTTATATGTGAGTTTGTTTGGAGCGTATGAGGTTTCGTAGATTGTATCGCCCTCTTGTATCGGGAGGGGAGTACCTATGATGTCGGCAAACTTTTTGTCGGCAACCGCAGTGTTGCGCTTGGATAGATTTGAAAGAGCCTCCATTTCTTCGCGAGAACTCCCTACGTAGGTCAGCGTGTCAACAAGCCAAGCATTGCCAAAAGCATCAGGGTTTACGCTGTAGCTACCGTCGGAAAGGAAGTATTTGGCATTGAGCATATTTAGAACAAATGGATTCCCTTTGGAAATCTGGTGCTCGATAAGGTCGTTGTAGCGGGTCAATTTAGCAGCATGATATCCTCCTATGGTCTTGTGGAAATAGCTGCTCCGTGCTGATGAGAACCCGGGTATGTCCATGACCCTATAGTTGCTTTTGTCTTGCAAGATCGCGAGATCCGCTTCAGTAGGAACAAAAGCTGCTTCATCGCTTTCGGCTGTTAGGAAGTTGTCGGAATCAACATAACGTTTGTCTACAGTGTATAGGTCGATAAGGACTACGGCAGCGAGGCAACATGCCATAACAGATGCATTCTTGATGATCTTTTTCTCCCACAAGAAGAGGACTGCACAGCCAAGGACTATGAATATCAGTGAACGCAAAGCATCGGTAGATACAAGTCCGAGTCGTCCGTCGGATATTCCATGCATTACGTTTGCATATGCCGTATTTGTGAAGACACCTGCTTCCTTAAGATAATCAAGTTCGGAAGATGAGTATGGTTGCCCGAATATTGATGGAGCTATCCATCCAAGCAAGCATATGGCAGCTCCACCACCCATCACGCATATTACAGTCCATTTGTTTTTGCTAAAGAAATTCTCAGTGTTGAGTATCTGACGCACACAAAGCGCAGCCAGCAACGGAATGCAGAATTCCGCTACCACCAGAATTGAACTTACAGTGCGGAATTTATTATAGCCAGGGAAATGATCAATCATAAAGTCAGTCAGGGAATTGAAATTGTGTCCCCAACTTAGCATTATGGTAAAGAGTGTTGCTGCAAAGAGGGCCCATTTCATGGGAGTCTCCCATTTGCCATCCACCACAAACATCGCCAGAATGGCAAGAAGAAGCACAAATGCCCCCACATATACCGGACCGTTTGTCATTGGTTGATCGCCAAAATATTGGGTGAATTGGCTTGCGAACTGCATTTCTTCCGGGCTCAGATATCGGTCAGCACCCATGTCGGTTTCTGCTACACTTAGCATGCGGTTCTGCCCAGCTGTTGGTTTCAGCGACGCACCACCCTTGACATTCGGAATCAAAAGGCTCCAGGTCTCATCGATGCCATAGCTCCAGGCAGTGATGGCATTTTTGTCCATTCCTATTGCTGCAGGAGCATTAGGGTCAGTGATGTCGGTGGCGCGTCCTCTTACAGTCTCTTTACTATATTCAAGAGAATTGTAGAGACTTGGTGAATTTGCAGCTACGCCGATGAGTCCGCATACTATTGCAATGCAGGTCGATAATCCCCATTTGCCTATTGTCTTTTCCTTAATTGCAATCCACAGCCATGCCAATGCTATGCATACCATTACAATCAGGAAGTAGTAGGTCATCTGCGGGTGGTTGCTCATCAGCTGCATAGCTGAGAAAAGAGCAGTCAAGGCACCTCCGGCAAGCCATTTGCCACGGTAGATCAGTATCAGGCCTCCTATCGTAGGTGGGATATAGCATAAGGTCAGGAACTTCCAGATGTGGCCAGCTCCTATGATGATGATGAAATATGAAGAGAATCCCCAAGCGAGAGATGCAAATAAGGCTACACTCCAGCGCATCTTCATGCATAAGCACATGATGAAGAAGCCGAGCATCATTCCAAAAAGAAGATTGGCAGGAGAGGGAAGTCCAAGCATATAGACACTTTGTATCCAGCTCAGGAGATCGTTGGCAGGATATGATGGTGAAATCTGAAATGTCGGCATACCTCCGAACAGCGAGTTAGTCCAGCGTGAACTTTCTCCAGTCTCTGCCTTGAACACTTGGCCTTCATGGCCATTGGCGAGGCCTTGCTGTATGTCGTGCTGCTGAAGCACTCTTCCCTCCATGGCATCAGGGAAGAAAAACATAAAGGCGACCACTGCTAAGAGCAGAGCCGCCACTATGGTGAATATGGTGGTTTTATTATTTTGCATCGTCTGTGTCAAGCTTGATCTGTCGGTTCATTGACTGTTCGAGCGAGATGAGGGTTTCTGTCTCTGTCACGCCCTTGATGTGCTGGATGCGGTCGTTGAGAAGCTCCATAAGGTGCTGGTTGTCGCGAGCAAACACTTTCATGAGCATTGAGTAAGGACCTGTTGTGAAGTGGCATTCCACTACTTCGGGAATATTTTCGAGATCGGCTACAACTCCACGGTACATAGAGCCCTTTTCAAGTTTAACTCCAACATATGTGCAAGTATTATATCCGAGTTTCTTTGGGTCAACGTCATATCCAGAACCTATGATTACGCCCATTTCAATGAGCCTTTGGATACGTTGGTGGATGGCGGCGCGTGATACTCCGCATACTATCGCTACGTCTTTAGAAGGCGTGCGAGCGTTATTCATGATGATGTTTAGAATCT
This sequence comes from uncultured Sangeribacter sp., assembly GCA_964396365.1. Taxonomy (GTDB): domain Bacteria; phylum Bacteroidota; class Bacteroidia; order Bacteroidales; family Muribaculaceae; genus Lepagella. Next base: position 5,758 of record CAYNEZ010000017.1, on the reverse strand, counting down.
TTCTGTCAAGGTTGTCGACTTTTTCCATGATTGTATTTGTCTTTTTTAGATGTAGTTTTTTAGGTGGGAAGTATCTCGTAGAAGAAGATTTGTTTGTAATTAAAGACTCCTTCCGCGACTCTTCTTTGCAAAGTTAAGACAAAAAAAGCAAATAAACAATATTTGAATCAAAAAAAAGTAGCAAAAAGATAAAAAAACGTCTTTCACTTGCCAAATTTTGAGGTTATAGGTTACGACCACAGAGGCTCTGAAATTTTTTGAGATGGGGTCTATGGTGACAAGCAAAGAGGTCTTATGATATTCTGGATTTTGCGAATGAACCTGCCACCCATGCGCAGATTGCTGTGATGATGGCAATAGGAACGGAAGTGATCAGCAGATCCATCAGCTCGAGTTTCACCGGATATGCCATAGGGGCAGTGTCCGCTCCCTGTGTGGCGATTGTGATGAATCCGAAATGTTGCTGAAGCAGACAAAGTGCAGATCCCAATATAAGTCCGATGATGGCTCCTATCAGCGACACGAGCACACTTTCCCATCTGAATACATCAGCTATTGATTGGCGGTTCATGCCAATGGCCGACATCGTGCACATTGAGTCTTCTTTTTCAAGTATCAGCATGGAGAGAGTGGTGACAATATTGAAGGAAGCAATGATCAGGATGAAAAAGAGCAGAAGGAATGTCATCCATTTCTCTATCTGGACCATCCGGAAATTGATTTCTTGCAGCATCAGACGGTTTTTGACAACATAATCGGGACCGATTTTAGCTGATATTTCATCCATCAGTCTATCTATGTCGGCCTGATTGGCGACCTTTATTTCTATTGCAGTTGCTTCCCTGTCGTAGAGCAGAAGGTCTCTGACAAGGGAGATGTCAGTGAAGACTGTGTTTTCGTCGTATGTGTCTTGCAGTGCTTGGAATACATCTGCCACGTATAAGGAATCCATGACAAAGGCGGCTGCGGGATTTGCCGGGTTGAATCTTCCAGTCCTTTTGGGCGCGAATACTGTCAGTGGCTGGCTATAGTCGAACATTGACAGCTTATAAGCAAGTCCTATCGACAATAATGCAGGGTTTGAGGTTTCTGCGTCTTTTAGTGGGACACCTCCTGCCACTCTTAGGGAATCGATTGATGTGACTTTAGAGTATTCTGATGGCACCACTCCTTTCAGTGACACAGGAGTCTCCCTTCCATTGAAAAAGCCAAGTGCATTGTCAGTCAGTGTAGGGGTTGCCACTGCTATTCCTTTTATCTTTCCAATCTCCAAGGCAAGAGAATCGCCATTTTCGATTGTTTTTCCCTCTTTGGGGCTCACCATAAGATCAGGAGAAAGAGTATCAAGTCTCCCTGTCAATACAGATTGGAAACCATTGAATACTGACAATACACATATTACGGCAGCAGTGGCCACAGCGACCCCTGCCACCGAAACCATTGCGATGGCGTTTACCGCACTATGCGATTTCTTTCCGAAAAGATACCGCAACGCTATGATAAAAGGTATTGACTTCACTCTAAGTCTTTAGTTTGACAAATTGACAAATTGACAAAATGACAAATTAAGTTATCGATCATCACTTAAGATCATCCGGATCCACATAGTCGTCGGCAGTCCCTTTTATAGGATCGGAAGCCAGCAGACGATCGATGTTTTCTGCATAGTCGAGAGAGTCATCAAGATAGAATGCAAGGTCCGGACATTTGCGGAGAATCTGCTTCACAGCCTGAGCCAATTCATATCTCACTGTCTTGCTTTGCTTCTTGATATTTTCAAGTATTTCGTTTGATTTCTCCGGTGGGAAGATACTTAGATACGCCTTTGCCACCGAGAGGTCGGGAGAAACCCTCACTGCGCTCACCGATACAAGAACATTACCCATTGCCGCAGTCTGACGGCGGAAAATTTCACTTAGTTCCTTTTGTATAAGTCTTGCTATTTTAGCTTGTCTTTTCGATTCCATAGTTATTTCTTGTTAATCCATAATCTTCAGTTGCCATTCATAATTCAGGATATGAATTTTAACTGTTGTCTATTTAATAACACAAGATATGCCTTTTCGGTTTAAGCTTTGCCTATGCGTATCCAATTATGCATTTCCTTAAATTGTGCATTTCCTGAGAAGACTGATTCCGTCGCGAATTGGAAGGATCACGGTCTCGAATCCGGATAATTTCATGGCCATTTCATTGAAATTCCTGACTCCACAAGTCTGAGGATCTTTCTCATATGCCGGATCGCATACATGTCCCGACCATAACGTATTGTCGGCTATGATAAGGCCTCCCGGCTTAAGCATTCTTGATGCCTCCTTTAGATATTCCGGATATTGCCTTTTGTCAGCATCGATAAACATCATGTCGACAGACTCATCGGCAAACTCTTTGCATATATCAATGGCTGGTCCGATACGAAGTTCTATTTTTTCCCCGTATTCGCATGCGTCGAATTGCTTCTCTATGAAGTCTTCCAGTTCATCGTCAACCTCAATGGTTATGAGTTTTCCATCTTCAGGCAGTCCCTCAGCTATGCATAGAGCAGAATATCCTGTGAATGTGCCAAGTTCGACAGCAATTTTGGGTGCACAAAGTTGTGTAAGCATCTTCAGCAACCGGCCTTGCAGATGCCCTGAACACATCCTGCCATTGATGAGGCGAAGGTATGATTCGCGGGTAAGTCTATGCAGGTGTCCAGGTTCCGGTGAGGTGTGCGACTCTACGTATGCATCGAGCTCTGATTCTATCTCATAGTTCATGGCCGTTGCATAATTGAGCGAATAGCTAAAAGATATCCATCGAGCCCAAGGCCGCATATCATTCCTTTGGCTGCAGGTGCCACTACATCGGTGTGTCGGAATTCCTCGCGCGCGTGAATATTGGAAATGTGTACTATGACAATTGGCACCGGCGACATTTCGACAGCGTCATGTATTGCAAATGAATAATGAGCATAGGCTCCTGGGTTCATCACAATCCCACGGCATTCAGGATTAAAAGCAAGCTCCTGGATTTTACTTACTATTTCCCCTTCCGAATTAGACTGGAAATATTCAAGAGTATCTTCTCCGGCGGTAAGTTCTGCCACGAGATTTTTTGCCGAAGGGAGGAAGTCCTCAAAAGTAGTGCTTCCGTATACTTTCGGATCCCTTCTGCCAAGCATGTTTAAATTGGGTCCGTTTATTATTGCGATCATATTATTTAGTTTTCAGTCTTCAGTTTTCAGTCTTCAGTTTTTAGTTTTCAGACTAATTTTTCTCAATTCTTAATTAAAGAAATTATCTTTGGAAGGAAGATAATCAGGCCGGAAATCGCAGCGGCTATTGCCATCATCAGAACACCTCCTGCTGCCACATCCTTTGCTTTCTTTATGAGTGGATGGAATTCCGGACTCACTAAGTCTGCTATAGCCTCCACAGCTGAATTCATAGCCTCCGCCATGAGCACTCCGCCACAGCAAAGAGCCACTACACACCATTCTGTGGCTGAGATATCTAAAGCAAATCCCATTATTGCCACAGCTGTCATAGCTGCCACATGTATGCGTGAGTTATGCTCATCATGCAGCAAGGTCAGTATGCCGTTGAATGCATACCCAAACGATTTCACACGCTTCCTAATTGAAAAGTTTTCCTCCTTCATACCGCAAAATTAATGAAAAAATCATTAAGAAAGATTTTTTTTAGTTCTTTTTCTCGCTTTCTATTTGCTGAAATGCTAAATTTTGCTTAACTTTGTCGCAAAATTAAGGATAAGATTGTTTTTCATTATAGACCTGCAGTGGTCACAACTGAAATATAACTACAACCCAATAATATTTATTTGACAATATGGCAGAGTTAGATTTGTCCCGCTATGGGATCAAAGGGGTTAAGAAAATCATCCACAACCCCAGCTATGATCAGCTTTTCATCGAAGAAACAAAACCGGGTCTTGAAGGCTATGAAAAGGGTATCCCTACAAGCCTTGGCGCCATCGACGTTATGACAGGTGTCTACACCGGCCGTTCCCCTAAAGACAAATATCTCGTAAAAGACGCCACTACAGAAAACACTGTATGGTGGAACACCCCCGAGTATCCTAACGACAATAAGCCAATCTCAACTGAGGTTTGGGATCAGCTTAAGAAGATCGCTATCGATGAGCTCTCTGACAAGGAACTTTTCGTAGTTGACCTTTTCTGCGGCGCAAACGCTGCTACTCGCCTCAAAGTGCGCTTCATCGTTGAGGTGGCTTGGCAGGCTCACTTCGTGACTAACATGTTCATCCGTCCTACTGAAGAAGAACTCAAGGACTTCGAACCAGACTTCGTTGTCTACAACGCTTCTAAGGCTAAAGTTGAAAACTACAAGGAACTCGGCATCAACTCTGAGACTTGCGTAGCATTCAACATCACAGACAAGGAGCAGGTGATCATCAACACTTGGTATGGTGGTGAGATGAAGAAGGGTATCTTCTCAATGATGAACTACTTCAACCCTCTCCGTGGCATCGCTTCAATGCACTGCTCAGCAAATACCAATATGGAAGAAACAAGCACTGCTATCTTCTTCGGTCTTTCCGGCACAGGCAAGACTACTCTTTCTACCGACCCGAAACGTAAACTCATCGGCGACGACGAGCACGGCTGGGACGACGAGGGTGTCTTCAACTACGAAGGTGGTTGCTACGCTAAGGTTATCAACCTTGACAAGGAAAGCGAGCCCGATATCTACAATGCTATCAAACGTGACGCTCTTCTTGAGAACGTAACAGTAGTAAACGGTGAGTGTGACTTCGCTGACAAGAGCGTGACAGAGAACACCCGCGTTTCATATCCTATCTTCCACATCAAGAATATCGTTCGCCCCGTTTCCAAGGGTCCGGCTGCTGATCAGGTTATCTTCCTTTCAGCTGACGCATTCGGTGTGCTTCCTCCAGTGTCTATCCTCAACGACGAGCAGACTAAATACTACTTCCTCAGCGGCTTTACTGCTAAGCTCGCCGGCACAGAACGTGGTATCACAGAGCCTACTCCGACATTCTCTGCTTGCTTCGGTGCAGCTTTCCTTAGCCTCCACCCGACTAAATATGGTGAAGAGCTCGTTAAGCGCATGAACCAGAGCGGTGCTAAGGCTTATCTCGTCAACACTGGCTGGAACGGAACCGGCAAGCGTATCTCTATCAAGGATACTCGTGGCATCATCGACGCTATCCTCAATGGCGATATCCTCAAGGCTCCTACTAAGACCATTCCTTACTTCGATTTCGTAGTTCCTACCGAACTCCCCGGAGTAGATCCTAAGATCCTTGATCCGCGCGACACTTACGCTGATCCAGCTGAATGGACTAAGAAGGCTGAAGACCTCGCTGCTCGCTTCATCAAGAACTTCAACAAGTTCACAACAAACGATGAAGGCAAGGCTCTTGTAGCAGCTGGCCCGAAGCTCTGATTGTAATCTGATTATAATTAGATACATATTCTATAAAAGACTTTGACCATTAGGTCAGAGTCTTTTTTTGTAAGAATTACATGAGATGGGGCCCAAATCATATGAGTGACATAAGACTTATAAATCCGGTAAGACTTATAAATCTTATAAAACTGATAAATGTCTGCTAATTTTTTGCACATTAGCGGAAAAAATTGTAACTTTGCAAGTTGAAAAGCGTAGGCAGATGGCCCCAAAAGGGTCTTCTTGCCTATGCCGTCAATGTATAATTGTGATAATTAATAAAATAACAATAAATTCAGAACAACAAAATGCAGAACAAAGGC
>CAYNEZ010000016.1:0-29201 GCA_964396365.1 uncultured Sangeribacter sp. | reverse complement strand
TTGTGTTTTACAACATAGTAAAAGAGGATGGGCCTATTTTGACACACCCTCTTTTTGTCGTAAAAAGCATCGACCTGGTACGGTATAGTTGCCTTCTGGCAAAGTATTATCAATCACTCCAAACTTCAAACCTCATAAATTTCGCAAAAAAATATTCCTAAGTATATATTTTGCCATCTCCAGGAAGATTTTTCAAGTTTTATTGTAATTTTTCTCCCACTTTTACGTATCTTTGCAATATGAACCATATTTTAAATTTTACTCAAATGGACAGTAACCATATCAAAGGATTATTCTATTCTGGGAATGCTAAGTTTCCTGCACAAATTTTGTGTGCAAATGATCGGATGGGATTATATTGGGCGAACATCTCTATCCAGATAAGGATGGGAACGGCTCCTTTTCAATAACATTTGAGAAGATTCCAGAAGTAGTCAATTCTATAGATTTCCATGAAAGTTCTTCCAATGAAGGTTGGTCAATCGAAGGTATAGTAATAAAGCATTGAAAGCATTATCCATGACGGAATCCTATTTGAAAAGATAGATTAACTTTTGAAAACAAAATTGCGAAGCAAAATATCAGATTATGAAAGCAATTAAACAAGTTATGACAATTGTTGCTGTATTAATAGCAACCTTTGGAATTGATGCAAGAGAGAACCAATCGAATGCCGTTAATTCTTCAATCGGGTATATTGTCGAAGGAACAGTTGACGGATTAGATGGTAAGGTGCTTTATATGTCTGATTATGATAATGATAAGATTATAGACTCTACTTTGATTGTGAACGGACGTTTTCAATTCAAAGGTACTTATGATCGTGCTGCCTATGTAATGATTGAAAATGGGAACACATATGCCTGTTGTGTTCTTGACTCTATAGTTGTTATTGACTTTTCCTCACATTATCCATCATCAGGCTCTCATTTGACCAAGAATCTGATGAAACTAATCTTTGAAAACAATAAGTTAGACAACGAACTTGAGAAGTTTTATAACGAATTACAAAGTCACGGCTTTGAACAGCCTGAACTGGGAGAAATTTACAAACACCTGTATGATAAACTGCGTCCAAAGCGTCTGCAGCTGAATATGCAAGCTATTTCTGAAAATCCAAATGGTATCGGAGAATATGCCGTCATGAAATTAGGTGACCTCCTGATAACTTCTGATGAATGGGACACAATCTATTCCTCCATGTCCCCATATCTGAAGGAGCGACAGTCTACTAAACATTTAAATGACAAGTTTATGGCAATGCGGAAGTCAGAGCCCGGAAAACCTTTTATAGACTTTGATGCAAAAACTGTGGATGGAAAGGATGTGAAATTGTCTGATTATGTTGGTAAAGGAAAATATGTCCTAATGGATTTCTGGGCTTCCTGGTGTGGTCCATGCAGGGAGGAAGCGGAACAGACACTTAGACCACTATATGAAAAATACAAGGATGATGATCGCTTCATGATATTGGGTATAGCGACTTGGGATGAACATGATAAGACTATTGTAGCTCTTGACAAGTTTAGATATCCTTGGACTCAGATAATTGATACAGGGGAGGCTCCTATGAAGTTATATGGTTTTAATGGAATTCCACAAATAATTCTTATCAGTCCCGATGGAACTATTTTGGAACGAGATTTAAGAAGTAACAGAATCACTGACACAGTGGATTCGATTTTAAATACAAAGCATGAATAGAGCTATTTGCTGTCATTGGGGCTCAATCATCAAAATCTCCATGGCTTAAGTTGGCTCCAAACATTTCAAATACTACTCAGATATTCATAGAAGATCAAGAGTTGACGGATAGGATCATGGGGCATCTTAATGTTCATGGCTTTCCGACTTACTTAATGATTGATAAAAATGGCAACCTCATGAATGAGGACATTCCAAGATATGCTTCACCCGAGCTACCGGATTTCCTGAATAAAATAAATAATGCTTCTTAGTTTAAAATGTATAATATTGTATGTATCAAAATAGAAAAAATGGATTGGTTTTGCAATCAAATCGATGCTCCTGAGAATAGACGATTGAAATATTGTGCAATCACAATTATTGCGCTTGTTATAATTCTACTATTGTCTATGACTATTTGGATTGATAATATTTCCACCACCGAGATACTTATTGTGCGTGGTTGTGCCGGATTGGGCGCAACAGCATTCCTCATCATCGTAGGAATTCTTTCTTATAGTTTGAATAAACAGCACATCAGCAACCGTAAAAATATATGAATACTTCATTTATAATTTCTTTTTTCACGAAGTATTTTTATTGCAATCTTGTTGATTGTCAAGGGTTCCTTCAATGAAAAGTAATTTGCCTCCTCATTGAACTTTTATGTAGTCAACGTTAGACTTGGGTTTAGGATGAAGGAAATTATTGAAGATTTTTAATCTCCTCGAAGCTAAGTCCTGTCATCTCATGAATGAAGTCTGAATCCACACCGGCTTTTAACATTTTGAGTGCAGACTCACGCAACCCTTCTGCTCGTCCCTCTGCTCGTCCTTCGGCTCGTCCCTCCGCTCGTCCCTCTGCTCGTCCTTCGGCATATCCAGCTTCTTTTCCTTCTTCACGAGCACGATCCGCGGCAAACAGAATGCCCTTCTGAGTGTCACGCAGTTTCTCAAGTGACTGGCTATACGCCACTTTCTCCTCTTCACGGAGTCGGTTGCTTCTGGCTGCCTCGAATATTTCCGAGAATTTCCCTTCCCTGTATGCCAATGATGTGTTATCCATTTTATCTATATTTTTTATTAAGAACAACGCTTGCTCTATATCTGTTCTGCAATCCTCCCATTTCTTGGGCAATTCCTTCAACGAGCAAAGCAATATGTGGACCTTGTCTGTCAGTACCTCCATGCTCTCACGGTCAACAAGCATGACATCACGTACAAGTTTTTTTGACATGTGGCTGAAATTGAAGTCCATCAATGCCACCGCAAATACAGGATCAAGTGTATAATCCCATCCTGACTTACCCTGCGCTGCCACCATCTTTGAGACATAGAATGTAATCCTCTCTTCAAATGGAGGTGTGTAGATGTTCTGCATCTCAAGTATGAAGTGGTGGTCTGCCTTGATTTCACCCTTTATATCCTTCGACTGATAGGCTGTGAAAAATGGAGAATCCGACCGTTTGACTGGAGTTGTGCAGTAAACATCATATACTATACGTTTGCCGTCCTCTTCCGAAGGCAGAACTTCCTTGTCATGATACGTGACATCGGTGACCGTAAGCTTGTCTTCGAAAAGAGCGTTGAGAAACCTGACAAGGGCCTGCTTGTTGTCAATGCTTCCGAATACGAACTTGAAACCGAAGTCTGTCTGAAGGTTCAGGTAAGGAGTCTTTATGTCAGCCATATAAGATAAGTCATTTATTAATGCAAAGATAAGATGTTTTTTCTTGAATTCCAAATTTGACATCGTTTTTATTCTAAAATATCCTTTTTTTATCCAATCCGATGAAAACGTGAAGCAAACTTTACTCATTATTTGAGAAAATATACACCTATGTATATATTTTGCCATCTCCACGAAGATTTTTCAAATTTTATTGTAATTTTTCTCCCACTTATACGTATCTTTGCAAGATGAACCATAATTTAAGTATCTCATGATGAAAAGCGACAATACAAAAAGATATCCCGGTAACGCGGTGATCAGCTAACCCGATTTGAGGCTTGCCAAGACAATTTCTTGGCTGTGATGATGCCTCCCATTAGTTTCATACATAACTTCAAATTTACATAGTTACAAAATAAAATGAATGCACAATATCAACGTATTGACAAACCATCACAGACAGTTAGAACACTTTTGCTTCTGCCGGCATTAGTCGTTATTATTTTGCTGTTTCTATTAAAACCAAATCCAGTGTATCCTCTGTGGGCTATAATCATTGGAGGGGTTTCCATAGTGTCATACTTAGTAGTAATGACTTATTTCTGTATTAAGCAGAAGTGCTATATGCAATTGGCAAGAACATATCTAACGGTTCTTTTAGCAGTTGCAACTTTTCTTGCAATAAGATATGTTGGAAAATGAAAATATCAAATTTAGAGCGTAAAGGATAGATAATACTTCTTAATAATAGCACTTTTATATTTTTTTATAACTTTGCGTCTTGAAAAGTATTTATCTCTCCATGATATTTTTTAGGAAAAAAGAAGTGTTTTTCTTATCTTGTAGTTTATGAGCGTAGGGAATTCAAAAAGAAACATATGATAATTAATATTTTAGTTTAGAACCGATAGCTGAAATTAAAGAATCAATAATATGAAAAGACTAATTCAAACTCTCCTGATGCTGCTTGTCGTAATTAGTTTGGCGGCTCAGGAAACGATGCGGGTTGAAACCAAGAAGTTTTATACTCCCGATTTCCCTTTCGACAGAGAAATCTTTATCTGTACTCCGCAGGATTATGATGAAAAGGACCAATCTGAGGTAGATGTGGTGTATGTGTTCGACTCCCAATGGCTTTCGCACTTTGCATTAGCCTACAGCATATTGGCAGAGTGTCAGGATCCTTATGAAGATAATATCCCTTTTATAGTTGTAGGAATACCATCTCCCAATACAAAAGAGTACATGCGGATGAACGACTTTCTTCCCGTTCCGACCAATGTTAAGTATGAGTCACCTTATTACGGTAATTACGAGAACTTCAAAAAGTTTATTCGCGAGGATGTGATGCCATATATCAATAGCAACTATCGCACCTCAGGCCACACGCTTGCTATCGGACATTCCCTCGGCGCATCATTCGTTTTGAATGCTCTTTCTTCTGAAGAGCTGTTTGACGATTACCTCGCTCTATCGCCTAACTTCATGGAGGATAATTTTAAGTTTGCCAACGACTTTTTAAATTACGATTTTGCCAACTGTAAGCCGAAATTTATTTTCCTCACCATGGCTAATGAATCTGAAGATGAATTTGGAGAAAACTGGCGACCGGCTTGGGAACTGGTTAAATCCACTATGGAATCTGCTGAATTACCAGAAACCATAAAGCTATTTGTCAAAGAATATCCCGAACATACTCACATGAGCAGCTATCATCAATGCCTGATGGATATTCTTCCTATATATGCTATGTATCGTCATAATACATATTTTACCAATTCTGATAAACATCCGGTCCACATAGAGCTTGAATGTCCGTGGGCTGAAGGAGATGTATTTATCACTGGCAATCAGGAGACTGCCGCTACATGGAATCCACAAGGGGTAAAAATGAATAAGGTCGGTGATAAATACACCATTGACCTGAATGTTCAGCTACCGTTTGAGTTCAAATTTACGCAAGGGTCTTGGGATAATCAGATTATTCCAAAGAATGCTTATCCCGGTAATCTTCGTATTTTCTCTCCTGAAAAGGGAACAAAACATTACATAGCTCAATAGATCTACTAATGCAGAACTCTCAAGAAAAGAACGAAAAAGTTGTGAAGTGCAAGAACTGTGGCTGTTCCTGCACTTCCAACTTTTGCCCTGACTGCGGACAGTCAACCAAGGAGAAAAGACTCGAAAACAAGACTTTCTTCATTGGGCTGTTATCCGGACTGTCACGCATAAATCGAGGATTCTTATATACGGCGGCTCAACTGCTGTTTCATCCTTGGACGGTTATCCGTGATTACATCAAGTGTCGGAGAGTCAAATATGTTCCACCTATCTCGATGCTGATAGTAGTTTGCTTTCTCAGCGCATTTGTTTCGGGACTTATGCCCTCCGAGCCAACTGGAGAGATTATAGATACAGGAACAGGGCAAGTCCCGCTTACGTACAAAATTGTATTGGCTATTACGGATTTTATAATGGACAGCATGATAATCCGTAATCTTACGATCTACATACCCGCATTATTGGCAATTCCGATTGTTTATTCCGGAGTCGGGGCGAGGAAATATAATATTGCCGAATATTTTGCCGCTATGATATATATGACATCATCGTTTCTTCTTTTCGGCATTGTTCTGAGTCCTCTTTCTTTGGTTTCAGAGTCTTGGTATTCCGGCTTGGAGATTGTTTATTCCATTCTCATTTGTTCTATGGCTATGTATAAAGCTTTCCCCATCGAGTCAATAAAAAAACGTATCGGATTTTTCTTACTATATCTTATCATAGCAGGACTATTATATTTGCTGATAATGATTGGGATTGCTTCTCTCTTTGGATTTGGTAAAGGGTATAATTAAATTCTTGTATATTAATCCGTAATCTCATATTGCAAGAACTGCGCTAATTCTCTGCGAGTTCTCGGCAATGGGAAAAAGTCCGAAAGCCTTAGACCCCATCTCATAAAATTTCAGAGCCACTCGCCCAAAACCGCCCCAGTGACTCTGAAATTTTATGAGATGGGGGCTTAGTTTGCATAAATTGAGAAAAAATATTACCTTTGCATAAAATATATGATAAAACGACAATGAAAAGACTATTCACATTAGCTTTATTGTTTCTAACCATTACTTGCGTAAATGCACAGACAAAGGTAAAGGTGTATGATGAAACAATAAATCCGGATACCCAAATTACGGAAGCCGTGGCAAAGGCTTCTTCAAACGGAAAGTTCGTCATTGCCCAATTAGGTGGCAACTGGTGCAAATGGTGCATACGGTTTGCAAAATTTGTAGAAGCTGACCCGGAAATCAAAAAAATGGTGGATGACAATTTTGAATTCATCCATGTCAACTACAATCCGCGGAATCCTGATGATGCTACGGATCAAGCTGCCACTGCTACAGCTTTGAAGAGATTGGGAAATCCTGTTAGATTCGGATTTCCTGTGTTAGTAGTGCTTGATACTGAGGGAAACGTAATCCATACCCAGGATTCCGGATTTCTTGAATCAGGCGAAGGATACGACAAGGAAAAAGTGAAACGATTCTTCGAGACATGGACCCCTGAAGCAGTCAACTCTGCGAAGAAGTAAATTTTTATCGAAAATTTATACCTTAGCATCCACTACTTGAGTTTTATTATGAAGAAGCATTCATAAGACCCCATCTCATTAAGGCCCCCATTTTTTATGAGTCGGGGCCTTAATTTCAGCGACCCCAGTGACTCTGAAATTTTATGAGATGGGGTCGAAGTCTATAATATCAACCACATCTGCATTACAAAATAATTCGACTTTTTTTTCAAAAAAATTCAAATAATCGAAAAATAAGTGTAACAAATGGCTTGCTTCTTCGTATATAGGAAGTAAGCATATGAAAACAGATCTTTTGACATCCACATTTATGGCACTTCGCCAACGCCTGCATCGGAGTGCTCTCGCCTACCTCAAAGATGATGAGGATGCGAGAGATGCGCTGCAGGATACATTTGTAAGATTATGGAAAAATGGCGAAATGGAAAGCGATACTGAAGCATCATCCAAACTTTTCATTGCCTTGAAGAATGTATGCATTGACCGTTTAAGAAGAAGAAGAACCGTGGAGTTGGAAGATGCACATATGGTGTCTTTAAAGATAGAACCATCTTCCGGTGAAGATATGGAACGTCTTGAAACGCTCCTTACTGCTGGCTTGACTCAAGTGCAAAGGCATATTTATTCGCTATCCGTACATTATTCTATGGATTACAAAGACATAGCCACCAGAATGAATATGACGGAAGGAGCAATAAGGACACAAATGTGCAGAGTAAGAAAGAAAATCAGTGAAAACTACAAAATACTTGATAGATAATGGAGAATTTGGAGAAAGATAAATACCTCAGCTTGGAAGAAACTGAACAATTGTGCAGACTGTATATGGAATGCCGGCTATCTCTTCTTGAGGAGACAGAATTGCAGTATGTGTTAGGACAGTTGCCCTATAACTCTCCTATAATTGAAGAAGCCCGCACGATAATGAATATTTCGTTATCGTGTGAGTTGGATCGAAAGAAGAGTCCGGTCATCAAACCTAAGAAGAATAATATTTTAAGAAAAATGCTTCTTATTGCAGCATCCGTGGCAATACTTTTGACAATCGGAATACCAACTTATCTTCACTTCAAACAAGAATCTGAATTATACTGCCAAGTATTCTCCAATGGACATGAAGTGAGTAAAGACAAAGCTCTTATAATTGCTGAAGGCGAGTTGAAACGCATTGACAAATTTTTCGACAACATAGAGAGCAAGCAATCTGAGCAACAACAAAAGATTGAATCATTACAATAATCTAAAATAAACAAAATATAAATCATGAAAAGATATATTCTTCTTGCTATCCTATCGATAATCAACATCATGGCCATAGCATCTTCCCCGAAACTTGCTTCCGAAAAGATATTTGAAGACATTGACCTTTATGATCCATCTCTTTCTGTCACCATCATGGAGCGACCTGATCAATCATTACGCACGCTAAGTTTCAGAAATAAACCGGACCTCAAGAAAAAAATAAAAAAAGCATTGGATTCGGACAAAGAAAAGGCTGTCAGCAAATCTTTGGTTTCCGAAAACGGAGAGATTTCAGAATCAATCGTCATCATCAATGAAGACGAGGAAATCAAGATTGGCCTTACTAATTCGAAAAATAACGAGGTGTATTTTTTTGTGAAAAGTCTACACAAGAATAATTCAAATAATGTAAAACGTTCTTCAAAGTCAACCAAGACATCAAAAGCATCAAAAAAGAGGACTGCCCATCTCAATTCAAGAAAAAAAAGCAATAAAACTCCAAAGACTGTGAAAACAATAACACAAGAGCAAATGTTAGACGATGGCACACTCATAATAATTGAAACTTATAATTCAGATCTATTGACAGAAATTTGAGTCTTATCTTTCGCAAGCATTTAAATAATCTTTTCGTAATCTTCAAAAATATTTTTGCTAAAGTCTGAAAAAAATTGTAATTTTGCATACTGATTAAAATATATCAGCATGGAGACAAAATACATTTTTGTTACTGGAGGCGTAGTATCTTCTCTTGGAAAGGGTATAATATCCTCCTCTCTTGCCTGTCTGCTAAACGCACACGGCTATCGAGTTACAATCCAGAAGTTTGATCCCTACATCAACATCGATCCCGGCACCCTCAATCCCTACGAACACGGAGAATGCTACGTGACAGAAGATGGTCACGAGGCCGACCTTGATCTCGGACATTACGAACGTTTTACCAATGTTCCCACTTCTCGCGCAAATAATGTGACCACAGGACGCATCTATCAAAATGTAATCGACAAAGAGCGTCATGGAGATTATCTCGGGAAGACAGTCCAAATCATTCCCCACATTACAGACGAGATAAAGCGCAACGTAAAACTGCTCGGCGATACCGGTAAATTTGACTTCATCATAACAGAAATCGGGGGAACAGTAGGCGACATTGAGTCTCTCCCCTTCCTTGAGGCAGTGCGTCAGCTTCGTTGGGAACTCGGAGACAGTGCACTATGCATACACCTTACTTATGTACCTTACCTCCATGCTGCCAAGGAACTTAAAACCAAGCCTACGCAGCACTCTGTGAAGCAACTGCAGCAACTCGGTATTCAACCGGATATACTCGTACTTCGCACGGAGCATGACATTCCTGAAGGAATGCGGGCTAAGATTGCTCAGTTCTGCAATGTTGCCAAAGATGCAGTCATCCAGTCGCTTGACTGTCCCAGCATATATGAAGTCCCACTTATGCTGCATAGCCAAGATATGGATGAGATTGTACTTCGAAAGATGCACGTCCCGGTATATGGGAAACCGCATATGAAACCATGGCTTGATTTTGTTGAAAAAATACACACCGCTGAAAAAGAAGTGACAATCGGACTCGTAGGCAAATACGTAGAACTTCAGGATGCCTACAAATCAATCAACGAATCTCTCTTCCAGGCAGCAACTTATTGCCATCATAAGCTTAACCTAAAATATATACACAGTGAAAAACTCACAGAAGAAAATATAGGGGAAATGATGGCAGGACTTGATGGAGTAATCATTGCTCCCGGATTTGGCAACAGAGGAATAGAAGGAAAATTCGTAGCGTTGAAATGGTGTCGCGAAAATGATATTCCCACATTTGGCATATGTCTCGGAATGCAGTGTATGGTCATAGAATTCGCCCGAAATGTGCTTGGGTATAAAGATGCCAACAGCACGGAGATGAATCCTTCTACCACCCACAATGTAATTGACATGATGGAGGAACAGAAGCATATATCCGACATGGGTGGGACCATGCGCCTCGGAGCATATGATTGCAAACTCACTCCCGGAAGTCTTGTAGCAGAGGCTTATGGCCGCACTGATATAAGCGAGCGTCACAGACACAGATATGAATTCAACGATGCTTATCGTGAAGAATTTGAAAAAGCAGGAATGCGTTGTGTGGGAGAAAATCCCAAGTCGCATCTTGTGGAAGTGGTAGAAATACCCGGACACCGCTGGATGATAGGCACTCAGTACCATCCTGAATATTCGAGCACAGTGCTCAATCCTCACCCTTTATTCCATTCATTTATGGAAGCAGCCATAAAATATCATGATGAAAAAGAATAAGAAAATACTTCTGACAGCAGCATCATTGCTGTGCATCATCACAGGATATTCCGCCGAACCTTTCTGGCTCGGCGGAGATATTTCCGGCACCACTGCCGACGAAGCACGTGGACATTTCACTAAAGACAGAAATGGGAAAGTTACAGAAACAACTCAACTGATGAAAGACTACGGCATGAATGCCACTCGCCTGAGAGTATGGGTAGACCCCAAAGATGGTTTCTGCTCTCCTGAGGATGTGTTGAAAATGGCAAAACGCTCACAAGCCCTTGGCATGCCGGTGATGATAGACTTCCATTATTCTGATTGGTGGGCTGATCCCGGAAAACAAAATCCCCCGAAAGCATGGCTTGGGATGAATGTAGAACAGACTGCAAAAGCACTCGCTGACCACACTCGCACTACACTTCAGCTTCTGAAAGACAACGACATTGATGTCAAATGGGTTCAGGTCGGCAACGAAACCACTCATGGATTTTTGTGGCCAATGGGAAACTACCATGAAAATCCCCGCAACTATGCAGAACTGACAAAGGCTGGATGCAAGGCTGTAAAGGAAGTATATCCTGAAGCTAAAACCATCATACATCTTGACGACGGATTTAATCAAGACCTCTATGATAACGTATTTGACTATTTGAAAGCCAATGGCGTTGAGTGGGACGTAATCGGCATGAGCGTATATCCATTCTGGGCTATGGAAGGGGAAAAAGAGGAAAGTGAGATAATGACTCTCGTGGACGCGATTGCTAATATCAACCATCTTAACAAAAAATATGGTAGTGAGGTAATGATTGTAGAAACCGGAGTGGATGCACGTGAACCGGAAAAAGGGAAGCAATTTATCGATGCACTTATCAAGGCATCAAAGAAACTTACCGATGGTGCTTGCACCGGAGTATTCTACTGGGCACCGGAGATAGATGCCGATGCTGCATACCACCTTGGAGCATTCTCCAACGGGATGCCTACTGCTATTATGGATGCTTTTAAAGAAGCTGCTGAACATAAATAAATCATCAGTGTAATAATTTATCTTTTTCGCACATTCAAGCGAACCCAACAATAAAAAAACAGAAAACCTGATAACTATAATATGGTAAGTGTCAACGACCTGACAATGGAATTTTCCGCTCGTCCGATTTTCTCGGATGTGAGTTTTGTGATCAATAAAACTGACAAGATTGGGCTTGCCGGCAAAAACGGCGCAGGCAAATCGACTATGCTCAAAATCATAGCCGGCCTTCAACAACCTACTTCCGGAACAGTCTCTAAGCCATCGGAGGTCACCATCGGCTATCTTCCTCAGCAAATGAAGCTTGCAGACGACACTTCCATCATCAACGAAGCTCGCAAAGCCTTTGCTCATATAGATGAGCATAAGGCACGACTTGAAGAGCTTAACAATCAGCTTGCCACACGTACTGACTATGAAAGCGAATCTTATGCAAAACTTATTGAAGATATAGAATATCTCAATGACAGACTCTCAATGGAGGGCGCAGACAATATGGAGGCAGAGGTGGAGAAAACCTTGATGGGACTTGGCTTCAGTCGTGAAGATTTTGACCGTCCTACTTCTGAATTCTCAGGAGGATGGCGAATGCGTGTGGAACTTGCAAAGATCTTGCTACAGAAACCTGACCTTCTGCTTCTTGACGAACCTACCAACCACCTTGACATTGAATCTATACAATGGTTAGAGCAGTTCCTTCAGACAAAAGCCAAAGCTGTAATGCTTGTGAGCCACGACCGAGCTTTTCTTGACAATGTCACACGGCGCACTATTGAGATCTCATGCGGCAAGGCATACGACTATAAAGTGAGTTATACGCCTTATACCGAACTCAGGAAGGAACGAGTGGAGCAGCAAATGCGTGCTTATGAAAACCAACAAAAGCAGATAGCTGACATAAAGGCGTTCATAGAACGTTTCCGTTATCAGGCAACTAAGGCCATACAGGTGCAGAGCCGTATCAAGCAACTTGAAAAGATCGTCCCAATTGAAGTTGATGAAGTCGACAATAGCCGCCTTCGCCTGAAATTCCCACCTGCACCACGTTCCGGTGACTTCCCATTGATTCTTGAGGATGTAGGAAAGGCTTATGGCGATCATCAGGTGTTTGACCATGCTGAATTCAGAATTCGCAGGGGTGAAAAAGTGGCATTCGTAGGCAAAAACGGCGAAGGAAAATCTACTCTCGTGAAGTGCATCATGGGAGAGATTGACCATACCGGTATGCTCAAACTTGGCCATAACGTCAAGATAGGATATTTTGCTCAAAATCAAGCTCAGCTTCTTGATGAGAACCTGACAGTATTCGAAACCATTGACAATGTTGCAGTCGGCGATATAAGATTAAAGATAAGAGATATCTTAGGAGCTTTCATGTTTGGAGGAGAAGCTTCCGATAAGAAAGTGAAAGTGCTTTCAGGAGGAGAAAAAACCCGACTAGCGATGATCAAACTTCTTCTGGAGCCTGTGAATTTCCTTATACTTGACGAGCCAACCAACCATCTTGACCTGAAGACAAAGGATATTCTAAAAGATGCTATCCGCGACTTTGACGGGACAGTAATCATAGTAAGCCACGACCGAGATTTCCTTGACGGTCTGGTGGAAAAAGTGTATGAATTCGGAGGCGGTAAAGTTAGGGAAAACTTAGGTGGCATTTATGATTTCTTAAGATCAAAGAATCTTGAGAATCTCCGCGACCTTGAACTTACGAAATCTCCAACAGGAAAAGAGAATACTCCTCTAAAGG
Organism: uncultured Sangeribacter sp.; assembly: GCA_964396365.1. Lineage (GTDB taxonomy): Bacteria > Bacteroidota > Bacteroidia > Bacteroidales > Muribaculaceae > Lepagella. The sequence goes on along the minus strand of CAYNEZ010000016.1, from coordinate 15,929 downwards.
AAAATTCACAAGCTTCTGATCCAACAACAAAAATTTATAAACCGGACACTCCACAGCCACAGAATGTTGCCAAACTATCTTATGCAGAACAGAAAGCAAGGGAGAAAGTGGTGAAGAAAGCTGAAAAAAAAGTAAAAGACGCAGAAACAGAGATTTCCCGACTTGAAAAACTACAAAAAGAAATCGAAGACAAGATTTCAGCAGGAGACACCTCTCAAGAGACTCTCGATGCGTATGCAAAGGCTCAGAAAGACCTTGAAAACGGAATGTCGATCTGGGAACTTGCCACTATGGAACTCGAGGAACTAACGAACTAACATGACATCTTGACAATTTGTCATATTGACATTTTGACAACTATTTAAATTTGACAAAAATGAATAAACAACTTCACGGCATAAATCAGAAAAACCTTGATCTTTCGACTTCTCCTAAAGAAGACTTTTATCAGTATAGCAACGGCGGATGGATGAAGCAACATCCTCTCACGGCTGAATATTCGAGATTCGGAATGTTTGACCTGCTACGGGAAAATGCTCGCGAACAGCTGAAAGACCTTATCATAAATCTTTCCGAACATGATGATGCCAATACTCCAGGAACAGTAGCTCAGAAAGTCAGCGACCTATATTCCATGGGGATGGACGAAAAAAAACTCAATGAAGAGGGAGGAGCCCCACTTCGCCCGCTTCTCGGACATATTGCCAATGCAGATACTAATAAAATGGCAGAACTTCTGGCATGGCAACATTCAGGCATCGGGAGCAGTTTCTTTGGCACAGGTGTAGGTACAGATGCTATGAATTCTGATATGAATATCCTTCATATTGGGGAAGTAGGCCTTGGTCTTGGTGACCGCGACTACTATCTTGAAGATAATGAGCAGCATGCCACCATATTGGCAGCCTACCAGACCTACGTAAAAAGGCTGATGGAATTGATAGGCTATGACGTAGAGGCACAAGAACGAGTATGGAACGCCGTCATAAAACTTGAAACAGAGTTTGCCCGGCATAAAATGACCCGCGAAGACAGAAGGGATCCAAGGAAAAGATACAACATCATGACCATTGAAGAAATCAAATCAAATTATCCGGAATTTGATTGGGAAACGTATTTCAGTCTTTTAGGTCTTGAGAATGTGGATAAAGCTAATTTTGCCAATCCAGAGTTTACGAAATTCATTACTTCATATATTCCAACTCTAACGGAGCAGGAAATAAAGGATTATATGACTTTTGAGACCGTCAGCGATGCAACCAACCTGCTAAGCGACGACTTCATCAATGCAAGCTTCGAACTCTACGATCGGGTAATGAGCGGCAAGGATGAACTGCAACCCCGCTGGAAGCGAGCAATGTCTATTCCTAACTCCATGTTGGGAGAAGCTGTAGGTAAACTATATGTAGAAAAATACTTCCCTGAAGAAAACAAGGAGTATATGAAAAAGCTCGTAGACAACCTTCGCACTTCTCTTGGGAAGCATATCAAAGATTTGTCGTGGATGAGTGATGAGACCAAGGAGAAAGCCTTGGACAAACTATCCACATTTACAGTCAAAATAGGTTATCCTGACAAATGGAAAGATTATTCAGAGATTCAAATTGATCCTAAGAAATCTTACCTGGAGAATGTATTGGAAGCATCGAAATGGTATGTGAAGGATAATTATGCAAAAATGAATAAGCCGGTTGACAAGGAGGAATGGCATATGACTCCCCAGACGGTAAACGCATATTATAATCCCACCACCAATGAAGTATGCTTTCCGGCTGCTATATTGCAACCACCATATTTCGATCCGACAGCGGATGATGCTCTCAATTATGGTGCAATCGGAGTTGTGATAGGGCATGAAATGACACATGGGTTCGATGACAGCGGCAGACAGTTTGACAAAAACGGCAATCTCTCCGAATGGTGGACATCAGAGGATGCAAAGCGATTCAAAGCTCTTGCAGATAAGCTTGTAGAGCAATTTGATGCGATCGAAGTAGCTCCTGGAGTGCATGCCAATGGTCGATATACACTTGGAGAAAATATTGCTGATCAAGGAGGGTTGAGAATTGGATTGACTGCATATCTTGACAGTCAAAAAGATAAAGCAATGGTAGAGATAGATGGACTGACACCGCTTCAACGATTCTATATTGCTTATGCAAATGTCTGGGCTGGAAACATAAGGGAAGAAGAAATCAAACTAAGGACAAAGACTGATCCACACTCAATCGAAAAGCTGCGTACAAACGCGACCTTAAAGAACATAGATGAGTTTTTCGATGCATTTGGAATAAAAGAAGGAGATGCAATGTGGCGGCCACAAGAAGAAAGGGTAGTGATATGGTAAAAGAAGAATTTGGGCTTATCGGGAAGACTCTTGGCCACTCTTTTTCAGCAAAATATTTCAATGAGAAATTTGAAAGGGAAAGCATTCCTGCAAGATATGACCTCTTCCCTCTTCCAGACATTGACTTCCTGCCTGGCTTGATTAATGAGCATCCCCTTTTGAAAGGACTTAACGTGACAATCCCATACAAAGTGGAAGTCTTGAAATATCTTGATGCACTCAGTGAAGAAGCTGAAGCCATAGGGGCAGTGAATGTAATTAGGATAAAGAGAGACACGGAATCGGGACGCGTATTCTTAAAAGGATACAATTCGGATGCTTATGGATTCACAGAGTCAATGAAAGAAATCTTAAAGTCGGTAGATTTCTATAAGACTTATGACGAAGAAAGCAAACCTCTTGCATTGGTGTTGGGCACCGGAGGCGCATCGAAAGCCGTAGTCTGGTCCATGCAAAATCTTGGGTTCAAAACCCAACTTGTAGGCAGGACACATCGGGATGATTGCCTGGCTTATGGAGAGCTGACACCCGAACAGATTTATGATGCAAAAGCAATTGTCAACTGCACTCCACTTGGGACAAGTCCAGACGTAAACAAAGCTGCACCATTCCCTTATGAGTATCTGCATAAGGGCCAGATCTGCTTCGACCTCGTCTATAATCCAGCTGAGACTCTATTTATGAAGCTATGCAAAGCTCATGGATGCACCGTAACCAACGGATTAGAAATGCTCCGTCTACAGGCCGTAGGAGCATGGAAAATATGGAATGAGTGATGCAGCGCGGACCACTGATTCCAGCGCTTTCGCTTGCCGGAGGCATTACTCTTTCTAAGGTATTTGAGCTGCCATGGTGGTGCGGATCGTTACCCATTGCACTTTCCATAGCTTTTTACGCATTCATTCTGATATCATCATCCGACCCTGTGTCTGCTTTCAGAGTGGGAAAATGGCATATCTTATGGGTAGTGTTACTTTTCTTGGGACTTGGTGGTATAGATGAGTCGCTTTCTCGTCCTAATAACTTTGAAAAAAGTTTTGGCGACAACATCCCTGACTATTTATATTGTGAGGTCACAAGCATTTTGACAAAAACTTACGGCGAACGAATAGATGTCAAAATAGAAGGGACAAATGGAGCAAAAGCAAGGATACGCACAGGAGTGACGCATATTTCTACAGGTGACATCATTAGAATCCCATCAATAGGTATTAAAGATGTGGCTGCTGATACTACGGAAATCGGGAAAAAGATCATGCCCATGTTGAAGGCTTCTGGGATATTATATAGCGGAAGAATATCTCCGACCAAAATAGAAGTTGTAGGACGAAGCAAAGATCTAAGATATTTTTTCATAGATATCAGAGATCATATCGAAATATGCATAGAGCGCAGCCATCTGGCAAAACCCACAGCTGATTTCCTTAAAGCATTACTGATGGGTGATAAAACAGGTCTTGACGAAAACACAAGGCTGACATTCGCCAACGGAGGCTTGGCCCATATGCTGGCACTGAGTGGACTTCATATAGGAATACTCGCAGGGTTCCTTATGATATTGATGATGCCGATTAAACTTGCTGGTCGCTATAAATGGGGATATGCACTCGCGATCGTTATACTGTGGCTTTACGTAGCCATCACTGGGTTTGCCTATTCGTCAGTAAGGGCATGCATCATGACAACGTTTGCTTTCATAGCAATAATCGCAGAACGAAAGAATTTTGCCGGGAATGCATTATGCTCTGCATGCCTATTGATATTGTTAATAGACCCAAACGCCCTTTTTGATGCAGGTTTTCAACTTAGTGTGGTGTGTGTAGGGGCACTTATAGCGTTTACAACCCCTTTAAATCCAATCGGACATAGGAATCATCCGGTGCTTTACTATATATGTGGATCAATTATTGCGACACTTGTAGCCACCGGTGCTTCTTGGGTGCTTACATCATATTATTTCGCTCAAATACCCATGATGTTTCTTCCCACCAATCTTTTACTTCTTCCAATCCTTCCGGTCTATCTTTCCTTTGGAATTATATTCACTGCATGTCTTTGCGTTGGCTTGGAAATCAAATGGCTCGGTGGATTGCTTGACAACGGATATGAAATTCTTCTCAATGGAGCTGAAAGACTGTCAGGTGGCACGGAATTTGTTATCATTCATCAGATGCCCATATGGGGAGTCGTAGTGTGGCTGCTTATTCTGGCTGCAGCTGCATATGCACTAAATCGAAAAAACTTTACATGAGAGCAACAATAGAATTTTTAGAAGACAGATTCACCAGATTCAATCTCGACATATTTAATGGAACTCTTCCTATCCCATTAATGCATATATCTCAAGCAAGATCGTTCATGGGGCAATTCAAAGTAGAACGCCAACCATCATTGCTTCGCAAAACTAAGGAAACATACCATCTTACGCTGAGCTGCCGTTATGATCTTGATGAGTCTACGTTGGAAGATATAGTTATACATGAAATGATTCATTTTCTTATACACTATAAAAAGATTAAGGATACTTCAAGCCATGGAATCCATTTCAGAAAACTAATGTCGGAGATCAACCGTCGCTTTGGCCGACATATTACAGTGAGCCATAGATGCTCAAAAGAAGAACTTGAGAGTGATGGAGCAAAGGCTCACTCAATAGTGTGCCTTTGCACTATGGAAGATGGAAGAAAATTAGTGTGTCGAGTATCCCAAAGTAAGGTTTTTGAGATTCACCGGGCATTTACAGAGTGGGATAAAGTGAAAACTGAGGAATGGTATTGGGTCTATGGCAGCTATTTCAATCGCTATCGAAGAGTACTTACACCAAGACTCTTTTCTGTTGATAAAGAAGGTTTGGACAACATCGCCTCAGGCACATTGCTTGAATTTGTAGAAGTATCGGGAGGAAGAACGATCTTACGTCCGGCAGGGCGAATGGAACGCTGATAACCAGCTTTGTGATATTCTTCCCTATTAAAGGGGAGATGCGTCAGTTGAACGCTATCTATTAGTACACGCCGAGGAGAATTTCCAAATTGGGCTATTCCGAAAATCCGGGTCACTCCTAAAGTTGAATCTGTCTGGAGTGACAATTCCACCCATTTATCGAATCCATTGTTGGATATCCGATTAATGTCAGAAGTTCCATTTTCATAGTCTACTCCAAGCGCAAGATTGCGTGCAGAGGCACCCTCCACGATCATCTTCCATGTAAGTTTATCGCCCGGAGTGAGATCCGTGACCGGAATATTGACAATTAGTCCATCAGTCAAAGACCTATCGTCGAGCACGTAATGCCTACTATAAGGCCAAAGATCGGCAGAGGATCCTTCTTTATCAGTTTCCCCTGCCGCTCTCGCATATTTCAGTTGTCTTTTGTTGAGTTCCGAATCAATTCTCTTATATAATTTGGGATATTCGTCCATGTTTCTGCCATACCAGGCAAGAGTACAGTCCATTTCTTCAACTGTAACACCATGATGCATAAGCACACCTCTACCAAGAAGCTCCCTATTTTGTCCATTTAGGTAATCATTAGAATTGCCCGATCGCTCATAAGCTTCTGCAATCTGAATATCAACCATAACTTCGACCATTTTATCCTCACTGAGAATATTTTTTGGCCGCTTCGAACAGGACGATAATAGAAGCGTAAAGAGAAGTAAAATGGACAAGAATTTCATCGAAATAATATTTTATTTATTAGCCTCAGATGTTTTAGAATGGTCAAAAACCGCATTGAATGCTTTCGAACAGTCTGAAGAAAAGAAAATTATGAGCAAAGCCACTCCTACACATATAGAGGCATCAGCAATGTTGAAGATATACTGGAAAAACTCATAGTCTTTTCCCCCAATTCCAGGAATCCAGGATGGCCAAGTAAATGAGAAAAAAGGAAAATAGAGCATATCCACTACCCTTCCTTCAAACCATCCTGCATACCCCCCGCCAGCGGGGAAAAGCACGGCATGTTCGGGCGGAAATGGATTGTTGAAGATCTCACCATAAAAGACACAATCAAAAATATTCCCGGCAGCTCCGGCTGTAATCAGAGCGCAAGCAATATAGAAACCCTTTCGGAGATTCAAAACAGTTAGAGTCTTCTTGATAAACCATATGAAGAAAATCACGGCTGCAATTCTTCCGAAAGTGAGTATGAACTTATTGAAAAGTTCCATACCGAAAGCCATCCCATTGTTTTCAATAAACTTAATTTGAAACCATGGAAAGACTTCATACGCTTCTCCGAGATAGAAATTGGTCTTTACATAGAATTTCACTGCTTGGTCGGCAATAACGACCAAAAGCATCACTAAAGTGACCAGCCACCCTGTAGACAGTACAGGGTGGCGGACACTCTTATTGTTAGAGCTATCTGTCATATCTTTCAGCGCACTACGTTGGCGAGAATCTTCATACCGTCAATATCCAATTCCTTAGCAGGTGCCGACACTTCAGAGGCAAGTGTTATGGAATCAGCGAGCACCTGCGATGCGATGTAATCCTTATATTCATTAAGGCACGCTGCAACTTCAGGAGTATCTGAAAGTATTACTTTAACACGGTCGGTAATGGCAAAATCAGATTCCTTGCGGATATTTTGAATACGATTGATCAGATCGCGTGCAAGACCTTCATTGCGCAATTCATCGGTAACAGTCACATCAAGTGCAACAGTCACATTTCCTTCGTTGGCAACAAGCCATCCGGGAACATCCTCCGGAATGATCTCAACGTCATCAAGAGTGACGACAGGAGTCCCGCTTATTTCAGGGAATTCGATCTTTCCATCGCGTTCAAGCAGGGCAATCTGCTCTGCAGTCATCGCCATGATAGCTTTGCCAAGATCCTTCATCACCTTTCCATAGCGAGGACCAAGCTTCTTGAAGTCGGCTTTCACCTTTTTCACAAGCCCAGACTCCTCATTGTCTACTATCTTCACTTCCTTCACATTAACTTCAGCGGCTACAAGGGGAGCGATAGCCTCTAAGTCCGCTTTCTGAGCAGCGTCAATTGCTGGGACAAGGAGTTGTCCGAGTGGCTGGCGCACCTTAATATTCACCTTGCGACGCAAAGCAAGAACAAGAGAAGTGGCTATCTGGGCAAGAGCCATCCGGCGTTCGAGAGCAGGATCTATGAGAGCGCTATCACTGACCGGGAAGTCGGCAAGATGGACTGAAGCATAACTCTCCTCTTCTGCGTGAGCTCCAGAAAGATCGCTATATAGGCGATCTGCATAGAACGGAGCGAACGGAGCCATAAGAAGCGCCACTGTCTTTAGACAGGTATAAAGAGTCTGATAAGCTGCGAGTTTATCTGTGTCCATCTCTCCTGCCCAGAAACGCTTACGATTAAGACGGACATACCAGTTAGATAGATTATCGTTGACGAAAGTCTCAATTGCACGGGCTGCTTTAGTAGGTTCGTAGTCATCAAGATCTTTTTCCACCTCCGCCACGAGAGAATTGAGCAAAGAAAGGACCCAACGATCAATTTCCGGACGTTCCGCAACGGGCACCTGCTCTTCTTCACCAGTGAAACCGTCAACATTGGCATACTGAGCGAAGAATTTATACGTATTATAGAGTGTGGAGAAAAGCTTACGGCTCACTTCTGCCACTCCATCTTCATCATACTTAAGATTATCCCAAGGAGATGAGTTAGAAATCATATACCAACGTACGGGGTCGCTTCCAAACTTATCTATATTTCCAAATGGATCGATGGCATTACCCAGACGTTTGCTCATCTTATTACCGTTCTTATCCAATACGAGACCATTGGAGATCACAGCCTTATAGCTGACTGAGTCGAATACCATCCCGGCAATTGCATGTAACGTGAAGAACCATCCACGTGTCTGATCAACACCTTCAGCGATAAAGTCAGCAGGATAAATCTCATGGCTATCCAGAGCTTCCTTGTTTTCAAACGGATAGTGGCACTGAGCATATGGCATGGCACCGGAGTCAAACCACACATCGATCAAATCAAGCTCCCTCTTCATCGGGCGTCCGGAAGGAGAGACAAGGGTGATCTCATCTACATAGGGACGATGTGGGTCGATCTTATCATAGTTCGTCTTTGAGTAATCCCCTGGCTTGAATCCCTTTGCTGCAAAAGGATTTTCCTTCATCACTCCTACTTTAACGGCTTTCTCAATCTCATCATAGAGTTCCTGATAGCTACCTATGCAGATTTCTTCTTTTCCATCTTCAGTACGCCAGATTGGAAGCGGTGTACCCCAATAACGGGAACGGCTGAGGTTCCAGTCTTGCACATTCTCAAGCCATTTTCCAAATCGTCCGGAGCCGGTAGCTTCCGGCTTCCACTTGATGGTCTTATTAAGTTCTATAAGACGCTCGCGGGCCTGCGGAGTACGAATAAACCAGCTATCAAGAGGATAATATAGTACAGGTTTGTCAGTACGCCAGCAATGAGGATAATTGTGGACATGCTTTGCAATACTGAATGCCTGACCAGCCATCTTCATCTCCATACACAGCACGACATTAAGATCTTCAGCTTTGTTGGCTGCCGCTTCATCATACTTTCCACCTTCATTAAACTTAGGGTCGTAGGCATTCTTGACATAGTCGCCGGCATATTTAGCATAAAGCTCAACATCTACACATTTTTCAATAAATTCAGGAGCAAGCTCATCAAGAGTATAGTATTTTCCAGTCAAGTCAACCATAGGACGGGTCTCACCTCTCTTATTGACCATAAAGAGAGCCGGGATTCCCGCAGCTTTAGCCACCTTGGCATCATCAGCACCAAAAGTAGGCGCGATATGCACAATACCGGTACCGTCGTCAGTAGTCACATAGTCGCCGGGGATCACACGGAAAGCCTCTTCAGCAATTTCCACGAAACGGTCAGTGCCTACCTCATAGCATTTTTCCGGATGTGCTTCCGCGTATTCCTTCACATATTCGGGGGCGAACTCGTTGACTTTTTCGGTTGGCTTGACCCATGGCATGAGCTGAGTATAGTGCATTCCTACAAGATCTGAACCTTTCCATTTACCCACAATTTCGTAAGGGAGTATCTTATCGCCATGTTTGTAGTCTGCAAGTGGCAATTTTGCACCTTCAGCCTTGAAATAAGAAGGTACGAGCACTTCCGCCATGACCACTGTAATTGGAGCTCCGGTATAAGGATTATATGTACGTAAAGCCACATAATCAAACTTCGGGCCGACACATAGGGCTGTATTTGATGGTAGGGTCCAGGGAGTAGTGGTCCAAGCCATAAAATATGGCTCTCCCCAACCTTTCATTTCCTCTTTCGGCTCAAGAATTTTGAAGAGAGCTGTGGCTGTAGTGTCCTTGACATCGCGGTAACAACCGGGTTGGTTAAGCTCATGGCTCGAAAGTCCTGTTCCGGCAGCCGGGGAATAAGGCTGTATAGTGTATCCCTTATAGAGGTATCCCTTGTCGTAAAGTTGGCGAAGAAGCCACCATACTGACTCAATATAGGAATTATCGTAAGTAATATATGGTTTATCGAGATCAACCCAATAACCCATCTTATGAGTAAGGTCGGTCCATTCTTTAGTATACTTCATCACTTCACGACGACAAGCAGCGTTGTATTCCTCAACGGAAATTTTCTTCCCGATGTCTTCTTTTGTGATACCAAGTGTTTTCTCTACTCCGAGCTCAACCGGGAGGCCATGAGTGTCCCATCCTGCCTTACGCTTCACATGGAAGCCTTTCATTGTCTTATAGCGGCAGAATATATCCTTAATCGTTCGAGCCATCACATGGTGGATACCGGGCATACCGTTAGCCGATGGAGGGCCTTCAAAGAAGACAAATGTTGGACAACCCTTGCGCACATCCATAGATGTTTCGAAGAGATTATGACGATCCCAGACCTCAAGGATCTCCTTATTGACGTTGGAGAGATTGAGAGGGGTTGAATATTCCGTGAATTTTTTCATATGTGGCAATAATAATTTATCGTTAATAATCTTTCATTCAACATTAAAATTTGGCGCCCTTGCTGCCTTTCACGCCACCTTTTCCGCCTCCACCAAGGGCGAATATGTTGCGGTCGTAGCTGAAAGTCTTGCGTTCTACCTCTCGCTTGCGCTTAAGGGCGAGCTGAACAAGCTTATCCATGAGATCGGCAAATTTTATGCCGGATGCTTCCCAAAGATAGTATGAGAGTGAGCCTGGAATCGTATTGATTTCGTTTACGTATATCTGACCATCTTTCTCATCGATCATCACGTCAACACGACTCACACCATGGCAAGAAAGGACGCGGAATGTCTCGCAAGCAAGATGCTGCACTTTTTCCGACACTTCCTTAGGAAGGTCGGCTGGTATACGTTTTTCGCTGGCAGCCATTCCTTCATTGCCACCACGATATTTCTCGTCATAACTAAGGAAGTCACCCTTTGAAATAGGCTCTTCACACACGGATGGTTGATAGTCATCGCAATCGCCAAGCACCGAGCAATTGATTTCCTTCATCTTCTCAAGCATATGCTCCACAATGATACGCTGAGAGAAGCGACATGCGATGTCAACTTTCTCGATAAGAGAAGCACGGTCAGCAGCTTTTCCTATACCAACACTGGAACCGAGATTTGCAGGCTTCACTATCACCGGATATCCAATTTTTTGCTCAATACGTTCGATAAGTTCATCGCGCTTGCGACTCCATTCCTTGTCTGTGAACCAATCATAATCGACAACAGGCACTCCAGATTCGCGAAGGATCATCTTCATTGTAATCTTATCCATGCCATTGGCAGAGCTAAGAGTATTGCATCCGGCAAAAGGTATACCGATAGTTTCAAGAAGACCTTCAAAGACTCCGTCTTCTCCATTAGTGCCGTGAAGGACCGGAATTGCAACATGAAGTTCAGCCACCACAGGATCTTTCTTTGAGAAAAGACCAGACTTGGTGTTGACACGATATAGGTTGAAATCACCATATTCGGGACGCATGAAAACTTCCTCAGCATTAGCCACAAGGGAATTCATGTCGCGGTAGTTGCGAATGTTTAACAAATTGTCGCCAGTGTACCAACGACCTTGCTTTGAGATATAAATCGGAATGATATTGTATTTCTCCTGATTAAACGCACTGATGGCTTGCAGGGCAGAGATGACCGAGATCTCATGCTCTACGCTTCTGCCACCGAAAAAAACTGCTACGTTGGTTTTCATTATCAGCTTATTGGGTTGTAGATTTATTCATTTTCGGGCCACTCAATCCTGTAAATGGGCGTAGTGGCTCTAACAACTTGCAAAATTAATAAAAAACGTTGAAAATCGGAAATTTTGAGCAATAATAATAAATTAAACCTAAAGAAGGGTTAAAGCGTTTAATATTCGGAGCACGGGAAAGACCGATAGCTCAAATCAAAATAAAAAACTTAATCTATTAAAAATTATGGAAAGCACAAAACTTCATGCAGATAAGATCCTTGTGGCATATTTCATCCAGAAGGGGAAAGAGACATCAGGAAGTAAAAAAATTGCAAACCAAATTGTGGCTGCACTTAAAGAAAAGGGTCATGATTCTACAGAATATGCCATCACTCCGGTAGAGACATATCCGGAAGACCAGGCAACTTTCGAGACCGTGACAAAAATTGAGAAAGAAAACCGTACCCGTCCTGCAATCGTAGACAAGGTGGGAAAGATGCAAGATTATAAATATGTAATTGTAGTTGCCCCTAACTGGTATGATGATGTCCCAATGGCAGTCTATACTTTCTTTGATGAATATGACTTCACTGGCAAGCGAGTTGTGCCAGTCATCAATCACGACGGAACAGGACACGACAAAGTGCGCGAATCTATTCGTCAATTCTTGCCTCATACTTGGGTGACTGATGGAGTAGGCATAGCAGCTGCTGATGATGACGTCGCTGCCGTGGCAGAAGCCATCGAACAGCTCTTCATGCCATCTACCTCAAAGTATTGATAAAACTTAAAAAAAATTTTGGCTGCAGAAACGTGATTCGTTTCTACAGCCTTTTTTGTATAGTGAACGGCATTTACCAAATCCAGGTTGCTTTCTTCCAGAAATATTCGAGTGGACCGTGATTGTGATTGCGAAACCACCATCGGCACGCACACCACTGGACGAGGAATATTGCCATACCGATAAGCACACTTCCTGTAATACCCATCTGCAAATGCAGGCCCCAATGATAATACAGGGCGGATCCTATGATTCCTTGCGTGACGTAGTTGGTCATACTCATTCGTCCATATGGAATAAGCAACGAAAGCTTTTTTGAAAGATTGTTGGTATGATAATAAGCGAAGAGAATCCCTGACACCCACATTAGCATTAGACATAGATTTGTCAAAGAACCGACAAGGATATTAAAAGGAGTCAATATGTTTGGATTTTCCACATAGTCTGGCATCATATTGAGTATTCCTGACAATGGGAAATAGACCAATATAGATGCTGCCAGGACTCTGCCCCACTTCGGAAGAAAGATCTTACCAAACCAACCACTACGTCCGATGAGCATTCCGAAAATGAATAGACCTGCAGTCTGGAAAAGTCGTCCATGTTCCCATGCCCAGGCAAGACTCGCCAATTGCCCTTCCCAAAGATTTACTTTCACCATATCAAGAAACGTTCCTTCGGTCTGTGCGGCGTATGTTGCTCCCCAATATGGACCAGAATTGATTTTGATTATTTCATAGGTAGAATCAAGACCTGCACGAATCATCTGATAGATGCATATTGGCTGAAGGATAAATAAGGCACCTATTACTATAAGCCAACGTGTGGAAAGTCTACAGGTAAGCACAAGCACGAATCCCACCAGTGCATATAGCACCAGGATCTCTCCTGTAAAGAATAGGGCATCAAACTGGCCAATAATAAACAGGCATATAAGCCGCCAGCAGAAACGAAGCCGAAAATCGTTGCCTCTCATTCGTTGATTATCATCCTGAATAAAGAAACTGAAGCCGAATAATAAAGCGAAAATGCCGTATGCCTTGCTCCCAAATGCAAAGAAAAGACCGTCCCAGATAGCCTTGTCGGTGAAGTTAAGCCAATTCGATTGTCCTGATGTGTCAGGAAACGAATAGAAATTAAAATGTTCTATGGAATGAAGAAGAATTATAGCCATGACAGCGAATCCTCTCAATACGTCGGCCACCTCCACTCTGGCATGACGGCGTGGCTCTTCGGTTAATTTAATTGACGGCGTTTTATTCATGATATGTAGCTAAAAAATTTGTCATTAATCAAGCCAAATGGGGGTGCGAAGGAGGCGGAGATATTCAAAGTATGGAATGTGGCGGCCTCCCATTGATTTGAGATGTGACGTTTCAAATTGACAGTCGATCAGGGCAGCTCCACTTGCTTCCATTTTTCGGGCAAGATGTATCAATGCAAGTTTGCTGGCAGCAGGGACACGTGAAAACATACTTTCACCGCAAAACGCAGCTCCCACTGTCACTCCATATAGCCCACCTACCAACTCATTCTCTTTCCAAACCTCTACACTTGTGGCAAATCCAAGTTCGTGAAGACGTGTGTATGCATTGATCATATCTGATCCCAACCAAGCTCCTTCCAAATCAATACGCTGTTTGGAACAACCCTCTATCACATCTTTGAAATTTTTATTGAAGGTTACTGTATATATCCCCTTATTCATAAGATTCCGCATCGAATGGGATATATGGATCTCGTCAGGGAAGATGACAAACCTTTGCATCGGGCAGTACCAAAAAGGTTTATCATTATCACGAAATGAAAACCATGGAAAGATTCCAAGACTATAAGCGAGCATTAATCTTTCAGGTGAAAGGTCTCCACCAACGGCAAAAAGGCCATCAGGATCTCCTTCCGTCGGATCGGGGAACTCTATTGAGTCAGGGTCAAGTCGATAGATCATTTTTTTTAATTTTCGAAATTGTCGTCGTTTTCATCATGATATTGATAATCCGTCAGGTGAAAGTGAGATCTCCGCTGCGCCACCATTCTTCAGATTGCCAAAAAGAATTTCTTTCATAAGAATAGGTTTTAGAGAGCGATCAATTATCCTGTCAATTTCCCTGGCACCATATTCCATAGAGAATCCTTCTCGTAGTAAATATTCCTTCGCTTCATCACTTAGCGACAAGCTGACACCTTTGGCCTTAAGTTTATTTTCCAGAATTCTAAGTTTCTTATCCAGAATCAAGGATGCCATCTTCCTATCAATTTCATTGAATACAACAATGGCCGACAGACGATTGAGAAACTCCGGCTGGAATGTCTTCTTCACTTGCTTGAGCATTGCGTTTCCTGCTGTAACGGAACTTGCAAAACCGACTTTTGCTTGTGCTGCGAAACTTGCACCGGCATTGGAAGTCATTATGAGGATTACATTCCTGAAATCTGCTTTATTTCCTTTATTGTCAGTAAGCCGACCATAATCCATCACTTGCAGAAGGATATTATAGATGTCGGAATGAGCTTTCTCAATCTCATCAAGAAGCAGCACGCAATCCGGAGTCTTACGAATGGCATCAGTAAGTATACCTCCATCCTCATAACCGACATAACCTGCAGGTGAACCTATCAGCTTAGCTACAGCATGTTTTTCAGAATATTCGCTCATATCAAATCTTAGGAAGCTAATTCCTAACTCATTTGCAAGAGTCTTGGCGAGCTCAGTCTTACCAGTTCCTGTAGGACCTACAAAAAGAAGAGATGCAAGGGGCTTTTCTTCATCCGACAGACCAGCTTTCGACATCATCACAGCCTCCACTACCTTACTTACAGCTTCATCCTGACCATAAATCTTATCTGATATCCTATCTTCAAGAGTTTCGAGAGATGAAATAGAATCTTTACTGATGGCAACAGCATCCACCTTACACACTTTAGAGAGAATTGCAGCGATCAATGCCTTATCAACCACGCTCTCTTTTTCATCACTATCAGGATGAGCCTGCCGATAAGCACCAGCCTCATCTATAAGGTCGATAGCCTTATCTGGAAGGAAACGGTCAGTGATATGCCTTACACTCCCCTTCACCGCATATTCTATGGCTTCAGGAAGATAGGTCACGCCATGATATTTCTCATAATTACCTTTCAACTGATTCAGAATATCAATGGTCTCATCTTCTGTAGGCTCATCAATATCTATACGGCTGAAACGGCGGACGAGACCTTTGCTTTTAGTAAAATAGCGTTTGTATTCATCATATGTTGTTGAACCAATAAATCTTATTCTGCCACCTTCAAGATAAGGCTTCAGCATATTGGAGGCATCCATTGACCCCTCATCTGTAGCTCCGGCTCCTACAAGATTGTGAATCTCGTCGATATAGACAATTGCATTCTCCTCTGATGAGACGCCATCCATGATAATATTCAATCGTTTTTCAAAATCTCCTCGAAACTGAGTACCTGCCAATAAAGATCCGATATCAAGGCTATAGATACGAGCCCCTTTAAGTTTTTCGGGAACTTTATTTTCATTTATCAATCGGGCAAGACCATATACAAGAGCTGTCTTTCCGACTCCCGGTTCACCGATATGAAGGGGATTATTCTTATCTTTACGGCATAGCACCTGAATGGTGCGATC
>CAYNEZ010000015.1:19271-29358 GCA_964396365.1 uncultured Sangeribacter sp. | reverse complement strand
ATTTGAACGCTTGCACACCTGAAAGTTTTTTACTAATTTTGAGACGATGTCTTTGTAATTAAAAAATAATAGCACACGAAATACAAGAACGTACTTACACATATGAAAAAAAGAATTCTCTCAGCACTTATCTTTGCGACTATATCGGGAGTGCAAACCATGTATTCCAACAATCCTCTATGGGTCCGCGACGTAAAAATTTCACCGGATGGGCAGAAAATAGCCTTCTCATATAAAGGAGACATATATACTGTTCCCTATAATGGGGGTAATGCCACCAGACTGACATTTAATCCGTCTTTTGAATCATCACCGGTATGGAGTCCGGATGGAAAAAATATAGCTTTTTCAAGCGACCGCAATGGAAGCCATGATATATTCATAATGCCGGCTGAAGGTGGAATTGAAAAAAGGCTCACATATAATTCAGGTTCTGAATTGGCAGAAGCATTTTCTCCCGACGGAAAAGAGATTTACTTCTCATCAGCAATTCAGGATCCGGCAATTAGTCCATCATTCCCCTCTGCCAGACTTGTTGAACTCTATGCAATATCTACTGATGGATCGGGACTGCGCCAGCTTCTTCCGACTCCTGCCACCTCACTATCGGTGCTCCAAGATGGCAGGATCCTTTATGAAGATGTTAAAGGGATGGAAGACAAATGGCGAAAGCACCATACTTCTTCAGTAACACGCGATATTTGGATATACGACCCTTCAACCGGACATCATACAAATTTGACAGATCATGCCGGAGAAGACAGATCCCCTGCCATATCTTCCGACAACAGCACACTATATTTTCTGAGCGAAAGAGACGGTGGATCATTCAATATTTACGCCATGCCTCTCGATTCTCCAAAAGCCACACCAAGGGCTTTATCAGATTTTCAGAATCACCCTGTCAGATTCCTGAGTGTTGCCAACAATGACAAAATGGCATTCACATACAATGGAGAACTCTATACTTTAAATCCTGGAGAGAAACCCAATCCATTGCTGATAAAAATGACCGATGACACCTCGGCAGAGCCGGTCAATGTATCAGTAACATCAGTCGATGAAGCCCTACCCTCTCCTGATGGCAACCAAGTGGCATTCATAAGCAGAGGCGAAGTATTTGTAACTTCCACAGAATACCCTTCCGTAAAGCAGATTACTCACACGCCGGCACTTGAAAGCAATCTTTCTTGGGGAAGCGATGGCAGAACTCTTTACTACAGTTCTCTTCGAAACGGGAAGTCGAACATCTACAAGGCTACTATAGCAAGAAAAGACGACCCCAATTTTTCCAATGCAACCTTGATTGAAGAGACATCCCTTTTCCCGGATGACGGAATAGAACGTGGTTATCCGGAAATTTCTCCCGATGGAAAAAAAATGGCATTCATTCAAGACCGCAACAAACTAATGGTTATGGATCTTTCTACTGGCACTGTAAAAGCCCTTGATGGGGGTCCGATATCCAATTATAGGACAGGTGGTTTTCCTGTATATTGGGCTCCGGACAGCCGGCTCATTGCTTTGGAAGTTATGAATCCTATGCATGAACCATATGGAGATATCACAATAATAGACACAAAAACAGGAGAGTTTATCCCGGTAACAAAAACCGGATACTTCGACCAGGAACCACGATGGAGTGATGATGGCAATTCGCTTATTTTTGCATCTGAACGCTATGGAATGAGAAATCATGCATCATGGGGATCGGAAATGGACGTTATGATGGTGTTCTTAAACAAGGAAGCTTACGATAAATACCGTCTCTCTGAAGAGGATTATGCTCTTTTGAAGGAAGTCGAGAAGCAGCAGAAAAATGATTCTGAAAAAGATTCAAAAACAACGAAAGAATCCGGTAAGAAAGACAAAAAGAAAAAAAATGAATCTAAAGATAAGAGTAATCCAGAACAATCTAAAGACATCATAATAGATCGTGTTGGATTGGCAGACCGAATAGTGCGTCTTACTCCTAACTCCTCCAATCTCGGAGACTATATCCTTTCCAAGGATGGAGAAAAGCTCTACTATATGTCAGAATTTGAGGATGGTTTTGACCTTTGGGAAAAAGATTTGAGAAAAGGTGATGTTTCTTTGTTAAAGAAACTCGGCTCTGGATCTGCCCGAATGGTTGCTGACAAAGATGGCAATATCTTCCTATTAGGTAAAAATGTAAAGAAATTCTCGCCTAAAGACAAAAGTGTCAGCAATGTATCCACATCTGTTAAGATGAAGATCAATGAAGCAGAGGAGCGCAAAGCGATGCTCGACTATGTAGAAAATGAGGCTCGAGAACGTTTCTATCTCCCCTCTATGCCAATTGACTGGGAATCTTACGTGGACAACTATCGCCGTTTCCTGCCACACATTAACAACGGATATGACTTCGCTGCGCTACTCAGTGAATTGCTTGGCGAACTTAATGTTTCACATTCTGGAGGTCGCTATTACGCACACGGCAGTGTTGATCCAACGGCTTCCTTAGGACTGATCTTCGATCTGAAACATCCATCAGACGGATTAATGATTGAGGAAGTAGTCGCTGGTGGACCTTTTGACAGAGCCACAACAAAAGTTGTTAGTGGAGACATCATCACAGCAATAAATGGAGAACAGATAACGGCTGATTCTGATTGGGCAAAATCTTTAAACAATATCGCAAGAAAGAAAACGCTTGTTTCAATCTCCCGTCCTTCCACTGGCGAAAAGTGGGATGAAGTAGTATTGCCAATCTCTTCATCTGCCATGAACAACCTTCTTTATGACAGATGGGTAAAAGAGCGTGAACATGAAGTTGACAGTTTGTCAGGCGGTCGACTTGGATATGTGCATATCAGATCTATGGACGATGATTCATTCCGCAAGATTTACGCAAAGCTGCTTGGTGAATTCGTGGATCGTGAAGGTATCGTAATCGATACTCGTTGGAATGGAGGTGGGCGCCTACACGAAGATATTGAGGTTCTCTTCAGTGGAGAGAAGTATATAACACAGGAAATACATGGGAATAAATCTTCTGAAATGCCATCAAGAAGGTGGAATAAACCGAGTATTATGCTTATCTGCGAGGCCAACTATTCAAATGCGCATGGCACTCCATGGGTCTACAAGCACAAGAATCTTGGCAAACTCGTTGGTATGCCTGTACCAGGCACTATGTCAAGTGTAAATTGGATTACCATGCAGAATCCTAATTATGTGTTTGGCGTTCCAGTGGTCGCGTTCCGGACTGAAGATGGCACTATTTTGGAGAATACTCAACTCGAGCCGGACGTAAAGGTGGCAAATTCACCGGAAGACATTGCCAATGGCCGTGACCGCCAGCTTGAGACTGCTGTTGCAACACTTCTTCACGACATCGACAATCAGAAATGACTTTACCGGCACACAACCATGTGTCGTAACGAGCAATACAGAATATGGAAATAAGGAAAGCTGAAAAGAAAGATATGGAGGAGATCATGGGTCTCCTCCGTCAAGTAAACGATATTCACGCAAATGGTAGACCGGATATTTTTATTTCTGGTCTTACCAAGTATGACAATGAGGGACTGAGTCAGATAATACAGAATCCCCAGACCCCGGTTTTTGTAGGTATCGACGACAAGGGAAAATTGGCAGGATACTGTTTTTGTATTGTGGAAGACCATTCCGGTTATGTCAACCTTCGTCCTGTAAAGACTCTATATATCGATGATCTTTGTGTTGATGAAAATCGGAGAGGACAGCATGTGGGGCAGAAACTTTATGAATATGTAAAAAAATATGCCAAGGAAAATGGCTTTTATAATGTGACTCTTAATGTATGGAGTTGCAATCCGGGAGCTCAAAGATTTTATGAAGCCATGGGGATGACGACAATGAAAACAATGATGGAATGCATCTTGTAAGAGTCAATGACCAACGATCTTTTTCTTAAGGGTCAAGAGCCGATAGTCAAAGAACAAAGGATATACTTAAATCTAACCATAAAAGACACAGCAACAACACAGTTATGAAGAAATTTCAAATTGTAGCAATCGGAATGCTGCTGATAGCATCCCCTTTGTTGGCAAAGACACTTAAAAGTCCCGTTAAGTTTGACACTTACGAATGGGATATTGGGAATATAAATCCTCAGCAAGGAACAGTTTGCCATACTTTTAAAATGAAGAACATTTCCGATAAAGCAGTAAAAATCGGAGATTCAAGACCAAGTTGCGAATGTATCAATGCATTCTATCCAACAGAATCCATCGCTCCGGGGGAGCAGGTTAATGTCATGGTCTCATTCTCGCCTGCAGAATCTTCGGGTAAGACATTTAGAAGTGTAGAACTTTTAGACACTGAAGGAAATACTCTTGGTGCACTATCCTTGAAAGCAGATATTACAGAAAATGACGTTACGTCAAATCATGGATATAAATATCCTTTCCAAAATCCGAATCTCTCGAATGAGGAAAGGACAGAAAATTTGATTTCCCTACTTACGCCAGAGGAGAAAGTCGGCTTGATGATGAATAAATCGGTATCGATCGACCGACTTGGCATCCCATCTTACAACTGGTGGAGTGAGGCTTGCCATGGAGTGAGACAAGACGGATATACAGTGTTTCCTCAACCTATTGGAATGGCTGCTTCCTTCAATGACAAATTGTTTTTCGACGTATTCTCTGCAGTATCTGACGAAGCAAGAGCAAATTGGAACCGTTCAGACCACAATGTGTTTAATATTGGAATGGGAGAAATATATTATCCGGGAAATCCTGAGCTCACTTTTTGGTGCCCGAACGTAAATATTTTCCGTGACCCACGTTGGGGACGTGGTCAGGAGACTTGTGGAGAAGACCCGTATATGAATGCAGTGCTGGGAGTTCAAACTGTATTGGGAATGCAAGGAAATGACGAAAGGTATTTTAAAACTCATGCCTGCGCAAAGCATTATGCAGTCCACAGCGGTCCCGAACCATTGCGCCACACATACAATGCCTCTGTTTCGATGCGCGACCTGTGGGAAACCTACCTTCCTGCTTTCAAAGCACTTGTGAAGAAAGGAAATGTAAGGGAGGTGATGTGCGCCTACAACCGATATGAAGGTATGCCGTGCTGCACAAGCGATCGTCTCTTGGTAGACATTCTTCGTCGAAAATGGGGATATGACGCTATCGTTTTGACTGACTGCGACGCAATCAATAACTTCTATAACAAAGGGCAACATGAGACACATCCTGACCCATTGACTGCTTCTGTCGACGCTGTATTAAATGGCACAGACCTTGAGTGTGGAAAGGTATTTATGGTTCTGACAGAAGCTTTGGAAAAAGGACTGATCAACGAATCTACTCTTGACAATCATCTTCGTAAGACACTACGTGGACGCTTTGAACTTGGAATGTTTGACCCGGCTGATATGCTTCCCTGGGCCAATCTCGGACCGGAGGTAATCAGCAGCGAAACTAACGATGAACTTGCCACTAAAGCAGCGAGGGAATCAATGGTGTTACTAAAAAACAATGGGATTCTTCCTCTTTCAAAGAGTTTGAAGAATATTGCTGTTATTGGCCCCAATGCTGATGACACAGAGTTGCTCAACGGCAACTATGGTGGCACTCCTACAAAAGAACACACCATTTCCTTGCTTGAAGGAATCCGCAAAATAGTGCCAAACAGCAATATTTTCTATCATAAAGGTTGTGAACTCAACGACGAATATGCCACAATCACTCATTTAGGTGATTTCAACGATGGCAAAGGGGTCAAGGTAGATTTTTTCAATAACAATTCGTTAAGTGGAATGCCTGTCAAGACTGAATACCATAATGATATCAACTTTAGCACCTTCGGAGCTTGGGGATTTGCCGAAGGGATTAGCAAAGACACTCTTTCAGTAAGAATATCAGGCAATTATAAGGCAACCTTCACCGGAGACATGAAATATACTCTGTCTACCGACAATGGATATTGTCTGAAAGTGAATGGAGAAATTATAGAAGATGCCAAGCCAAGCGATTTCCGAGGAGGTTTTGGTTTCGGACGTATACCTGAATACAAATCATTCCCTGTTAAAGAAGGAGAATCGTACAATGTTGAAATTGAATACAAACATGGCAAAGGCAATTTTGCACTTCTGCGTGGCGACATATGCGAAAGGAAACCTTTTGAGTTTGATAATCTTGCACAACAAATGAAATATATGGACGCCATCATAATAATAGGAGGGATTTCAGCCCGTATGGAGGGTGAAGGTGGCGATAAAGCCGACATTGAATTGCCCAAGATTCAACAAAAGCTTATAAAGGCAATGCACGCAACTGGCAAGCCGATAGTGTTTGTCAATTGCTCAGGATCTGCCATTGCATTCGGAAGCATCGAAAATGATTATGATGCACTCATTCAGGCTTGGTATCCCGGTCAAGGTGGGGCAAAAGCCTTGTCTGAAGTAATATTTGGCGATTACAATCCCGGAGGTAAACTCCCTGTGACATTCTATCGTTCAAACGATGATCTTCCAGATTTCCTGGATTATAATATGGACAATCGCACATACAGATATTTCAGAGGAAATCCAATGTATGCCTTTGGTGAAGGACTTTCTTATACCGACTTCTCTGTGGGGAAAGGAAAACTTTCGAAAAGATCTATGAAAGAAGATGAAAAAGTCAAGTTCACTGTCCCGGTAACAAATACAGGCGACCGAGACGGAAGCGAGACAATTCAGATATATGTGCAAGCTCTTGACTATCCGGATGCTCCGATTAAGTCACTAAAAGGATTCAAGAAATTATACTTGCGTCCTGGAGAAACAGGCAATGCCGAGATCATTCTCGATGGAGAATCCTTCGAATACTACGATCCATCCATTGATGAACTGTCTACCCGACCTGGACACTACAAAATTCTATATGGCACTTCTTCCAGGGAAAAAGATCTTAAGAGCCTTGATTTTACTGTTCGATAAATTATAAGCTTCAACTAAGGATCCATCAAAAAATAGTCCCCATCTATCTTTATAACAGATGGGGACTATTTTAATATGATTTGTTGAATTACTTCATAATCTTCTGGAATTTACCATCAGATCCACGAACAATATTCAGACCCTTTGATATACGACTTAACTTACGACCATCAATGGAATAAATCATTTCGTCGCCAGACACTTCGACATCCTTCATGCTGTCGACAGAACTTGACTCAGTCGATATGACATAAGTGAGATAGTAAGCATCAGATGCTGCATTGTAATAATCTTCACAATAGAAAATGTAACCAAGTATGTACTTTCCATCGGCAGAAATACCTATTGGCATATTAAAGCCTAATTCATCAGCCTCTCCAAATTTTTCTGCATAGGATGGAAATGCGTTGTTAAAAGTTTCTGCCTGTGTCTGGCCGGCTTTCATTATAAAACTTCCACTTGATGCAAAATATGGTTTTCCTATCGAACCAACGAATGTGCCATCATCGCAGATTGCCTGCGGATAAAGACCAGAACCAAATATATCGATGTTTTGAGGCTCTTTGTAAATTTTCAAAGATTTGTTCTCAGTGTCGTAGATGACGGGAACGTTGGAATTAACACCGGTCTTCTCATCTTTTATCATCCCGACCATGCTCAGATATTTTCCATTATTACTAACGCTAAGATACTCTGCAGATATAGAATAAAGTTCCTTGCCTACATTTTCAACATCGTCTTCGGTGACTTTGATATATCTATTCAGAAACAAATCTGCTTCGTATTCTCCGTTCTCGTTCATAATCCAAACAATTGGAATACCGAAACTCCCCAAAAATCCAATAATAACTTTTCCGTCTCCACTGACCTGTTTTGCAGCAGTGACTGAATTCAATTTGTCTTTTAATTCACCAAGTTCTTCATCTGAAGGATATGGCAACTTTATCCATTCGTCTCCTTTATTAGTATTGCAATATGCAGCTACTGTATTAAAAGACTTTTCTGACAAGGATCCTACCATAATAGTCCCATCATTTGATAAAGACTCTCCTAACACAAATCTATAGCCATCGGGAACAGATATCATAGACCCTTCTCCTGTATCATAAGAAAACAAGGCACCATTATCGTCCAAATATCCAATAGCAACGCCGTTGTTATCAATGTTACGAAGTTGACCACCCTCTTCGTCTGCCAATATCCATTTCACATTGCCCGATCCACAATCAGCCACGAAGACACCTGCACCGCTTTCGATTGCCCCGCATACATATTTTCCATTTGGAGATATACCAAGACCTAACAATTGAGGTTCATCTCGTCCAGGCAGTCCAACCCCGCAAGAAAAAATAGTGAGGCCATCAGCATACACTGAAAGAGACAAAGCTACAAAAGAACAAAATGCAACAATTTTTTTCATACTTTCATTCTCCTAAAAAAATAATCAATACGCAAAATTAATAATTTTTTTTATTCAAATAAAGAATTATATTTAAAAAGACCAAAAAAAAGCTGTTTTTATCAAAAAAAAGCAGAAAAAATATGTAATGTAAAAAAAAATTTATAACTTTGCACCCGAAATAAATCTGCGCATATTTATTTAATTTTTTTGTCAGGTGGAAATATCTATAAGGCAAAAAGCATTTTAAGTTTTCAATTTTAATAATAATCGTATGAGACTAAAACTCGGAATCCTCTTGTTGCTTTCCATTTCGGTATCGACTATGAGTGCCCAGACTCCGACCACCGTGCAAGATATCTATTCCCAAACAGGGAAATCTACCTTGCAGCAGAGCAATTCTACTGTGGTCTATAGTTTCGGCAATTGGCATGCTGGCAACATGGACGGAAACCTGTCTTTATGGTCTGCACTGTTCGATGAATTGTTATCTGACAAATCTTTAAGCAGTGTTGACGGATTGGTTTCTGACTCCGATGGCATCCAATTAAATTGGGACAATGTCAACAAAGAGATTACAGTATTCAGTGACTCCAGCAAGTCGGGCCACACATCTGTTCTTATCGCCGAAATGAACGGCGCGACACGAGAAGTCGTCAATGTGGAAGACAATCCAGCAAAAATCTCACTTGCCGATTATACCCCCGGAATCTATGCTGTAGCGGTGGCTGTAGATGGCAAATTAGTCAAAACATTAAAAATTAATTTGAAATGAAAAAGATTCTACTTTCTTCTTTAATTGCTGCTTCAGCAGCAATTCCTGCATTGGCTGGTGTAGAAAACATCAACTATCAAGCTATCATCAAAGACGGATCAGCTGTAATAGCTGACAAGACTATTGATATGAAGTTTGAACTGCTTGATAACGCTAACAACGTTGTATATACTGAAGAGCAGACCCCTACAACAAATGCATCCGGTTTAGTTGTTTGCCAACTTGGCAAAGATGATGCTCTCAATACTATAGAATGGGGAGACCTTACACTTAGAGTATCTGTAAACCTCGGCAATGGTTACGAAGTCGTTTCCAATGAAACCGTATCTTCTGTTCCGACTGCTCTCTATGCTCTTCGTTCCGCTGACTCAGATGAAATCAAAGCAGTTGTTGAGGAGCTTATGATCGACAACGAATCAAACAAGACTTCTATTCTTGGAGTTAATGCAGAACTTGTAAAAATAGATGGTTTCATTGAAAGCGTTGAAGCATTCAATACTGATCTCGTTGAGAAATTGGAACCCATGATGGGACTCAATTATGAAGAAATCAACGATTTCCACGAGCGTGTAAGCGAAACTCTCATCAACCTCAATGAATTTAAGGAAGATGTTGAAACAAACCTTCAGGCTGTCAATGATGAGCTGTCTAAACTCGTCGGTCTTAATGCTGATGAGCTCAATGATTTCCACGAGCGTGTAAGCGAAGCCATTAAGGTGCTCAATGAATTCACCGACAGCTACGATGAATTCAACCAGAGAGTGTCTGACGAACTCTCTAAGCTCATGGGACTTAATGCTGACGAAATTAACGATTATTTCCAGCGCATCAATGAGACTCTCATCAATCTCAATGAATTCAAAGATGATGTTGACACAAATCTTCAGGCACTCAACGATGAACTTGCAAAGCTTCAGGGTCTTGACGCAGCTGAAATCAACGACTTCCACGAGCGCGTAAACGAGACTCTCATCAA
>CAYNEZ010000015.1:0-19171 GCA_964396365.1 uncultured Sangeribacter sp. | reverse complement strand
TTGACGCAGCTGAAATCAACGACTTCCACGAGCGCGTAAACGAGACTCTCATCAATCTCAATGAATTTAAGGAAGATGTTGAAACAAACCTTCAGGCAGTCAACGATGAACTCGCAAAGATTCAGGGTCTTGACGCAGCAGAAATCAACGACTTCCACGAGCGCGTAAATGAGACTCTCATCAATCTCAATGAATTCAAGGAAGATGTTGACACTAACCTCCAGGCTGTCAACGATGAGCTGGCTAAGCTTCAGGGCCTTGACCCAGCTGAAATCAACGACTTCCACGAGCGCGTAAACGAGACTCTCATCAACCTCAATGAATTCAAGGAAGATGTTGACACCAACCTCCAGGCTGTCAACGATGAGCTCGCTAAGCTTCATGGTCTTGACGCCGCTGAAATCGAAGATTTCAACGACCGCATCACTAAAGAAGTGATCAGCCTTAACGATTTCAAAGAGGAGACAGAACAACATTATGCAGAAGATCAGGACTACAAGCAGCGTCTGAATGACGAAATTATATTCCTCCGCGATCAGATTGAAGCTCTTCAGGAAGAAATCAAAGCTCTGAAAGCTGCAAAATAATAATATAATTCATCACATATAAAGGATAGGCATTTAGTTGTCTATCCTTTTTTTTCGACCTTAACAGAAAAAATACAGACTGGTTCATACTAATAGTATTATATATATTTGCAAAAACTTGTAAGTATCATACTTTTTGATTAAATTTGACAACCCAAATTTATTAACTATAATAGAATGAAAAATTATTTCCTATTGATTGCAGCTGCTGCTATGACAGCATTGACAGCTGGCGCCAATGAATACACATTTGTATTTGATGGAGACAACAGTCTGGGAGGAATTCCAAGACAGACCGATGAAAAAAATCTGGAGTATGTAGATGGCTTCTCTCTTTCAGAAGAAGGAATCGACTTCACAATCAGCAAAGCAAACGGAACCGGAAGTGGCTTCGCCCTTATCAACGCAGGTGGAGACAATGCTGGAATATATGTATCATCTAAGATTGGGACTACTATTGAACTGACAGTTCCAAGAGGAAGCATTACCTTTGCTAAAATCAAAATGACAGGATACGCTCTAAATGCATTAGATTTGGCATTTAATGGTAAAGATGTATCATCCACCATGGATGGTGCAAAATATAACTGGGAATGGAGCGATAAGACAGGAGCTGAAACTCTGATTATTGAATGGCCATCTACATATATGGCTAGATATATTCACTCTATAGAATTGACTTATACTGCAGACCTTAATGGAAAAAAAGAATGCGGTCTTTCTTTCAGCAAAAAGAATGCTGAGGCTGTCATTGGAGAAAAATTCACCGCACCTTCTCTAAAAAATCCTAACCGTCTTCCTGTTTCATGGTCAAGTTCTGACCCCAATATAGCGACAATAGACTCAGATGGGGCAATAACCCTTGTCAATGGAGGTACCACCACGATTACAGCCTCAACAGAAGGCAATGATGAATATGCACCAGGCAATGCAAAATATGTATTATCTGTCATTCCCATGGCGCATAGCATTGCAGAACTTAAAGAATTAGCTCCTAATGTCTATGACCGTGTGAAAGTTGACTTCCCTGCCACTGTGACATTCGCCAACGCCAACTACGCGTATGTCATAGACAATGAAGATAACGCAGGTTGCATCTGTGACACACGATATAATAATAGCACTTCAGAAATTCCCACGATATATCAGATTGGGAATGTCATTCCATCAGGTTGGATTGCTACTAATTCCACAATATATGAAAATGTAATCTGGGATGGACAACCGGATAATGTCACTAAAAATGTTGAGGTAATATATCCTTATGTATCTTCTGTATCTCCTGAAGATGCAAATCGTGTGGTAATTCTAAAGAATGTCACATTTGAAAGCAGCACAGCTTCCGGAAATACCAAAGCGTACGGGACTACACCAGATAACACTCGATATGAATTCCAAGACACTTATAATGCACCTTCAAAACCGGCTGGCACATATGATGTCACATGCATAGTTATGTATTCTAAAGTGAAATCTACTGTTTATTTTTATCTTATACCAATTTCTTACTCAGAGGCTGGAAGCAAAGTTGATACAGTTGATAGTTCCAACGTAGATGGATGTTATTTCGACCTGTCTGGGCAAAAAATTTCTAATCCTAAGAATGGCATGTACGTTAAAGTCATGAAAGACAAGACAGCTAAAGTAGTCGTAAAATAATTGTGGCATGGGAAAAGAGAAACTATGGGGATATATAGATAAGTCTGGAGAATTCGTCGTTCAGCCAAGATTTCATGATGCGTGGGATTTTCATGAAGGTTTGGCTGCGGTAAAAGTGGATTGGGCTCGAGGATATATAGATAAGTCTGGCAATTACGTTATTGAGCCACAGTTTCAATATGCTGGACCCTTCATTGACGGCAAAGCTCTTGTACAACTTGATGGATTATGGGGATATATTAGGCCCGATGGAAGTTGGCTTGAGCCGCCACATTCGGTAGAAGAGAATCCTATTGCGTGCCCTCCCCCATTGACCTCTCCAGAACTTCCTCCAGAATTTGAATATAGCGAAGGTCTGGCAGTCGCTTTGAAAGGAAAGAAATATGGGTATATTGACGAAGAAAAAAAGTTTGTCATCAAGCCCCAATATTTTCAGGCAAAATCATTCCACGAAGGCTTGGGGGCCGTCTTAGTGGCTATATAAAAAGCAAGAGGGTCTCCAGTATTACCAATACATTATAGTGCCTTAGAATTAGAAATCAGAAGGGCTTCAAGACATGATCTTGGAGCCCTAATATTTTGATAACTCAAAAGCTTTAGATAAGTTCAGAAGACCAGTACAATTAAAAAAGGTGCACCCTTGTAGAGCGCACCTTTCGAATTACAAATTAGCAATCTTACTTCAAGATCATCTTCTTGCTGAATGAGCCTGTTTCAGTGTGAACTACTACAGTCACTACACCCTTATCAAGTCCATCAACAACGATGCTGTTAGCATTTGTTCTGGTCGCCTTTGATATCAGTACGCCAGCTACATCATAGATTTCAACAGATTTCACACCAGAGAGATCACCGCTGAAAAGCAAATCGCCACCTTCATAGTTGATACCAAAACGATCAGCTTGAACTGAATCAACAGCTACTGTGCTCTCGATATTTATGCTATAAGGATCAGCAAATGTACTTATCAAGTCTTCATCAAATGTGAGTGAAGAAGAAGAAACCACCTCGTTGTCAAGTGCATTGATGATGCGGAAGCTGATTTGATCACCGGCATTGCCATGAACATTGATCATAACAGCACCATTTACAACCACACCAAGACCACGGCACTCATCGCCACAGAAAGCAGCAACTTCATATTCATCGGAATCTACAGTAGATCCGTTGTTCATGACAAACTGAGCTACCACTGGCATTACAGATGCATATTTATGGTTGTCTACAATCCATTTGCCTTCAGCACCTACAACAGGAGCTTTTGCAGCAACTTTCTTTTCTCCAGCGGGAACAAGAGAATAAGTGAATTCCTTGTCGGCATTGCTAAATAGCATATATCCTTCTCCTGGAGCCATTTCAGAAAGAGAACCTTGCCATGTGCCTTCAGAATCGGCCTGAACGAAACCATTTAGACCAACGATCATCTCGCCTTCCTCAGCTTCAAGATTTGAGAAGAGGTCTGAAATAAGAAGGCTTCCTTCATCCACGGGACAGCCAATCCAGTTCCATCCACGATGCAGACTGATAGTACCGGTAGGATCATATGCCACACCTGCAATATTACCATTCCAAGAAGCACCTTCAACACAAACCTTATAGCCAACT
The DNA here is from genome assembly GCA_964396365.1 of uncultured Sangeribacter sp. Lineage (GTDB taxonomy): Bacteria > Bacteroidota > Bacteroidia > Bacteroidales > Muribaculaceae > Lepagella. Next base: position 15,320 of record CAYNEZ010000015.1, on the reverse strand, counting down.
GCAGGAACAAGATCAGTCAGATTACCAACCAAACCGAACTTAGGATCGCGAACCACTTCTTGAGTCTGAGACAATATACTTCCTATTCCCTCAGTAGCAAATTCAGCTATTGACACGGCATTCTCATAATTGTGAGAAATCCAATTCCAATTTTCAGGAAGTTTGAAATTAAGGTTAACCTTCTTAAGTTCGAAATTAAGATCGACAACTTCTGATTTGTTTCCTTTATATTCTGCAATAGCCCGAACAATCATATTTTCATCAACAGGCGCGAATGGAGCAGTATATAGCATTCGACTTTCAGAATTTTCCGGATCTGAACCATCAAGAGTATAGTATATCGAAGCAAGATCAGACTCAGTTGCAAGTTCTATTTGACTTGAACGATACAGTTTTGTACCAGCGACTCCGGCAGAAGCAGGATTATAAATCCAAAGTGGATGTTCTCCAATAGCCATCTCCGAAGCAGCTACACTATTGTTGGCACAAAGATATGCAGAGAATGGAGCAACCGAAGATTCATCATTTGCTACACGAATGAATTTACTGCCTTCTTTATTCAATACATAGAGTTCACCAAGACGAGTCTCACCGTCGTAGCTTCCGTAGAGTGAATATATCTTACCAACCGCTACGGTCTCTTCAGGAACAGGGGTGAAAGGAACATCATATACTCCTTCTACACCGTGGGTTTTTGCAGTAAATGTCACAGGAACAGACGCATAAGGAGCACAGATATTTGCAAGATACGGACGATTGGAAAGAACTGACGTCTGAGCAGTCAAAACTTCAGAGTTTTCGTCGTCAAATGAAAGCAAGTGTAATCCACTTCCCTCACGATCTCCGATTTCCTCACCAAATTCTATATCAGTAGGGGCAAATGGCACCATTATAGTCTTCCATCCTCCATCTACATCGCAAGCATCACTTGCAGTAATGTCTGCAGTGTAAGAAATCTTGTGATCGCCAAGCATGAAGCTTGCAGGAGCATTGAAAGGATGATTGCCATCGAGAACAATATCAGAAGCTGCCACACGAGTTCCATCCACATTGAGGATAACATTAAGTGACTCAGAATTTGGAATATCTACAGATCCCACATAGATAAGACAGTTAGGATTGAGACCTCTGAAAGACTCAACACTTACTCCATCCATACCGCTGGCTTTTCGAATTCCTAATTTTCCTGAAGCTTGAGATGAGCCAAGGGATGGAAGCAGTATGCTTGTCAAGTTGTCGCATCCATCAAATGCACCTTCTCCAATAGATGTCACTCCAGGAAGTGTCAGAGATTCGATATTCTCGCAATCTTTGAATGCACCTGCACCAATTTCTGTAACTGTCTCTGATACGATAACGTCTTTAAGCTGATCCATACCTTCGAACGCACCTTCAGGAATTGACTCATTGTTGATTTGAGTAAGGTCAAGAGATTCAAGTGATTCGAAATTATCACGAATCTTTTCGAAATCTTCCTCTTTCATTTCCCCTGTTATAGTAAGTTCTGAGTATGAAAGTACATCTTCCTTGTCAAGTTTTTCAAGTACACTTGCAGGAATCGGATCACCTTCTTCATAGCTTCTGATGCCAGAGATTCTGATCCATGTATCACCTTGAAGAGCAGGAATAGTATAAATTCCATTGTCAGAAGTAAGAGTCATTTCCCTTTCTTCATATTCAGGAGTTTCACCACTCTTTGTCATTACTTTGGTCATCATTTCAACTACGAGATCAGTCTTTGGTGCAACATCAGATAGCTGGAACTTGATATCTGTACCCTCACGATAGAGCACCGGCTTGACTTCAGTGTTACTTGTAGGTCTTCCATAGGAATTCAGCACCTGATTCTGGAAATCTGCCATCTTCACATTATACCATTTGCATTCATCAGGAACATCAACGACCTCGGCAGTGACGCCCTCGGCACCTTCCTTATTCTCAAAATTGATAGAATAGAAGAACTTCAGATCAACCTCATGGTTCTGAGGCACCCACGGACCGGATGTAGCAGAATGGATAAATCTTACTCCAAACAATCCTGCCGTACTGCTCCAATGCTGGACTGGATATACATATGTATATGAATTTGGCTGAAATTGGAAAGAGTTCAAGTTAGCCATGACATCCACTCCATTATCGTAGATCTTGAAGGCAACTCCCGTACGAATATGTGTTTGGTACTCTACTTTAAATCTTGATTGCTGGCAGTTGGGAAGCTCGAATATTAAATCAAAGTCTGCGGATCCGATAGGCACATTGTTGAGATCACCCTTATAATCACGCACAGCCATACGAGACCTGTCAACTTTTACCCAATAGTAGTCCTTTGCCTCAGTGGGAGCCTTATAAAGTGGAAGCATAGACCACCAAGTAGAAGGCACGCTATAGCTTTCTTCTGAACCCTTAGGAACGACAAGAGAAATCTTAGAAAGTCCACTTGAAGGGAATGGAGAAGTTTTACCACATGTAGGAGCCACCTTTGGACGAGCGTCAATCTTAGTCAGACTTGTACATGCAGAGAATGCACCGTCGCCAACGTAGTTGACACCTGCAGGAATGATGATTTCCGTAATTTGGGTACAACGTGCGTATGCATTCTTGTCTATACGTTCAAGATTATTTGGAAGAATAATCGTCTTCAGAGATGAGATTGCACTTGCACTTGAAGGAGCGAATGCGTTCTCTGGAATTGAATTACCAGTCATGGCAGCGCCCTTGATGGTGACTTCAGACAAATCAAGGTCGATAATTGTACTTGCATTTGCGCGGATAGCGTTGAAATCGCTAAGGAGCATATTGCCGATAAGCTTGACACGAGTCGGGCAATCACTTCCAAGTTTTTCTGCCAACAGACCTTCCTGGATGTTGTAGACCATATAGTCGCCGGCATCAGCATCTTTTACAGTGATAGTAACATCGAGGTCTTCGAGAACAGCAGGAATGGAAACGACTGCGTTAGTGACATTTGACTGGTAAGTCACACCATTGACAGCGACAGTCACACGTTGAGCCGGATTGATAGCGGAAGCCTTGATTGTGAATGGCAGACCACGAACAACTTCGGAAGATGCACCTTCAATTCTTGCGCCTGTAACGCTTGTAGGCATTATGACATTGTGATAAACAACAGGATTGTTTACAGCTTGGATGCGGTCTGTAATACCATCGGCTTCAGCTTCCACAAGTTGCCAATCCTTCTTATTATAAGAAGTAGCAAGACGTATCTGGTTACCCTCCTTAACCTGTGCTTCCTTCACAGTACAATTGAAATTGTATGTAAGGTTTTCGCCAGTACGACTGTAGTAGTTGCTGATAATAGAAGAGATGAACTCCTTGATTGCTCCATTCTTGTCAGTGAGCACCAGACCATAGAACTTAGCAGCATCATCACCCTTAGGAACCTTGATAGCGTTTGCACGAACAGTAAACGTTTGCTGGAAAGGCACATTAACAACATTTGTAACGAGACCTATACCACCTGCATCGCCTGTAAGTTTCCAAGTTGTATCCACTGTAGTAGCTTGAGGCTGCTTAAACTCAACATGAATCAAAGTATTGCTATTGATTGTAGCTTCATAGATACCGGAAGCATTGGGGTAAAGGAGTGTTGAATTTGCATAGACTTGCATGATGGCATCTTCATTAGAGCCGTCACTCTCAACACTGAATTGGTACTTAGATCCCCTTGGGAATTCACTACCATCTGTCAGAAGAGTAAAATTAAGCCCCTTCTGTTCTGCAACGGTGAGATAGAAGTAGTCGGATACTACGGGGTTCTCTTCTACAATTTCTTTAAAGTCTTGCCAATATTCCTTAGCCTTATATGCATCCGTAGCTCCTACCGGGACAACAAGCTTAGTCTGAGGAGTACCGTTGAAAACACACCAGTTGATCCATGCCGGTGAAGAGCGACGCACTATAACTTCGCGAAGTTGGTTACATCCCACAAAGACATTGTATTCCCATGTTCCTACATTGGCTGGCACCTCAATTGAGGTAAGCCCGGTCTGTGCGAAACAGCCATTCTTGAATGTAGTAAGACTATTAGGAAGAATAACTTGCTTAAGTGAACGATATCCATTGAAAGCTTTTGTAGGGATAGCATTAGCCGGATTTGAACCATTGGCCACGATACTTACTTGCGATATGTCGAGGCGTTGAAGTTTCATTCGGTCGCGCATGAAACTAAAGTCTGTGGCGTTGATGCTACCGAATAGAATAAGGTCTGTAATCGTTGCAGCCTCCTGTTCCGTAAGAAGATTCTGAAGATTACCTGCTGTTACCCACATGGTCTTCTTCGAAAGGACATCAGAAGCATTTTGCACAAGAATCTCAATCCTCTGATCTTCGAGCACATTGGAGAGTCGGTAGTTATTGTTGGCATCGGCTGTAAGGATAAAGCCGTTGGCCTTTACAGTGATGACCTTGTCGGCAGACGTGGGAACAACTGTAAACGTGTAATCGCGACCCTTAATGACTTTATCATCAGAGGCAGAGACATCAGCATCGTCGGAAGAGGATGGAAGATAAATTGAAAAATAAGGGATTTGATTATTCTTCGCTGATACTTCACCATTTGCAAGCACATCTCCGGAAACAGGAATCCATTCAGTGCTGAAAGCAGGCTGAGCTACAAGACGAACTACATCGCCGTCCTCAACAGAAATACCGGCGGGAACCTTACATGAGAAGTCGACATAGCTCATTATCTGAAGAGCCCATAGGCTGAAGTTTCTTCCGTCGTTGAGAAGAGTCTTCATCTTGCCATCAGAACCAAAGAGAGCAACAGAGAGTTTTCCGCTGAAGTCAGTGTTGGAGATATTCTTGAGTGATCCGGCACGTACTGTGAAAGATGATGCAGAAGAGATGTCAGCCACATCAAGAGTAAGACCTACCTGACCGCCATCGCTCGTCACATGGATATCAGACCAAACATTGTTGTCAGCTGCAGGCTTGATACCAAATACGATGGTCATAAGGTCATTGTATTTATGAGCTTTGCTAACTACAGGATTCAGCGCATCTGTAGCAAAGAATCCATTGGCAGAGCCGCCCCATCCCCAGTTGATGTGGAAATAAGGAATAGATCCTCGCATTTCATAGCCATCACATACGAAAGCGTGTCCAGCAGTCACATCCTGACCGCAATAAAGCACAGGGCGATCAGCATCGATTTCATCGACGATCACCTGATCCCAAGCATCACGAGTCATCTCCTGACGCTTTTTGTAGGAAACACCGGCATCATAGCCGAAGAGTGAAGTAAGAGCGTATGGCACTTTCACCTCATAAGCGCTTGAACTTGACATGCCAAAGTCGGTACCGATACCGATTGCTGCGTCAGCTACGAGAGTGGCCACTGCGTTGGCTTCTTCCTCAGAATAACCATTGCGGTGATTGTCCCTACGCATGGAAGCCCATGAATATTGGGTATCTTCACCTCCATTTACGAGAGAAGCGGGACGGGAAGCAGGATATTCATGATACTTCAGGATTTCAGCAAGAGCAACTCCGACACAACCGGTCAGTCGACGATTGGGTATGCTGTTGTTGAATGGTGCCTCTTGACTCCAAGAAGGAGTTTCAAGGACTTTACTTGAAGACTGGGCAGATGCACGTGCGAGAACACGACGTCGCACATCAGCCGAAACCTTTACTGGCTCAAGGAGCACTCGCTCTGCCGGAGTAGGAACAGATCCAACGCTCCAAATAGAATTATCGGAATAACCAATAACAGGAATAGAGCTTTCATCAGCCGAAATAATTACGAATCCTTTGCCATCCTTGGCATTGAAGACGTAGCATATCGGATTTGCATCATTATCAGCTGCGGTATAAGCAAGGGCAAAGGCATCCTTGTCTGCAAGCCGATAGACATCGCTAGCCTGAAAGAATTCAGCGGCAACGTCTTTAGCCTCATCCACGCTGAGTGTAGCCGCTCCCACAATAGAAGACGACATCGCACACAGACTGAGCATGAGCATCTGCTGAATTGATTTTCGCATAGGTCTTTAATGTATTAATGGATTAAGTTAATTAATTATATGATTAAGATTAGTATCCGGCAAAATCATCATGCTTAGGCAATTTTGCCGGACACTTTAAAAGAAACTATCTGATTATGGTCTTCTTTCCATTTACGATATACAAACCAGGAATGAGACGATCTTTGAGTTCAGAAACCATGACTTTCTTCAAAAGAAGAACGCCATCAACAGTATAAACTGTAACTTCATCAGTTTCGGAATAAATTCCGTCTACTCCATCAGGATCATATTCGGATGTCGTACCATAAACATCTACGTCATGAGCAGGCATGGTCTCAGGAATTGCTGACCATCCATCAAATACTCTACCTTCAGGAATTTCAGGTTTTGGCACTTCAATTATTGCGCCGTAATCTACCATTTCCTCCTGATAGAGTTCACCGTCAATATAGAACGACAATTTGTATGAATTGACGCTATATACAGCACTTACAACAAGATCATCAGCAGGCATTCTTTCTGGCAGGGCAAGCCATTCTAAGAAGGTATATCCTTCTTTCTCAGGAGCCTCAGGAGCATCAATGATTGCATCATATTCATATTCCATCTCCTTGAAGACCTCACCGTCTACCTGGAATGTAATCTTATATACATTTATGGAATATGTACCAACGATCTCTATGTCATGTGCAGGCATTGATTCCGGAATTCCTATCCAACCATCAAATGAATAACCATACTTTTCAGGAGCATCAGGAATTGCAATTTCTGCTCCATATGCAACATTAAGAGTTAGATAAACTTCCTCATCAATGATGAAGTTGGCCTTATAATAATTCAAGCTATAAGTGCCATTGGTTTCAATATCATGAGCAGGCATTGTCTCCGGCAGATCAATCCAACCATCGAAAGAATACCCTTCTTTCACAGGAGCATCAGGTGCTTGGATCTTATTTCCATAAGCAACTTCCATTGTCTTGAACAATTCACCATCGATCTTGAAGAAGACTTTGAAGAATTTAGCTGTCAGAGTAGCATTGAATTCCAAGTCATGGGCTGGCATTGTTGCAGGAACATCTGTCCATCCACTAAAATCATATCCTTCTTGATCTGGAGCTTGTGGAATCACGATATCAGCACCGTAAGCCACTTGGCCCATATAGGCAACTTCATCGTTGATCTTAAAGATCAAAGTATAATAGTTAACATTATACGCACCATTAAACTCAAGGTCTGAAGCAGGCATTGAAGTTGGGATAATACCCCATCCACTGAATGTGTAACCCTCTTTTTCAGGAGTTTCTGGAATTGGAATCTCAGTACCATAGACAACCTTAGATTCTGAAATGACCTCATCACCAATCTTGAAGATCACTGTATAGGAGTTAGCTTCGTATGAACCTAAAATAACAAGATCAGAAGCAGGCATTGTAGCGGGAACATCACCCCATCCGATAAATGTATGACCTTCTTTTGCTGGAGCTTCGGGAACAGTTAACTCAGCACCATAAGGAACTTGAGCTTCTGCAACGACCTCATCACCTACCTTAAATACAATCTTATATGAATTCAATTCATAAGCTCCGGAGAATTCAATATCGGAAGCTGGCATTGTTGCGGGAACTACACCCCAGCCAGTAAATGAGTAACCTTCTTTTTCAGGAGCCTCGGGAGCAACAATTTCACTTCCGTAAGCAACCTTCTCTGAGAATATTACCTCTTCACCTATCTTGAATGTAAGAGTATAAGAATTTACATTGTAGCTGCCATTGAATTCAAGATCCTTAGCAGGCATTGCATTAGGAATTTCACCCCATCCTGCAAATGTATGACCGTCCTTAGCCGGAGCCTCAGGAACTGTAATCTCACCGCCATAAACAACCTGATCTGTGCTGATGATTTCCTCACCTATCTTAAATGTCACGCTATAAGAATTGATCTCATATCCTCCAATGAGTTCTACATCATAAGCAGGCATTGTAGCTGGAACTACACCCCAGCCAGTAAATGAGTAACCCTCTTTATCTGAAACTTCCGGAGTTACAATTTCACTTCCGTAAGCCACTTTCTCAGAGGAAATCACGTCATCTCCAATCTTGAATGTAAGAGTATAAGAATTTACATTGTAGCTACCATTGAATTCAAGATCCTTAGCAGGCATTGCATTAGGAATTTCTCCCCATCCTGCAAACGAATGGCCTTCCTTAGCAGGGGCCTCTGGAACTGCGATTTCTGCACCATAAAGCACCTGATCAGAACTGATGATGTCCTCACCAATTTTAAATGTCACGCTATAAGAATTGACATCGTAAGCACCAGTGATTTCAACATCATATGCAGGCATAGTAGAAGGCACGACACCCCAGCCAGCAAATGTATGACCTTCTTTTGCAGGAGCCTCCGGACAAGCAATTTCGCTACCATAAGCTACTGTTTCAGTATGGATAATCTGATCGCCAATCTTGAATGTCAAAACGTAGTTGTTAGGAATATATTCTCCTGTGAACTCAATATTTTGTGACGGCATTGTTGCAGGAACATCACCCCAGCCACTGAAAGTGTAACCTTCCTTATCGGCTACCACTGGAACGACGATTTCTGAACCCACTGGCTGTTGACCAGTAAAGATAACTTCTTCACCGATACGGAATGTCAGAGTAAAGTTGTTTTTAGCATATGACCCTGAAATCACAAGATCATGGGCTGGCATGGTTGCAGGGACGTCACCCCAACCAACAAATGCGTTTCCATCTTTATCAGGAACATCAGTAGGAACAGTAATCTCAGCTCCATAAGCAATCTGAGTAGTAAAATAGATCTCACCGTCAATGTCAAATGTCAAGGTATAGACATTTACATTGTAATCACCTGTAATCTCAAGATCGGAAGCCGGCATTGTCTCGGGCACCATACCCCAGCCTCCGAAGGTATAACCTTCCTTCGCAGGAGCTTCTGGTGCTATAATAGGAGTACCATAAGCAAGCTCACCGGTATAAATCACATCTTCACCTATCTTAAATGTCAGCTTATAGGAGTTAACTGCATACGTACCGGAAATTACAAGATCATACGCAGGCATTGTTGCCGGAACATCACCCCAACCGGAAAAAGCGTTTCCATCTTTATCAGGCACTTCAGGAGCAACGATTTCTCCCCCATAAGGCAGTTGACCGGTAAAGATATCGACACCGTCAATTCTGAATGTAATATTGTAGACATTGACTGTATATTCGCCAGTAATCTCAAGATCTGAAGCCGGCATAGTTTCCGGCACCATTCCCCAACCTCCGAAAGTGTAGCCATCTTTGACAGGAGCTTCAGGAGCGGTAATGGAAGTTCCATAAGCAAGATCGCCTTCATATATTACATCCTCTCCAATCTTGAATGACAATTTATAGGAGTTTACTGCATAAGAGCCGGAAATTACAACATCGGATGCAGGCATCACAGAAATTGCATCACTCCAACCAACAAATGTGTAACCTTCTTTTGCAGGAACTTCCGGTGCTACTATTTCTGCACCATATGGGAGTTTACCTGTAAAGTAGTCAACCCCATCAATTCTATACGTAATATTATAGACATTGACTATGTAGTCTCCTGTAATCTCCAGATCATACGCAGGCATTGTTTCAGGAACCATACCCCAGCCTCCGAAGGTGTAACCTTCTTTGGAGGGAACATCTGGAACAGAGATTGCAGATCCATAAGGAAGTTCTCCTTCGAAAATAAGATCCTCTCCAATTTTGAAACTAAGCTTATAGTTATTCAATGTATATGTGCCAGAGACCACAAGGTCGGAAGCAGGCATAGTCTCAACAATGCCACTCCATCCTGAGAAAGAATAACCTTCTATTGCCGGAGCTTCTATTGCTGAGATTGGGAAGCCGTAAGGCATCTGTGTTGTGAAGAAATCCACACCATCAATCTGGTAAGTCAGTGTATAAGTGTTGACCAAATAAGATCCACTCACTTCAAGGTCGTAAGCCGGCATGGTAGCGGGCACCACACCCCATCCTCCAAAGCTACAGCCATCCTTTGCTGGAGCATCCGGAGCCACAATATCTGCACCATACGCAAGTTGTCCTGTATAGATTACCTCATTATCAATCTTGAATGTAATCACATATTGGTTAACAGAGTAACTACCGTCAAATTCAAGGTTATGAGCTGGCATAGTAGAGGGTACATCTCCCCAGCCATTGAAGGAATATCCTTCTTTTGCAGGAGCTTCAGGGACAGATATCGGAGTGCCATATTCATAATCGTCGGTAAATAGCACAACACCGTCTATTCTAAATACAATCCTATAGAAGTTTTCAGCATAGGTACCGCCAAATACAAGGTCAAAAGCAGGCATGGTCTCAGGAATATCGCCCCAACCACTAAACAATTTACCTTCTACGTAAGGAGCATCTGGAGCCTCAATAGTAGCACCGTATTCATATTCAACCGTCTCATATACTTCATCTTCAATCTTAAAAGTAATGGTATATTTGTTGATATCATAGCTTCCATCAAATATAAGGTCGGTTGCCGGCATGGTAGCTGGGACATCTTTCCATCCACCAAACGTATATCCTTCCTTTGCCGGAGCCTCAGGAGCTATAATTTCAGAACCATAGGCAACCTCACCTTGGAACAAAATGACATCACCTACCTTGAAAGTAAGATTATAATTGTTAGGACTATATACACCATTGAACTCTAAGTCAAAAGCTGGCATTGAGGCTGGAATTTCACCCCAGCCACTGAATGAGTAGCCTTCTTTGTCCGCTGCTGAATATTGAGGAACTTTTTCCCCATATTTTGCTTTCGCAGTAAAGACAGCCTCTCCATCCACCTTATACACAACTGTATATGTGTTAACTTCGTATGAACCATTAAATTCAAGATCTTGAGCTGGCATAACTGCCGGAACTTCTCCCCAACCGGTAAATGAATATCCCTCCATTGCAGGAGCTTCGGGAGCAATAATTGAAGTGCCATAAGGCAATTCTGAAGTCATGATCACCTCATCGCCAATCTTGAAAGTAAGAGTATAGTTATTTACAATGTAAGAACCATTGATTTCAAGATCAGAAGCGGGCATCACCTTAGGCACATCATCCCACCCGCTGAAAGTATAACCTTCCTTATCCGGAGCTGATGGAGTCTTTATATCTGCACCGTAAGCAACAGTCATTGATTCAAGCACTTCTCCATCAATACGGAAAGTAAGAGTATACGAACATACAGTATAAGTTCCCGAAATCTCAAGATTCCTTGCAGGCATAGTAGCGGGGACATCCGCCCATCCACTGAAAGAATAGCCTTCTTTAGCAGGTGCTTCCGGAGCAATAATCGAAGTGCCATAAGCCACCTCAGACGTCATAAAGACCTCACCATCAAGCTTGTAGGTAAGAGTATAATTATTGACTGAATAACTTCCGTTTACTTCCAAGTCATTAGCAGGCATAGTCTCTGCCACTTCTCCCCAACCATTGAAAGTGTAGCCTTCCTTTTCAGGAGCCTCAGGAATTACGATTGGAGCACCAAATTCAAGATTTGCTGTTTCAATTATTTCTCCATCAACCTTGAAAGTCAACGTATATGTCTTGACTTTATATTCTCCGATCACAACAAGATCCTCTGCAGGCATCTCAGAAGGAAGATCGATCCAACCGGCGAAAACAAAGCCATCTTTAAATGGAGCCTCTGGAGCAATGATAGCAGACCCGAATAAGACTTCTGAAGATTGAATGATTTCATCATCAATTTTGAAAGTCAAATTATAGGAATTGGGAGAATAGGAACTATACATCTCCACATCGTGAGCAGGCATGGTCGCTGGAATATCACCCCACCCATTAAATGTATAGCCGGTTTTTTCCTGAACATCCGGAACTTGAATTGGAGCACCGAACTGTACATCTTCAGAAGACACGACTTCGCCATCAATCTTGAATGTCAGTTTGTAGCTATTCAAGACGTAGCTACCTGATACCTGAAGGTCGTGATCAGGCATAGATTCAGGAAGATCAGTCCAACCTCCAAAAGAGTAGCCCTCTTTAGCAGGGACCTCGGGAGCAGTGATTGGAGAGCCATAGGCTAAGTCAAATGAAGTCAATTCCTCTCCATCAATCAAGAATACCACCTTATATATATTGGGTCCGAATGAAGCCGAGAGCTCAATGTCTCCTACAACAGTCAACGTCCTCGTAGCATCCTTATTGCCGTCACTCCAACTTTCGAAGTGATACCCTTTATCCGGAACAGCTACAATTTTAATCTCGCCGCCCTCGGCATAAAGGCCATTCTCAAACGAAATGGTACCATTTTCACCTGCGCTTATGACCACATTGTAGAAACGAGTCATAAGATAAGGATCCGAAGGCATTCCCACTCGAGAACCTGACTTAAAAATTAAATCGGTTCCATCTTTCGCTTTCAAGACGGTGGTATCTCCAGTCTTCTTGTCACGAATAAGGAATTCGATTTTTTCACCATTTGCGGTATTGCTTCTAATTCGCATATAGAGACAGCTTTCTGTCTCCGACAATACCAACTTTTCAGCTACACCACGGCATTCATCATCGACAAATGCGCCGATCTCGTAATTTTCAAGGTCTTCCAGACTTTTGTCTGCAAGACTGAAATAGAGACTCATGTCGTAGCGAAAATCTGCAGGATTCAAGCTCCAAGATCCGGACTTTAGCCCTGCAAAAGCCGATACACACAGGGTCGCGACCATCACGACCACAGCTGCAAGCATCTTGCTGTTTAATCTTTTTGAAAACATGAATGAAAAATAGAAGGTTAAGTAAAATTTTTCTTTATAGAAACACTCTCCAATTTGGTTGAACCAATATTTAAATTACAAAGATAATAATATTTTTTGGGAAATACAATAATCTTTCAACGAAAACCAACTAATTTTATAAAAATTCACTTTCATTAGCTATATGAAATATAATGCATATTCTCATAAAAAAACTCCGTGTTTACATGACACGGAGCTTAAATTTCATGGATTCTACCAACTTTTATTTGGCTTTCATTGGGATGAGAGTATAGGTCTTTGACTTGCCATTATACTCACACTTTACTACTGCTTTATCGTTGACCGACTTTGGTTGCTCTATTTCAAACTTAACGGATTGTCCGGAATAAGACAATGCGGAAACTTCAGGCGTTTTGTCAGAAAGAAGCGTATATGTCACATCATACATGTCATAGCCAGTGTAACCGTTATCATTTGTAGAGCGCGTGGGATGTTCAGGAAGATTGAGGGCTACGCCATTGACAGCAATTGTAATTTCTGGAGATGAAGTATGCACGAGTTCTTCCCCTTTCTTACTGAATCCAATACCATTCAATACCACTGCAGGACGATTAGGAGCACCTTCAGCCACAAGATAAACTGCATGCTTTCCATCAAGACCATCCACTGCATCAGCAACATCGATCTTGAACTTTGTCACTTCTCGTGGAGAGCCTGGAGGCACCAATATCTCACCTATCTTCTTCCCTTTCCAAGTTTCATTGTCATAAGGACCATCAAGCATTACATTTAATTTTACCGGCCAAGGAGCCTGCGGAGTCAGGAAAACATTAAATTCTGTGTCGTTTCCGGGCTTTGTTCCTTCAAATGGCTTAAGACCCTTCGTGGGTTTATCAAGACCTCCGAATCCAAAGTATTTATAGCCTACTATATCACCACCATTCATATTGACGGTCATGTTGGGATCCCAGATATCCCATGTGTCTTGCATGGAGCCAATATTTGAAAGATAACAAGCGTAGCCGGCATCATAATATTTATAAGGATCAAGTCCGAATATCTGGAAACCTTCAGATGTCACCTCTGCTCCGGGATAATAATCGCCATTTGAAGCTTTAGCTGTCCATGTCTCATCAGCTGCATAGGGATCATAGCCTGTTATGGTCACAATTCCTCCATCAGCAACTTTTTTCTTATCCCATTCTATTTTTACGGGAGCTACCATAGCCTGGCGCGCAAATCCGAATCCGCGTGGAGGACGATGATAAAAGACATACCACTGTCCATTTATTTCCTGTAGCGAACCGTGGGTGTTGTGGGCAGCGTTTGTCTCCTTAAGGGCAGTTCCATCTTCGTTGAGAACTATGCCGCGTGAATCTACAAGCACTCCCCCACTTCTCCAAGGTCCGAGAGGAGAATCGGCATAAGCATAGCGAAGAGTGGAATTTGTGCTTGGAAGGCCATAATCCGGACCGGAATAGCCGGAGAATATCATCACATATTTGTTGCCGACCTTTCGTATTGAAGATGCCTCGAAGAAATTGAAGTCACCGGGATTCTGCTCGCTATATAGCGCGGGATATTGGGTACCTTCGGGATCTTTGATCACTCCATACCGAGCACTTGCAGGCATGAAATATGGTATTATTTCTGTGCCGGGACGGAGGGAATACATTGTATTCTGGTCAAGTTCAGCAGCACTTGAGTGTTGGAAACCCCAAAAGCCATATGCTCGGAATCCTTTCTTATAGTCGGGATCTTTCTTGTCTGAAATCTGCTCGATATAAATAGAAGGGTCAAAGCCAAGGATACTTCCGTCCACTACAGCACTGCCGTCAGCATTCAAATTGACCGGAGTGAAGGGTCCATTGGGACGAGGACCTTTACATACCATTGCCTCACGACGCGGACCGCGACTATGAGGATATAGATAGTATTCCTTGTTTCCTTTTCTATCGCGTACCTCTACAAGGTCAGGAGCAAACATGACATCCCATTTCCCATCTTTTTCATATGTGAAAATTGCTCCTTCGTCGCGCCAATCTGTAAGATCTTCTACCGGCGCTGACCACATACGAATATCAGGACCACAATATTCATTAACACGAAGGTCGTGCGAACCGATAATATAGGCGCGGTATTTACCCGGATTATCGGGATCTTCAAAAACTCTGGGTTCTCCGTCAGGAAGATGCTCCCACAACGGAAGATAGGGATTGCCTACGCCCACTTTGTCATTTGCAGATGCAATGCCGCTTGCTCCTAATATTCCTGCAGTAGAAAATAATAGTGTAGCAGCCATTCTGCTCAGGGCAGATCTGGTAATTTTCATGGTCAGAAAAAAAACTAAATTATGAAACAATATTTTGCTTAATTACAAAATTAGTAATTTTTTTTTGAATGGCAAAATAAAAACATCCTTAAAATGCTTTGTTTTAATATAGTTATTTCAACTTATTTACGAATTTCAAAACAACTGCAAAACAGAGTTTAAAATTATACAATTTTAGTAACGTTTTCTTGATTTATGCATCTTTATTGTTTTGCATATATTCGCGAGGAGTCATGCC
>CAYNEZ010000014.1:0-30891 GCA_964396365.1 uncultured Sangeribacter sp. | reverse complement strand
CGCTCCAACCCAGCGACCCCAGTGGCTCTGAAATTTTATGAGATGGGGTCTTATTCGCTATCCGCATCATTTCTCCCGTCTTTTCAAACGAATCACAGGACATACACCTGTCAATTAAAATTTCAGGTGTATTCCTTATAATCCTTTGCTTAAGAAACTTTCTGAGGCTTATTGCCAAAATGTTAAAAGTTTTTGTTAATTTTGCATAATGAATGAGATTACACCTTTACCACTTACTTCATCATCGCAAGACAATGAAATAATACTTTACCAACCGAACTCAACGATTAAGCTTGAAGTTAGGCTGGAGAATGAGAATGTATGGCTCAACCGCCAACAAATTACCACCCTCTTTGATCGAGATGTTAAGACAATTGGCAAACATATTGCCAATGCCTTGAAAGAAGAATTAGAAGGTTCTTCAGTTGTCGCAAAATTTGCGACAACTGCTGCGGATGGGAAAACATACCAAGTGGAATATTATAATATAGAGATGGTTACCTCCATCGGATACCGAGTAAAGTCTAAACGAGGTATTCAATTTAGAGGCTGGGCGAATAAGGTATTGAAGGACTATCTCCTGAAAGGATACAGTATCAATCAGCGATTAATGCATATAGAGAATCGTATTGATCATAGGCTTTCCGAACATGATATTCAGATAAAAGAACTGAATAATAGAGCGGCTATTATAACGGCCGTCCGGGTGAACAGACGGGTAGGCGGCTTGGCATAATTTTTTAATCATATATATTGATTGTTGAGCCGGGAGAAGATGGACCTTTAGAAGGCATTCCTTTTGGGGTGGTTTGATGTCGTGCCATATATCAACGAATATGAAAAAAATCTGAATATGGAACGAAATACAAAAAAAATTAGTAATTTTGCAATCTAATATTTGAGGAAATATGATATTCATATGGCTTGATGAAAGTGATCGTCACGGAGAATTTTATTCAAATTTCTACGGAGGTATATTAGTGTCCTCCAAAAATCATCATGAAGTGATGGAGCGGATGCGCTCAATTGTAACTGAAGTGGGCATAAATGATGAAATTAAATGGCAAAAGGTCAATGAATATCATTATGAAAAATATCTTCGAGTTGTAGATGAATTATTTGATCTCGCAAAGGAAGGCAAACTAAAAATTCGTATATTCTTCAGACATAATCAGTTTACAGCCTCACGACTCACACCAGAAGAAAAGAAAGCTGATTATCAGATGCTTTATTATCAGTTCATAAAATTTGCATTTGGATTACCGTATGCAGATGAAGAACTTGATTCTATGACTTTGTTTATTGATGAAATTCCTTTGCGCCAAAGCGAACGTAATGAGTTTATTATACACATTCGTGGTATGGCAAATGATCCTATTCTTAAAGGCAAAGGTCTCACGATTGCATATGATGGAATAGTAGAAGTAAATTCAAAGCATCATCTTCCACTTCAGTTCATGGATGTGATACTTGGTGCAATGTGTTTCAAATTGAATGAGAAAGATAAACTGAAAACGGAAGGCGAAAATAAGATAGGCAAAAGGACGTTGACAAAATTGAAGTTATATAAACATATCAACGCACGGATTAGAGAGATATACCCTAATTTTAACATTGGAGTAACTACACCAATCCGCGTTGCTGCAGACAGCTGGACTCAGGTATATCGCCACTGGAGTTTCATTCCCAAATACCATACCAGAGATACGTCACGAACCAAAAGGGCAAAAAAATAACCCGCGCAACCTACACTTGTGAGCTACGCACTTTTCACGTAGCCGTTCAGTTACGAAGGGTATTTTTCATATGCAAATTTAATAATAATTTCGCATCCTACAAAATTATAACAACAAAATTTACGTTAAAGTTTATTCCGAGCATCAGAACTAGCACTTGATGGAATATTACAAACAGGTGATTATAGGCTCACACACGGCTCTGGTGAGTAGACCAAGGCCCACTAATTCTCATATATTGGTAATATTTACCCACACTGCAAATTTTTGCTATTTAAGCTCAATATATCACAACAACCTATATAACCGACAACTATTTTTACTTAATCAATAACACTATTGCTGATTTGGCGGCATCTAAGATCACCGGAGCTGAAACTGGAGCTACACCATTAACTGCACGGATAATAACAAGCGCTTTCGCTAAATCCCGGCCTGCAAAACTGTCGGTAGAAATTGAACGGGAAAGGACAATGCCTCCAGCAGCTCCAAGACCTTGTATGAAACGACAAGTGTTGAGAAATTCTATGGTAGGAGAAAAAATACAAGCTACAGTGGAGGCTGCAGAACCAATCTTGCACAAATAAATCCGGCTATTTTCGGACATTCCGGCATTGTCGTTCAGTCGCTTAGCTCGCTAAGCTCCTTCACTCCGCAGCCAGACTGCCTCGAAAATATCTCGGATTTATATGTGCATTAATTTTTATTAGCTACTTAGTATTTTTTAGTCATGATATTTATTCACTCATTCTTTTCCGATTTTCCAGTCTTCGATGCAGCGGGTCTTGGATGAGAAATTGACACCGAAACAACTACTCCATATTTTTCTTCCCACGCAGTAAATGTGGTATTTAATACACTGTCAAGTTGACCTGACTCTTCATAACTATTATAATTTAGGTCAAGACGAAGCACAGGGTACTCTTCCCATTCCCAATCCATAGAATCTATGTAAAGGCCTTTGAAAAGATCCCGTTTACCCTCAAAAAAGCATTGAAGAGTAGACAGAAAGAGACTTTTCCCGAAGCGTCTCGGACGCGCCAGAAAGCAATATCGGGGTTTCGTCTTAATCAACTGTTCTATATACTGTGTTTTATCAATATAGACGTAGTTTTCATTACGGAGTGTATTGAAATCTTGCAACCCAATTGGATATGCTACAGTTTCTGCCATATCTCAGTCCTTTTTCTTTTCACATTATAACATTTCCAAAAGCAAAGTTAATAAAAATAATGCATACGTAGTCTACTTATATATGTAATAATTTGGATGAAAGTTATAAAAACATTATCTTTGCGGTAAAGAAAAGATTTATGGAAGAAAAAAAGGTTAGATACCCAATAGGTCAGCAGGATTTCAAGATTCTGCGCGAACGAGGGTTGCTTTATATCGACAAGACTGAATATATAAAGAGATTATTGGATGACGGTGCCCAATATTTCTTTTTGGCCCGTCCACGTCGTTTTGGTAAAAGCCTTTTCCTGTCAACCCTCAGGTACTTCTTCGAGGGACAAAGAGAACTCTTCAAAGGTCTTTACATAGATTCCACCGATTGGGATTGGGAACCGTATCCTGTGCTTAAGATTGACTTGAATACAGACAAGTATGTTGAGACCGGCATGCTCGATGGAGTGCTTGACAATATTTTCAGGGATTGGGAGATGAAATATGAGATAGATGTAAAGGACATTGACTATTCCCAGAGATTCAAGACAATTATAAAGACAATCCATGAAAAAACAGGCAAGCAGGTTGTGATCCTCGTGGATGAATATGACAAGCCACTTGTAGGCAACATCAACCAGACCGACAACTTCGAGCATTACCGAACAAAGCTTGCCAGCATCTACTCCAATTTCAAGAGCTCTGCAGAGCATATTAAGCTTGTATTCCTTACCGGAGTAAGCCGATTCAGCAAGCTCAGTGTATTTTCCGACCTTAACAACCTTAAGGACATATCCTTTGCAAACGAGTTTGCTGATATCTGTGGCATAACAGAGAAAGAATTGCTTGAGAATCTTCATAGTGGTGTGAATGCACTTGCTGAAGAGTTTGAAATTGGCTACAATGATGCCTTATTGATGCTAAAGCAAAACTATGACGGCTACCGCTTCGCAAAAAAAGGAAGTGACATATATAATCCTTGGTCACTTCTTAATTGCTTGGCAGATAGGGATATCCTAAATTATTGGAGTTTGACAGGCAAACCTACATTGTTGGCAGAAGCCCTTAAAAATGTGAATGCAGATCTTAAGGATGTATTGTCTACACGTTGTTCATTCCGGACTTTGGCCGGGTTTGATCTACGAAGTATCAATCCCGTGGCTCTTCTATATCAGACAGGCTATCTGACAATAAAAGATTATAATAGGCCCACTGACACAGTAACCCTTGGATTGCCGAATGTTGAAGTTAGGCAATCGCTTTTCGAAGAACTTCTCCCATTCTATGTAAAAATAAAAAATGATGAGGTAGGAAGTGTAGTATTTAAAATAATTGACAGTATACGGCACGGGAAACCAGAAGAGATGCTGAAATATCTCAAGGCTTATTTTGCTGGAATTCCATATGACCTTAAAATAGAGGATGAAAATAATTTCCAGAATGCCATTTATATACTCCTTACGCTAATCGGACTGGATACGAAGGCCGAGGTGCATACGTCTGACGGACGCATCGACCTTCAGATCGAGACTCCGGAGTTCATCTACATCATTGAGCTTAAATACGATTCCACTCCCGATCAGGCATTGCGCCAGATAGATGAGAAGGGCTATGCCCTCAAGTATGCCACAGACACACGCAAGCTCTTCAAGATCGGAGTAAACTTCTCTTCAGAGAAACGCCGCATCGAGGGTTGGAAGATCATTCCCTAAAATATTGAATAATTTCCTTCGGCATTTTTATATAATAATTTGGAGAAGAAGAGGAAAAACATTATTTTTGCGGTAAAGAAGAGATTTATGGAAGAAAAAAAGGTTAGATATCCCATAGGTCAGCAGGATTTCAAGATTCTGCGCGAACGAGGGTTGCTTTATATCGACAAGACTGAATATATAAAGAGATTATTGGATGACGGTGCCCAATATTTCTTTTTGGCCCGTCCGCGTCGTTTTGGGAAAAGCCTTTTCCTGTCGACCCTCAGGTACTTCTTCGAAGGACAAAGGGAACTCTTCAAAGGTCTTTACATAGATTCCACCGATTGGGATTGGGAACCACACCCTGTGCTTAAGATTGACTTGAATACAGACAAGTATGCTGAGACCGGCATGCTCGATGGAGTGCTTGACAATATTTTCAGGGATTGGGAGATGAAATATGAGATAGATGTAAAGGACATTGACTATTCCCAGAGATTCAAGACAATTATAAAGACAATCCATGAAAAAACAGGCAAGCAGGTTGTGATCCTCGTGGATGAATATGACAAGCCACTTGTAGGCAACATCAACCAGACCGACAACTTCGAGCATTACCGAACAAAGCTTGCCAGCATCTACTCCAATTTCAAGAGCTCTGCAGAGCATATTAAGCTTGTATTCCTTACCGGAGTAAGCCGATTCAGCAAGCTCAGTGTATTTTCCGACCTTAACAACCTTAAGGACATATCCTTTGCAAACGAATTTGCTGACATCTGCGGCATAACAGAAACTGAACTTCTCCACAATTTTAAATCCGGTATCGGCCAACTTGCATACAAAAGGAATATAAGCTATGAAGATGCTTGCAAGCTGCTCAAAAGCAATTACGATGGGTATCGGTTCGCACCGGAGGGAAGCGATATCTACAATCCATGGTCTGTACTTAACGCCATGGATGAATCAAGAATCGGAGGATTCTGGAATGCTACCGGAACTGCATCAATAGTTGCGGAGGCTCTACATGATGCGGACGTTGACATCAAAAAGACTCTCAATGCCCGTTGGAAATTAGATGATCTCGCCGGCCTTGATTTGCTCAATGCAGACCCAACCGCTCTTCTTTATCAGACTGGATACCTGACTATCGCTGACTATCGACTAAGCTCTGATTCCGTAAGCCTTAAGATACCGAACGAAGAAGTAAGAAGAGGCTTGTTCAACAATTTGCTAAAATTCTATGTCAAAGTCAAGCGTGGCACAACAAGAGGAGTAGTGGCAGATATCATCAATGCCATAGAGGATGGAGAGCCTGAGATTATGATGAAAAATCTCAAGGCATACTTTGCAGGCATCCCATATGACCTGAAGATTGAAGATGAGAATAATTTCCAGAATGCCATTTATATACTCCTTACGCTAATCGGACTGGATACGAAGGCCGAGGTGCATACGTCTGACGGACGCATCGACCTTCAGATCGAGACTCCGGAGTTCATCTACATCATTGAGCTTAAATACGATTCCACTCCCGATCAGGCATTGCGCCAGATAGATGAGAAGGGCTATGCCCTCAAGTATGCCACAGACACACGCAAGCTCTTCAAGATCGGAGTAAACTTCTCTTCAGAGAAACGCCGCATCGAGGGTTGGAAGATCATTTCCTAAACTATAATTGCCATGCGATTTAGACTCAAAATAACATCTAACCTATTACTTTTTTCTATAATCTTATGGATGCTGACTTGCTGTGGCCAACATTCTGATACCGATAATACCGGCTCATCCGGTCTTTCTCTTGACTCAGCTCTTAATGTGCTGAATACAGAGATGACGAAGAGAGACGATTTCCGTCGGCATAAAGAAGAGCGGCTTGAGGCTCTTAAAAGTGATCTTCGTGATAGCTCTTCACGACTTAATTTTAAGGTTGCCAATGAGTTATTTAATGAATATAAGGCTTATCAATCTGACTCTGCGTATAAATACGCATCTGTGATGAATGAAATTGCAGAAGAAACCACTCTCCCCGAATTGCGAGCAAAGACAAATGTCGCATTTGCCGACTACTTCATCTCCGTAGGATTCTTTAAAGAAGCATCTGAAATGCTCAGCAGAACAGATACCCAACATCTCGACACAGAAGAAAAGTGCTACTTCTACAACCTTTACACCCGACTATATCGCTCTCTTTGCTCCTATGTAGGAGGCGAATCATCTCCTCTTTGGCCTACATACAACGAACTGAATAAGAATTATCTTGATTCCATTCTTGACACAGCCCCCAATGACTCCTATATCTATGCTTACACAAAGATAGACCGAGATCAATTCGACAAAAAAGATGATGTAAAGGCAATAGAAAAACGTAAGGCACTTCTGCAACGCTATGCTATGTCGGAACACGAAAAAGCCATAAATTATTCACGTCTTGCATTTTCAAACCTTGATGCAGGCAGAAGGCAGGATGCAGAATATTACCTTGCCCTATCAGCTATTGCCGACATACATTCCAATACTACAGAAACCACGGCAGCCACAATGCTTGCACATATGCTACATGAGGAGGGACGCAATGATGAAGCATATTCCTACATCAAGATGGCTCTCGACGATGCCACATTTTTCAACACACGGCTGCGCAAATACGAAATAAGTGGTTACATGCCGGCTATTGACAATGCACGCTACAACTGGATAAATGGACAATTATGGCGGCTCGCTGTCATAATAGCATTGATTCTTGGGCTCTTGCTTCTCTCTGTAGTACTTTTCCAACAGTTGAGGAAAAGAAAAAAGTCTTTGGAACTTATAAATTCTGAACTCGACAACAAGACTAAAGAAATCAGCAAAAGCCATCAACAACTTGCCGAAGCAAACAGCCTCCTAAATGAGACCATCTCTCAATTGAAAGAGACCACTGAAATAAAAGACCAATACATAATGCAATCTCTCTATGTAAACACAGCTTTTGTCAATCAAGTAGAAGAGAAATGCAAGGATGTAGTGAAAGCCATAAAGGAAAAGAAATATGACGATCTTAAATTTTTGCCATACAAAATGGGCATCAAGGAAGAGCGTCAACGCATCTACCGCTCTTTCGACGAGGCATTCTTAAAATTATTTCCAAATTACATCGAAGAACTCAACAAGCTCTTCGATGCCGATAACCAAATTGAGATTGTAGATGGCGAGCTTCCGATGGATGTGCGGATTTTTGCATTACTTCGACTTGGCATATCCGATCCGACAGAAGTTGCCAACTATCTAAATCTCTCTACAAAGACAGTCTACGTCTACAAAACTAAGATGAAATCTCGCTCCATTGTGGGCAATAATGACTTTGAAGAGCACATCAAAGCCATTTCTAAGCCATAAAACCAGTTTTATTTTTCTTGTTTTTTAGTTTAATTTTTGCATTAACTCTAATTCATTTTACATCTGATTTTCAAATATATAATATTTAAATTGATTTTAATTCGATTTAAAATGATTGTTTTTGTGTCTGGCAAGTTCTAATTTTGCATTGTCGATTTGACAGAGTTTTCCATAATACTACTCTTTTAAAATCTTACCACAAAAAATTCATTTATGAAAATCGGATTGCAAATGAAAAAGTTTATCCTGTTTCTCCTGATGGCAACGAGTCTCACTATCTCAGCCATCGCACAGACAGTAGAAGTGAAAGGCGTAGTCATTGACGCCTCCACAGAAGAGCCACTAATCGGCGCAACTGTGCAAGTTAAAAACACCAGCATCGGCGATGCTACCAACATCGATGGGGAGTTCACTCTTAAGAATGTAGATCCTAAGTCTACTATTATAGCCAGCTATGTCGGTTATCAGACTCAAGAAGTTAAACTCAACGGTAAAAGCGTAATAGAAATTCGACTGAGCGAAGACTCCAAACTTCTTGATGAAGTGGTAGTGGTTGGCTATGGCACAATGGACAAGAAAGAGGTGACCTCTACCGTAGCACACATCGGATCAGAAGACTTCCTTGCTTCCAGCTCATTAGACCCGACTATGATGATCCAGGGTAAAGTGCCGGGAGTATCAATCACCAACACCGGAGTCGGCGATCCTAATAATCAAGCTTCAATCCAGATCCGAGGCGTCTCGTCGCGTGCTGCAGGCCTTGGTCCACTAATCGTGATCGACGGAGTTCCGGGTGGCAATCTTACCAACCTAAACCCTAACGACATCGCAAGTTTCGATATCCTCAAGGACGGCGCTGCAGCTGCTATATATGGCACACGTGGCTCTAATGGTGTTATTGTAGTGACCACAAAGAAAGGATCACGCGACGGTGCAGTTCATACTTCTTATATCGGAACCGCTACAGCCAATGTGGCAAACCATGAGCTGAAAATGCTTGACGCAGAAAGCTACCGCGCACTAAGAGCCGATGCTGTAAACGGAGTTGACCTTGGAGGAAATGACAACTGGCTGGATGCAGTGACCCGCACAGGCTGGGGCACATCTCACACTGTCAGCATCAGCGGAGGTAATGAAAAGACCAACTACCGCGCCACTGTAGACTACCGCACACAAAATGGCGTAGACAAATATTCAAACCGTGAAGAATTCGGTGGCAGAGCTTCTATCAACCACACAACAAAAGGTGGTCTCTTCAATTTCACACTTAATGTTGCTCCCCGCGTAATTGAACGCAAGATAGCTTCTTGGGACGTATTCCGCAATGCGCTCGAGGCAAATCCGACAACTCCAATTTATGACGAGGTGAATGCCCGCTACACCAGCTTCACTGGCCAGACCGCCGGCTATAACCCGGTGGAAATGATGGCTCTCGAAGACAACAAAGCCACCACTAAACTCCTCGAAACTGATTTCACAGTAAAACTCAACCTCCTCCCTCTGTTTGCTAAAGAGAGCTGGCCATCCCAGACACTCAACACCCAGGTCACCGTTGCTGACCATGAAGATTCCAACTTCAACTATTGGTTCCGACCCTCCACATCTACACAGGCCATCAACAACGGATATGAAGGTGAAGCATCCCGCAGCTATGCTAAGGGTTTCCAGCGTAGTCTTGAGTGGCTTGTCAACTACACAGGCTCGTTCAATGGACACAACATAAAGGCAATGGCAGGTTATTCCTACCAATACAGCCAATATTCAGGACTTAACGCTGAAAATAAAGATTTCCCTAACGACGGACTTGGAGCCAACAATCTCGGCTCCGGCCAATGGGCTGTGGAAGAAGGGCATGTAGGCTTAGGCACTTATAAAAATGACTGCAAGCTCATTGCTTTCTTCGGACGCGTAAGCTATGACTGGAATAGTCGCTATATCATCACAGCATCTCTCCGCCACGAAGGATCGTCAAAATTCGGAGCCAATCACAAATGGGGTAATTTCCCTGCAGTGTCAGCCGGATGGCGAATCTCTGAAGAACCTTTCATGAGAGACATCGCTTGGATCAATGACCTCAAGATCCGTGCCGATTATGGAGAGACAGGCAATCAAGATTTCGGCAATTATATGTCGCTTAACACAATGACCGGTTTCGGCTACTACTATTATAATGGCAAATATTATCAGGTATGGGGTCCCGCAAAGAATGTCAATCCCGACTTACACTGGGAGAAAGCCAAAAACTGGAATATCGGTGTAGACTTCTCCATCCTTTCCAATAAACTCTCCGGCTCGCTCAACTACTACACCCGCAATCAGCAAGACCTGCTTGGAGACTATGACGTATCAGTTCCGCCCTACCTCTTCAGCTCAACATTTGTCAATGTAGGCACGATGCGCAACTCAGGCTTTGAGTTCGATCTCAGATGGAATGCAGTAAACACTTCCGATTTCTCGTATACAATCGACTTTGTAGGAGCTACGATGGACAATAAGTTTGTCAATTTCAGCAACTCAGAAT
This sequence comes from uncultured Sangeribacter sp., assembly GCA_964396365.1. Taxonomy (GTDB): domain Bacteria; phylum Bacteroidota; class Bacteroidia; order Bacteroidales; family Muribaculaceae; genus Lepagella. The sequence continues at coordinate 20,401 of CAYNEZ010000014.1, read as the reverse complement.
ATGTAGGTCAGGAATACTACGATGTAGTTGGAACTGAAGACCCTTATCCCTTCCACAATCTCCAACGCATACAGCAAGGGAAACGTCTCGGCAACTTCTATATGTTCCGCTATGCGGGCATAGACGATAAAGGCAACTGGGTGATATATGACAAGGATGGCAACCTCAAGCTTGCATCTGAGGGTACAGAAGAAGACCGCACAGTCGTCGGAAATGGCCTTCCGAAATTTACAGCCTCCATGACACATACTTTCCGCTACAAGAATTTTGACCTATCCCTCTTCTTCCGTGGTGCTTTTGGCTACGACATCTTCAATATCCACGACTTCTACTATGGCCATCAGAGCTTCAACGGGAACGTGATGGAAAAAGCGTATGGCAAGTATGACGTGCTCAAAGGGAGCCAGGAAGTGACCGACTATTATCTTGAGAAAGGGGACTACGTGAAGCTGGATGCCCTCACACTCGGATACACATTCAATCTCAACAAACGATTCATTGACAATATCCGCCTCACATTCACAGCCAAGAATCTCTTTACAATCACCGGCTACAGCGGAATCGACCCATCATCGTTCCAGACAAACGGACTTACCCCCGGCGCAACAGGCTCACGCAGCTACTATCCTTCTTGCCGCCAATTTATCTTCGGAGCTCAATTCGATTTCTAATTCTCAAAACAGACATTCAATCATGAAATTATATAAATTTGCGCTCGCCTGCTTTCTTGGCGCAATGACAGCTACAAGCTGCACCGATCTTGATGAAACACTCTACGATCAGGTAGGATCTGAAAACTACTATAACACCAGAAACGACGTGATCCGTGCAGTATTCCGTCCGTTTGAACATGGATTCTGGAGCATACAGAGCCGCCACGTGCTCAACGAGCTCTCCGCCGACCAGCTCATGACTCCTTCACGCGACGGATGGTGGGACGACGGAGGCGTATGGCGCCGCTATCACTACCATACCTGGACAACCGAAGAGGGCACCATCGAGACAGAATGGAACGGTTGCTACCAAGGCATCATGCAATCCAATTATGTGATCGATGACCTTGAGACTCTTTCAGCCTCCAAGTTTGGCTTCTCAGAAGCAGAGTTTAACAATCTTAAAGCTCAGTGCCGCACACTCCGCGCATGGTTTTACATCCGTCTGCTCGATGCGTTCCGCAACGTGCCACTGGCAATCAGCAAAGATGTCAACCTCAATTCAAAAGGGCAAGTTGAGCCAACTGAGATTTTCAATTTCGTGGAGAAAGAACTCAAAGAATGCGTAGAGTTGTTGGCAACAAAGACATCTGCCGGAGGGAACGAAATGCAACAAGCTCAATGGAACAAAGCCGGAGCAGCTGCGCTTCTTGTACGCCTATACCTGAATGCAGAGACATGGATTGGCAGCGACCGCTATTCCGACTGCGCAGCATGGGCACAGCGCATTCTTGACGGAGAATTTGGCACTTATGCAATCTCTGACAAATGGGACGCAGCATTCGACTGGGACAATGAAAAATGTGCCGAGATTATCTTCGCATTCCCGGCATCCCATGGATATACATTCTGGCATTATCAGGGTGACACCTATTGGTGGAGCACTCCCTCACAATTCCGCTACTATATCGGAGACCAAAAGGCAGAAGCCGGCGACCACAACTGCAAGTATGCTTGCACACCGAGTTACGATCTTTCCGGCAATCTCTACAACTACACTCTTGGAAATACCGTACAAAAATTCCGCAATTATCCAGAAGACGTACGCCTCAAGCTCTACCGCAATATCGGCGATAGCCGCCGCGAAGGTCTCTTCATTTTTGGGAAACTACCTTCATTGAAAGAGGGGGAAGAGTTCGTAACTGACCCATATGGAAACTATGCTCTCGACATTCGGGACGCAGTAGGGCATTTTGCAGGACTTGCCGAAGGGGAATGGCCTGAAGACAAAACCAGCAACCTTCAGAGCGGTGACCACAACTCAGGATATCACTTCGCAAAATATCCTTTCTATGCCGACGATGAGCAAGGGCAACTTGAATCAGACTTCGTTGAGATACGCCTTGCAGAAGTCATCTACTCATTGGCAGAGGCAAAATTCCGTAAGGGGAGCAAAGAGGAAGCAGCTCGTCTGTTGAACAGCGTACGCAAGCGTAATTATCCGTCCTCTGCATGGGATTCATCCCTGTATGCTCCCGAAGGACAGGTAAACCTCACCGAACAGGAACTACTTGACGAATGGGGTCGTGAATTTTTCGCTGAAAGTCGCCGACGCACTGACCTGATACGTTTCGGTAAATTCAACTCTGAAGCATGGTGGGACAAAACTCCAGATGCGGATACGCACACTGCCCTCTTCCCAATTCCACGCAAAGCTCTCGACACCAATCATAATTTAGTGCAGAATCCGGGCTATTGATCTGCCTTAAACCAAGATTGCAATCCAAATTTTTATAACACGCCTCTCTCCTCAATTATTTTTCTTCATTATGAAATCTATCAAAGCTCTCTATACCCTTGCAGCTATTGCTCTAATATCCCTTTCAAGCTGCGACAACGACAAAGACCTAACAGTGGTAGAAATACCCGTTACCCCTTATGAGATACCTGCCCTTTGGCTGGTAGGAAATGCAACTCCTGCAGACTGGAATATCGACGATCCAACTCCTATGACCAAAGTGAGTGACAATGTGTTCCAATATGTTGGCATTCTTAACGAAGGTGAATTCAAATGCCCAATGGAGCCGGGCAACTGGGGAGGCGCATTCATTATGCCGACCATCGGAGGGACCACCATATCAAGCAACGGAGTAGCAAGCGATGAGATATCCCTAATGCCGAACGGCAATCCCGATAACAAATGGGTAGTAACGGAAGCGGGTAACTATACTATCGTGATTGATGGCAACAAACATAAAATCAATGTATCAAAGAATTAAGGTATGGGTATCAGATCGATAGTATTATCAATAATGGGGATGAGCGTCCTTTTAGTGGCAGCCAAACCAATGACTGTATCATCTCCCGACAACAGGATCTCTCTTAAATTCGACGTAGAAAAGGGAGTACCCCAATATTCTGTAGAACGTAACGGCAAGGCTGTACTCAACCCCTCGCGTCTTGGCATTGACATCAAGGATGGCGTTGACTTCAGTGAAGGGTTCTCAGTAGAGAGTGCTGCCAGATATTCCCATTCAGAGACCTGGCGACCTGTGTGGGGCGAAGAGGCTGAAATCAACAACAATTACAACGAACTTCGTGTAACGCTTGCTCAGAAAAAGCTTGCTCCCGGAAGAAAACTTGACATAGTGTTCCGCGTATTTGACGACGGTATCGGATTCCGCTATGAATTCCCACGTCAGAAAAATTTGGGTGATTTCACTATCATGGATGAACTCACTGAGTTTGCTTTCGCCGACAACCACACCACATGGTCGATTCCAGCCGAAGGGTATCGTTTCTATGAAGCTCTCTTCCGTGAGTTGCCCCTTGACAGCATGGGCTATGCAAGCACACCTGTCACTCTCCGAGCATCCGACGGCACTCACATGGCACTTCATCAGGCAAACCTCACAGATTATGCTGCAATGAATGTGGAGGCTACCCCGGGAAACAATACGCTTCGAGCTAAGCTTACACCGTGGATGAACGGCGACGCGGTATATGTGACTAATGTCAGAGTTTCTCCTTGGCGCACTCTTATCATCACAGACAATGCCGGAGATATGGCTTTGAGCCGCATCATGCTCAATCTCAATGAGCCTTGTGCCATTGAAAATGCAGAAGAATTCTGTGTTCCTCAGAGATACATTGGTGTATGGTGGTGCTACCATATGAAGACTGCCACATGGGAGGCAGGTGATCATCATGGCGCCACAACTGAAAATGTAAAGCGCTACATGGATTTCGCTGCACGCCACAACTTTGGTGGAGTGTTAGTGGAAGGTTGGAACCATGATTGGGCAACCTGGGACTTCTCTTTCACACGTCCTTATGAAGATTTTGACATTGCAGAAATCAACCGCTATGGAAAAGAAAAGGGGGTCGCTCTAATAGGTCATCATGAGACCGGAGGAAAACTTTCCAACTACGAAAGCCAGATGAAAGATGGCATGCAACTCTATAAAGACAACGGTATGCATTATGTAAAGACGGGATATGTAGGCGATCTTCTTGACGACAAAGAGCGTCACAGCAGCCAATTTGGAGTGCGTCACTATCGAAAGGTGATCGAGACTGCAGCTGCCCACAACCTCGCCATTGACAATCATGAGCCGGTGATGCCTACAGGTCTGCAGCGTACCTATCCCAACCTTATGACACAGGAAGGAGTACGTGGCCAGGAATGGGATGCTTGGTGTCCGGAAGGAGGGAATCCCCCGAGCCACACAGTAACACTCCCCTTCACACGCGGCTTGGCAGGGCCAATGGATTTCACACCAGTTACTTTCCGTTTTGAAAATCCTGTGATGCCTCAGACTCACGTCAATACTACCCTTGCAAAGCAACTTGCCCTCTTCGTGATTCTCTACTCCCCTCTCCAAATGGCCTCTGATGAAATCGAAAACTATGAGGCGAATCCCGGTCCTTTCCAGTTTGTATGCGACTGTCCTACCGATTGGGAAAAGACTGTGTTCCCGGAAGCTGAAATCGGTAAGTATATCACTACTGCGCGTAAGGAAAAAGGTGGCGACAACTGGTTTATTGGAAGTGCCACCGGCGATGAGGCACGAGTAGCGAATATCGATCTCGCTTTCCTTGATCCGGGTTGCACATATCGCGCCACTATCTACCGCGACGGAGAAAATGCAAACTATGACACAGACCCATATCCTGTCATTATAGAGCAAAAGGATGTCACTTCAGATATGGCTCTCAATATTCCGCAAGGCAGAAGTGGAGGATGTGCGATAAAACTTACGAAGCTTGCAAAATAAACACACGACAAAATTGTTATTCTTATATAACTCTAACACCTGAAATTTTGATATGAAATCAATCCTGCTTTCCGGAATTTTCTCTGCCACTGCCCTTATCAGTGTAGGACAGACCGTAGTGCAGACACCTGCCTACACCTGGCACGGCGACACTATAACTCAAGGAGTGTTTATGGCGACGGCTCCGTCTGCTACAGAAATAATCTCCACCTATTCTGCTCAGCCCGGCTATTATATGGGCATCGACAAGCAGTGGAAACTGAAAAATGATATAAGTTCTTACCCTCAGCTTACCACCCCTAATCGTCTGCATCAGGCTATCTACAATATGGGACTCGATGAGATGGTTAATGCCGTAGAGCCAGACACAACGCTTCGTACCGGAAAGGAGTGGGCCGGAGTTTGGACTCGCGATGTCAGCTATTCAATACTTCTCTCAATGGCGTATATGCAGCCCGAGGCTTCTATGATCTCGCTGATGAAGAAGGTAGACCCTATGGGAAGAATCATCCAGGATACCGGTTCCGGTGGAGCATGGCCTGTATCTACCGATCGTGAGATATGGTGTGTTGCTGCTTGGGAAGTTTATAAAGTGACAGGCGACAAGAAATGGCTTGAATACATTTATCCAATCATCAAGCGTTCACTTGAGACGGACCGCACTTCTTTTTACGACACCGAATCAGGATTGGTAAGGGGCGAGACATCTTTTATCGACTGGCGCGAGCAGAGCCATCCCCGTTGGATGCAATGTGCCGACATCTACAACACCGAGACTCTATCCACTTCAGTGGTGCATGCAGAAGCATGGAAGGTATTGGGGGAAGCTGCCACTATCTTAGGCCATAAGGATGTTGCAAAAGATGCTTTTGCCCAGTCGGAGGCAATCACAAAAGCCATCAACGATTATCTTTGGATGGACGACAAAGGCTATTATGCCATGTATCGCTACGGTCGTGACAATTTGATTACTAATCCTCGTGCCGAGACACTTGGCGAGTCACTTGCCATAATGTGGGATGTAGCGCCGGCCGACCGCGCAAAGACTGTGACTGCCAATAATCCTACAACCCCATTTGGTGTTGCCACTTTCTACCCCTCTGTAGCTGATATACCTTCTTACCACAATAAATCTCTTTGGCCTTGGGTAGGTGCATGGTGGGGTCTTGCCAATGCAAAAGCGGGCAATGAGGATGGTGTGATGGAAGCTATCGGAAGCGTATTCCGTCCGGCTGCCCTTTTCTGCACCAATAAAGAGAATTTCAATCTCGAAAATGGAGATATCGCTACTGAATTGAATTCCTCTAATATGTTGTGGTGTCTGAGCGGCAATCTCGCGTTGACCCACAAGGTGCTTTTCGGTATCGACTTTGAAAAAGATGGTCTTGCATTCCATCCTTTCGTGCCAAAGGCTCTTGCTGGCACACGCAAGCTCGACGGTTTCAAATATCGCGATGCAGTGCTCGACATTACAGTCAGTGGCTATGGAAATGAAATCAAGTCGTTTAAAGTCAATGGCAAAGAGCAATCTCCTTTTATTCCGGCAAACAAAGCAAAGGGAAATCTGAAGGTAGAGATTGTGATGGCTGACAATGTTATTCCTTCAATCGATGTCAATCACAAGAATCAGGCAAGCGCACCTCTCACTCCTATTGCTTGGCTTGAAGGCACTACTCTCGTATGGAACCCTATCGAATATATCGGCCATTACATCGTAGTCAAGGATGGCAAACCGATAGCAAAGACAAATGCCACCACTTATGATGCCTCAGAACCTGGAGAGTATCAAGTGATTGGGGTTTCTACGGATGGTGTAGAAAGTTTTGCTTCAGAACCACGCTCAACGCGCAAGATGATATATGTTGAGACCGGCAAGGTAAGCAATGACAAGACATCAGAACTTAATGTTCCTGTAAATGTCACAGAAGAAGGCGATTATTTCATCACCGTGAATTATGCAAATGGCAATGGCCCGGTGAACACCGAAAATAAGTGTGCGATCCGCACTTTGACAGTTGACGGCAATAAGGAGGGAATAGTTGTGCTTCCTCATAGAGGCCGTGACAATTGGGATGAATACGGCTGGTCAAACTCAGTGAAAGCTCATCTCACACCAGGCAATCACACTATCGGGCTCACATTCCGCCCGGAGAATGAGAACATGAACATCCACACCAACCATGCGGTAATCTCCGGCATCAAGCTGGTAAAAGACTGAAACATTTTTGCAAGCTACTTAAATATTCAAAGAATAAACCCGGAAAAACGATTGCATCGTCTTTCCGGGTTTATTCTTCCATTATACCTTAATATTTCTAACAATTCATTATGCTTTAATATTAAGACATCATAAAACGAAATAAGTTACATTCACGCACCTCATTTTTAGCACTTTTTCACATTTATTTATCTTCTTTTGGGAGCACGGACAGCTAATTCAGGATGTTCTTCGAGAGTGAAATTGAAGAAATCATTATATGGCTTCAATATTCGGAAAAGATTTGAGAGTTTCTTGACAATATTCTTTGATTCCATATCTCTATCCGTAAGAGTGGCTGCATATACAAAGCTCTTCGGCTTCAGAAGATCGATATATTCCCAATCCTTAGGGAAACCCTTTGGTGCAGTCTTCAGCGGTTCCTGCCAATATGGCTCATAATGCTTAGCAAATTCCGGATTTTTTATTATTTCCAGATACTCATCAATATTATTGTAGATTTCACTGCGGTATTCTTTCAACAGAGGAGCTTCCGGGAACCATGCACCCCCGCCTACGCTACACTCCCCCGGCTGTAGATGAACATAGAAACCACAAAATTCACTCTTCTTTCCTCCTCTCGGATTGATATAGATGCCGATATGATCCTTATAAGGAGTCTTGTCAGCCGAAAAACGAGTGTCACGATAGATTCTGTAAAGGCAATCAGAGGGTGTCAGCATTGCTGCTTCAGGTTCAATCTCCGTCAGCGCATCTATTAATTTCTGAGTAAACGCTTCCACTTGAGCCTTTACCTTAATATATTCATCTTTATGTTCGTTAAACCAGTCGCGGTTGTTGTTAGCAGCCAACCGTGTTAAAAATTCCAATACTTCTTTCATTTCTTACAACTCTTTTTTATAGAACAAATAAAAGCATATAAGTTACGAAAACACCCTAAAAAACGTTATATAAGTAATGACAGGCAAAGAATTCGATAGTTTCTTCAGGAAATTGTATCTTCCCTTAGGTATGTACGCGCTCCGCATCGTTGATGATGCGCAGAGTGCGGAAGACATCGTGGAGGATACTTTCATGAAAGCCTGGCAAATAATTGTAGACGACAAGGAGATTGCTGATTTCAAAGCCTACATGTATCGTATGGTGCGAAACGCCTGCATCTCTTATCTCCGCAATCGCAAGGAGATCGTGGGTCTTGAATTCGTACCGGAAGCAGACGAGGAAGCTGTAGACACGTCAGAACGCGATGCCCGCATCTGGAAAGCGATTGACGAGCTACCTGATAAATGCCGCGAGGTATTCCTCCTAAGCAAACAAGATGGACTTTCCAATGAAGAAATAGCCGAAAAAATGGGCATCTCCATCAGCACTGTCAAAAACCAGATGACAAAAGCCTTCTCCCGCCTCCGCGATACCTTATCTTCCGGGCATAAACCCTTCTTCCTCCCATTCTTATAATTGAAGTTGTTTCGACTTATTTTTTTGATTTGGGAATAGGACTTTTTCGGGATTCTTGCGTCTATAGGGGAAAAGAAACATTAACAGACGTTATGAAAAGACTATTTTTCGCATCACTTACTATCTTGCTTACGGCAATCTGCACCTTCGGAAGGGAGCCGGAACGCGGCTACCGTGGATTTGCAGACTGGACCAACCGCATTTACCATCACAAAGACCCATATTGGAGCCATACCTATTACTGCCCCGGCATATCCACATCCCACGGTTATCAATTTAATCCATGGCTTTTCGCTGGTGTCGGGTTAGACTATAGTCTCAAAGACATCGGCTACTCTAACACTCATCATTATTCCTTAGATAGCTACTTTCTATCTTTATTTGCTGACGTGCGCACCGACCTCCAATTTGGAAAGTTTACTCCTTTCGCCGATGTGCGCTTGGGTGTGAATGCAACTTCTTCTGGCACTGTTTACTTTTCCCCCTCCATAGGCTACCGCTTCAACTGGGGTCGCAAAGTAGGTATCAATGTAGGTGTCGGCTACACCCTTGACGGATACCGGTATGAAAAACAAGTTTGGGGCACAACCACAGATGGTCTCCATATGTTCTTTCCAACAGGCGAATTTTACAACTACAACTTATCATCCTTCACTTTCCGTCTCGGCATCGACTTTTGAATATGAAAGAAAATAAAGAAATCAATTTTATTGCAAAGCACTACCGTAAAGGACTTTTTGCAGTAGAGCCAGCTCTCAGACGCATCAAAGGCAGCAAAGCCATATGGTGGACACGTTCTCGAATAGCAGCCGCCTGTATCGGAGCCACTATCCTGACAGCGACTGCCGCCCTATTCGTGCACAACAATTATTTCGTAAATACTCCGGTTGAAATGGAGCAGCCATCTACATCTTCAATTCCGGCAGCGGAGATTGTCAGGGCTATTGACTTCGAAGATGCTCCTCTCCCCGTCGTAGTGGCAAAGATCAAGGAAATATATGGCGTAGATGTCATCAACATCCCTGCTAACGCCGAAGATTATTCCCTTTCGCTCCACTATGAAGGATCCGCCATAGATCTCGTGGACACTATCAATGATATTCTTGACACAGAAATGAAAATACAGGAATGATGAGAACAGCAATCCTACTGGCAGCATTAATTCTATGCGCCTTCGGGGCAATGGCTCAAAACGTCACCATTCGGGCAGTAAATCGTCCCGCCTCTGAGGTGTTCCGTTCCATAATGGAGCAGACCGACAAAAACTTCGTCTACTCCTCAGAGCTTCTGAAAGATATGCATATTACGGTAGATGCCAAGAAAAAGCCCTTAAAAAAAGTGCTCGACGATATCTTCCGGGAATCTGACATCGAGTATAAAATAAAAGGGAAAAACGTAGTGCTCAAGAAAAAGAAGATGGAGACTATAAAAAAGGAAATCAAGCCTAAAAGAGAACACACATCGAGTCTTCAACTCTCTGATACCGTAAAAGTCACCATGTTACAACCGGTTGACGTCGTTTCTCAATCCGAAAACCATCCCTTGGTAACTGCCAAAAGCGGAGTCAATACCCTCAGCGGAGCCACAATATCTACAACACCTGCAATCTTAGGGGAACCTGATCTTATTAAGGCGCTTCAGATCCTCCCCGGAGTTTCGGAGACAGATGCCGGTTTTTCGGGGATGAACGTACATGGCGGAAACCCAGATGAAAACATGTGCATGCTCGACAATGTGCCTCTTTATCAAGTGGAGCATTTTGCCGGTCTCTTTTCGCCCTTTAACACAGATATAGTTAAGTATGCCGATTTTTACAAGACTTCTGTCCCGGCACGCTTCGACGGACGGCTCTCTTCTTTCCTTGATGTGCACCTTAAGAATGGCAACCATAAAGGGCATCATGGGTCGGGACGCCTTGGTCTGACCTCCGGAGCATTCAATATATCAGGACCAATTGGAGAAAAGACTTCCTATCTCATTGGCCTGCGACGATCATGGTATGACGTACTCTCTATTCCAGCTCTTGCAATCGTCAATAGCAGGAACAAAGAAGAGAAGACTACTGCAAGCTATCATTTTATGGATTTCAACGCACGTTTAGATCATCGTTTCTCTGATCGCCTTTCAGGATTTGTCAATGCTTATTACGGCGACGACCGTCTGAAAGTAGGTACGCAAGATAAGAATGAACCTAAGGAAGGATACTACTTTAAAGAAATTCACGATTTCAAATGGGGCAATATACTGGCTCAGACCGGAGTGAATTATAAATTTAGCGATATGCTTTCGGCTGAGTTTTCAGCGGCATATACATGTTATTTCTCCGGAATGGGTTATGATGTGCTAGATAAGGAAATAAGTCCTGAAGCTACCGACATTTCCCAAGATAAATTATGGAGTTCTAACTATATACATGCATTCAGCGGGCGTGGCGATTTCAGTTGGCAGCCCATTGACAATTCACATCTACGATTCGGTGCTTCCTATACCTACCACTCTTTTCTACCCGACCGTACGGTAAAGGAAAATATCTTGAACGATATTACTGTAAAGACCCGCAACATTCCCGAATCAATGGGTGCAAGCGAAATAAATGCCTATGTAGAAGACGATTGGAAAATTTCCGACCGTTTGCATACTGAAGTCGGCCTCCACGCTTCCCTTTTCCGCATCGATGGAAAGACAAAAGGGGGCATCTCTCCAAGATTTTCCTTCAGTTACACTCCTACATCACAAACAGCACTGAAAGCTGCCTTCAGCCATACAGTGCAATATGTACACCGCATTGATGAGACCTATATCTCTCTTCCTTGCGACAGATGGGTACCCGTAGTAGGCGACTTCAAGCCCATGACTGCCGACAAGATAGGAATTGGTGGATATTGGCAGACAAAAGATGGTGGCTATGCCATCTCTCTCGACGGATATTGGAAATTCATGCATAATATCTTAGACTATCGTAATGAATATTATCTTCGTCCTCAGGCATGGTCGTGGAGCGAACGCCTCGCCGCAGGCAAAGGAAGCGCCAAAGGAATCGACATCATGATCGAAAAGAAGACCGGGAAATTCACAGGTCATCTCAGTTATTCGCTCGCTTGGGCAGACCGTCAGTTTGCCGACCGCAACGAAGGGAAAACTTATCCTGCCAGATGCGACCACCGGCACACTGTAAAGGTCTTCGCCAATTGGGATGTCAGCCGTAAAGTCACTCTGAGTGCATTATGGACAGGACATTCAGGCAACCGATTCACCCTCTTACCTCAACGCTTCGAAAACCCCGATCTGCCGCCGGGACAAAGCTATTTCTATCGTCATGACGAAGTATCCCTGAAGGCTCCGGTCAATAATTTTCAGCTACCATTTTATCATCGTCTTGACCTATCTTGCATAGTGAAAAACAAGCGTGGATATTGGACATTCAGCCTTTACAATGCGTATTGCCACATGAACACAGTTGCTATCATGACGGGATATACCTACAAAACCTCATATACTCATCTCGGCAATAATATATGGAACGTGGAAAGCTGGTCGCAACCCGTATTCCAAAAATTCAAACTTATTCCTATAATCCCATCATTTTCCTACACATGGATATTCTGAAAAAAACTATACTTCTTGCATTTCCCTTGTTCCTTGCCGGATGTTACCAAGACTTTGACCCGAAAATAGATACAGATCCTGTATTATGCCTCAATTCATTAATCACAGCAGGCGAAACAATTTATGTCAACGTCAGCCGTACATGGGTATATTCGGACCTCGCCGGCACTGAAGATCATTCAGTCAATGATGCTGAGCTACAAATATTTGTAAATGACATACTTGTCGACTCCGACTATATCGCGCAAGAAGGCGATCATATTCATATCATCGCACACAGCACTAAATATGGTGATGCAGAGGCGGAAGTCACTGTTCCTTATGCCACTCAAATATCCACAGTCGATTTCACTCCAAAAGTGACTGATTTATGGATGACAAATACTCCAGGATGGGGAATAAACGCCAAATTAGAGTTTGACACCAACATATATTTAGGCATGTCCGACGACGAACAGACCGACGATTTTTATCGACTCGACTTTGATACGTTTGATCATAATACAAATGCATCGTTTTCATCCGGAAGTTTTGAACCATTGGATCCCGTATTCTATGAGCAGACCAACCCATTCGACGATGTAATGAATGGCAGCTTCTACAATATGTATTTCTCCGATCGCCTTCTCAATCGCGAGAAGCATACCCTTGACTTCTCGTTCTCACCATGCTTCGTCACTTTGTCGGGTTGGAATAAAGATAAGGATAATCTGGAATGCGGCTGGGAAATCACCCTATACTCCATTTCCCAAAGCTACTATAACTGGCTTGCATTCTGCGATCAGGCAGATGGAATAGTATTCGGCGATTTTGGCGATTATGGACTTTCAGACCCTATTTGGGGATATAGTAACGTCTCAACCGGTGCCGGAGTTGTCGCAGCACAATCCTCCGCAACAATTACCATCAATCTCCGTGATTTTCTTGAGAAAACATTGACAGATATCTGACGAGAATATTCTTAAGAAATCAACAGGTCACCCGAAATCACGAGTGACCTGCAAGATAAAATATGGTTGTCGATTTAAGCCTCGGTCTATATACATTTAGATGGGGGCTTAATCATATTAAGTAGCTCACAAAAATTAAACGACATATATTAACCAAGCAGCAAGAGTCTTGATATGATAACTGTGAGCCACTTATTTATTTGCAAATTGTTTTGACCACATTGGCTTTACCATCAGATAACCTCTGAACCTTAATCACAATTCCCCTATGTGAATCTGTGACTCTATTCCCGAATATGTCATAATATGTTTCATCAATGACTCTCTCCTCCTGACTTCTGGAGACTCCCGACCATTCAGACCAATCTATTCTCGGTGCACGTGCAGAGTTACCTACAGCACAGTCGAGAGCATCGTCCGGGTTATAGTGAGATATCACTCCTACCACTTCCATATCTTCAGGAACGATATTTGAAGGAAGATTTAAAGAAACCTTATATTCAAACTGTCCTTTTTCATCCCATTCTATATCTTTACCCCATGTGGCATTATAAGCACGTATCACATGTTGCTGCATATAGTCAGCATCGCCCCCAGATTGCATTGGAGTGTTGATGTCGTTTTGGAGCACATATACAGTTATTCGGTTGTTTTTAATATCAGGAGCTCCGGAAGCACTTCCACCCTCTACTTCCACATCAATCTCTCCAGTCGAAGAATTCCATCTGGCATTTACATTAAGATCAACCTCAGCAGGCGTGGCAAGAACATAGTCAAAAAGAGATGTGAGATCGTCGACACCAAGTGGAAAACTCATTGCCACACTTCCTTCATTCATTTCAAGCCTATCCAAGCACATTGCCGGAGCATAGGAACCTTCACCGCCATACAGAACCAACATTTCCTCATCGCATGGTTGAGTCAAGAAATCAGTATAATAACCGGAATGGTGACAAACGCCAAACACTTTATCTTTATATTCATTCTTACTCAATGCCTGATGCAAGAGTTTGGCTGCCCTTGGACAATTTACACAAGCCATCGTGGTGAATTCCTCCACAAGAAGCCTCTTAGTAAACGTAAACCGAGACACACGTGTCATCGCAGATACAGAATTGTCATCGGGATTGGTGTCTTCACCGTCATCTATCGACGAAATAGTAATCTTAAACTCAAATGGAGTTTCACTCTCCTCAGATAAAGGAAGAACATCAAGAACAAGTTTCAATCTCTCATTTGGCTTGATGACAGAAGAAAAATCAAATGTCTGCTCCTTTTCTCCTTCCTGACATGTGACAGAAAAACCTGATACTGTCATTGACCCGCTATTACGTATTTCCAATGGAATTTCAGTAGGGACACTGGAGTGCATTACAGAAGGAATGTCTGCATTCACAAGAGTCAAGTTGTAACGAGGAAGGTTGTCTGCTGTGATTACCACTGACATTCCCAGCATTCCTTGAGCTTCTTCCGACATATCAGTCCAGCCATTTCCGTTATCTATCCAAAATCCTCCAGGGTAAGGGGAGCCAGCCACTGCCACCGGATACGATGCACCTGAAGTCACGATCGTATATCCGATATATAAAGGTTTGCAAGGAATATCAATATAATCGGAAAGAACAATCTCATTCCATCCCTTTGAAGGCTTGCCATCTATTTCAAAGGTGCCCAACGGCTCACCGTCAAGAGACTCGGATGCCCATAAAGTCAAGCTGCCTACATTGATTCTTGATGCAAGCCCAACGTTGAAACCGGTTATCTTCAGATTGTCTAAATCACCTAATTCAGATGGATCCACAAGAGTGGCAGCTTTAATTACTCCTGCTTCTCCTATACCGTAGGAACTCGAATTTGGAAGGCTTTCACCTGTATAGCCAATTGCCATATGCGGTATTTCACCATAAGACAAAGAAGTGCCTGCCATCATAATGATGGCAGACATTACTATGGATTTAATAATATGTCTAATCATTTATTCAGTTGATAAGAAGTTACTTAATCCAGACTTTTTTAGTAGTAACAGAACCGTCTTCTCTGAATTCTCTCATCATATAGATTCCATCAGATGGCTTTTTCACTTTCATTCCTGAAAGCGAAATAAATTCACGTTTCACCACCATAGAAGAGATTGGGTCTTCGACACTTGACACATCCCCTTTCAGGACAACAATATCATCAATCGCAAGCACGTTCTTATCTCCAGTCGGAGTAATATTGGCAAAACATATTCTTACAGTCTCTCCACTGAATTCGCCTAATGAGATTTTAATTTGATCGTAATCACCACCAAAGTTTATTCCCTCATCCTTAAATACTGTAGCATAATCTGCAGGATCATCACCTACACCAACCTTTACTTCATAGGTCTGCCTAACACCGGGCTGCGAATAAGTCCTGAAGTAAGTCAAAGTAGCGCCAACAGAAGGGATTGCAAATTCGGGTGAAATGATGTAATCCTCGCTATCAATTCGAGTAAAGAAACTATTAAACATCAGACAATCAGAGCCGGTATAAGCGAAACTTGATCCACCCTGGGTCCAAGTCCTATCATCTCCATTGGCATCTATTATAGTCCAGCCGTCAAGACCATTTTCAAAGTCTTCTTCATAGATGATGTCTGCCGGATCCATACAAGTGCCTATCACCGGAATCTCTATATTACCGACAGAAGTCTTGACTATGACATTACCTGAATGTGAACCAATCTCTTTCGGAGAGAATGCCAGATCGAATCCGGCTGCCACATACTGTGGAACCTGTGAATTATTCTCAAGAGAATATCTCACTGAGAAATTATCGGGTGCTTCCACGCTTTCCAAAGCCATTGTTGCTTCACCCATATTGTAAATCCTGACAATGCGGGAATCTGACTTACCAGGATACAAAGGCTTGAATTCCACAGGAGTTTCCTCCCAGAATACCAAAGTAGGAATTTGGTCGACAATTTCCAGACTAAGATCCCCGATTGCCATAGTCCCGGCTCCATCCCATTCTGAAGTGCCACACTGTTCATATCCAAATGAGATCATATGATTTCCACTCTCAAGCCAACACTGGTAGGGCCTCATTGTATAGCAGCCAGCATCTCCTACGCCCTCATATTCTCCCATTCCGTAAGCATCCCCATCGATCATAATCAAACCGTGGTCGCCGTCACCACAATCTACATCGCCCGTCCATGTCAAAAGGCCAGCCTTACCTCTGGGTATATTGAAGAGTGCTGTAAATTCCGATATTGTCGAAGTGCCATCATTCGGAAGCGTATTATCGTTGATAGCTCTGCCGTCAACTACTTTAAAGGGATTAGCACCTACCTCAAATGTGAAGTCACCCTTTGCCACTATTTCCTGATAATCGGGAATCTGCTCCACATTGATCTTACAATCTATCGTGAAGTCGCCTGCTGATGTTTTTATAACCACTTTCCCGCAAGCAGACCCTAAATCCTTAACAAAAGCAGACAATGATATCGAACCCTCCTTCTCCGGTTGTATTTTAACAGGTGAAACTATTGCATTAAAACAATCATCGGATTCGATTTCCTTAATCTCCAATACCCCATATCCATTATTGCGTATTGTAGCCACATCGCCCCGAGTGACAAGTCCAGCCTCATCAGCAGGTTTGTATACTGTCCCAAAGTCATAGCTGTCAATGCTGACGGATGCAAGATTCTCAAGATAATCGGTAAATGTAAGATTAAGATCGGAAATATATGCATAATCCTCCCCAAGAACTACATCAATCGGATTGACCTGAGTACCTTTTTCATATGTGAACTTTAGCACATGAGATCCCGGAATCAAACCAATTTCAGACTGCATGTCCATCACATACTGATCATCAGAAGGAGTTTCATAGACAATCTTATCATTATCAGTCACAGTAAAGGAATCATATACCGACCAGCGCGGATTGAAGAAACCTTTCCAATTTAGGATACCCCTTTTCCCTTCGGGGACCTCTATCTCAACCTCAAGCCATGAACTGGTGCGTCCATTATCGGCATTTGTAGAGACAGCTACAGGGAAACCTGTGAGTTGCGTGTCAATGACAAAAGGATATTCATTCCCGGTAGAGAAATTCATATATTCGTATCCTGCACTCACTATCGGCGAATAGTCAAGACTTTCACGCGATATTCCTATCACAGGGATAGTTGCACTTGACTCTTCAGTATCGATGGTGATCATTCCCTCTATGGTTCCGGTAACAGAGGGAGAGAACGTCACTTCGATATCCACATATTCACCGGGAGCGATAAAGCCGCTTGTGACAGAAACCTTATATGCATCGGAATTGCTTGAGATCACAAAATCCGCTTCTTCCGAACCGGCATTGACAACCTTAAACATTCCATGTGTCGACGTATTGACAAAAGTTTCGCCGAAGTCAATTACATCTGTATCGGCATATATAGCGACACCCTCGCTGCGTTTGAAGAAACGGGCATCGTAGATGACATCGTAGTAAACACCATCGTTGTAATAGCATTCAAAGAAATCATCATAAATATATCCTACCATTGCAAATCCTGACTGAGGAACGATTACATTCCCATCTTTGCTTTGATTCATTACGAATTCCCACTCCGAGCTCCAATATCCGATTCCATAGGGATTACCAGCCTGAAGACCTACGATCATACCATCTTGTTCTCCGAATTTCACACACTCATCCGGAGAATAGAATTCTTCAGGTGTATTGGCCGTAATTTTTGCTGCCTCCTTGTCCCAATTTAATACGGCGGGAGCCGCTTCTTCGTCAAGATAGTTTCTGAAAAGATTGCTGACTCTCACAATTCCTGCTTCATCATCAAAGTCAAAGTATACAGGATATGACACAGGGGCTCCTCCAGAAGGATATACATTTGCACCTTCATCGTCGAACATGCTTTTACCCAACATAAGATACTCTGTACCTGAATCTGCCGAAAGAGCTTTATTCTGTTTGGAAGCAGAAAGTCTTTCACCGAGAATACGATGCTGATGCACCATTTCATTACTCTTTGACTTAATGTCACGGGTAGCAGGAGTGGCGGAATGTGTTGCATAAAGCGTTCCTGCCGTCAGCGAAGACATCGCTAAGCAAAAAAACAAGTCAAGTTTTTTCATAAAATATTCTTTAGTTTGCAATGTTTATAGTTGCAAAATTAAAGACAAATTGCCAAATCAGCAAACTTTATGATATTCATTTACACGTCATACCCAAATGCAGTATACTTAATCTATACTGCATTATGAATATTTCATTATATTTAAATGATTTCCGTTATTAAAATTTATTATCAATGCAGTGTGCTAAAGTAATATATTAGTAAAAAATTTGCAGTATCAATTAAATTAGATTATCTTTGCGATAGAAATGCAAGATCCTGAATTTTCAAAATGACATCATGCTGCAAAAAATAAAGAAAACTGTAATTATGCATATTATCCTTTTGAATGCATTCCTTCCCATGACTGTATGGAGTGCCGATTCGAAAGTGAAGTTCATGACATATGAGATACTACGTCATGACGTTGATCCTCAGCAGGCACTCAACATGATTGACTCAATCTTTACCGGCTATACATCCAATCTCTCAACGACCGAAGAGTCTCTTCTGCTGAAACGTCAGGCAGAACTTGCCATGAGTATAGGCAGCTATAGCACAGCTTCCGCAGCTTTTGAAAAGCTTAAAGGCAGACATGATGATTTTTCTTTTGAAGACGCACTGCGTATGGATCTCGATGCCGGAATATGCAATTACTACAGCGGGGAGTATGCAGCTGCTATCTCTTCTGCTTTGGAAGTGCTTGCAGAAAGGAAACCGGATTCCCTAAAAGACCTTGACTTGGGTGCATATATACTTCTGAGTAATGTCAGCAACCGGATTGGGGCATCGGAAGAAAGCCTCAAATATCTTGACAAGGCCCAAGCAATTGCAGGCAATCTTGATTCTGACTCTTTACGCAGGGTGGCAGAATATCGTATTCTTCTTGGAAGATCAAGCAGATGTCTGACTTTGGAAGATTATAGAGGTGCTTATGAATATCTGTTAAAAAGCGATTCTCTCGGTGTCAGAGGAGTTGCTCCATACTGCCTTGAGACCAACCTTGCCATAGTCTATAGCTTTGAAAAGGCAGATGATATGGCGGAAAGGTATTATAAGGCAATACTTAATTCCAATGGCGTCCATTATAATAAGAGTGTCGCACTAAACAATTACGCTGATTTTTTAATGAACCATGAACGTATTGATGAAGCGCTTGAAATAATGGACATCAATCTGCCTCAGCTCAAGACCGTGGATGCCACCCACGCCTTGGGAATAAGGCAAGTCATGCGGTTTCAGGCTTTGGCTGCAAAAGGAGAGCTTGAATCATCAATAGAATGCGCAGATTCAGCCCTAAACATAATGATGGACCTTATGTCGCAGGAGAGCAGAAGGACTTATGCTCAAGTTTACGGAAAATTTGAGACAGACCGTACCTACAACGAACTTGCCAAGAAAATAAATGAAAACACACGTTTGTATGTAATAATAGGCATTCTATCTCTTACGATAATTTGCAGCGGAATATGGATCTGGTCAGTCTACAAGGAGAGGCACAAAATGAATCTGAAACTTGAAAAAGATCGTTCTGAGATGGCAGGCATACATCGTGATTATCTTGAACGCATTGATCATATGAGAGAAGAACTTGATATTAAAAATAGAGAGTTGACAAAGCTGGAGCTAAAAAACAGCCAGATGAGCACGAAACTTAACAATATAGCCAACAATCCTATTCTCCATGGCAAAGACTATTCCGGACTGACCGAAGGGATCAGAACAGAAATCAACGATTTGTCTCGATATGGGTCAGACTGGAATGCGTTTGAAAAATATTTTGGACAGGTCCATCCTGATTTCTATGAAATCCTTACCCTAAAACATCCAGATCTCACAGCCGGGGAGCGAAGAATGTGCGCTTTTATCATGACCGGCATGAAGACCTCGGAGATTGCCACTCTCTGCAGCAGGTCAGCACGCACAGTGGAAAGCATGAAGTATCGTCTGAAAAAAAAGCTCTGCCTCGGATCTGAGATGTCTCTTGATAATTATCTATACTCTCTTAAAAATTGAACAGAAGTTGAAATTATATCAGTACTCCTCTACTACAAAATCGAGATAGCGTCTTATAAAAGCTTATGATAAAAAAAGAGCAGTATGCGACCGAAGTCAACAATACTGCTCTTCCTCTCTCCTCG
>CAYNEZ010000013.1:0-31579 GCA_964396365.1 uncultured Sangeribacter sp. | reverse complement strand
GGAAAACGCACTCTACGTCGAACAGAAGAAACAGGATGGCGAAGATGTAGTAGCCTGACTTGAACTGAATCATAGACTCGCCGCGGGTCGGGATACCGCATTCGTAGGTTTCGCCTTTCTTTACCGAATAGGATTTAGGGGAGATGAGGCGGGCTATCAGCAAAGCCGCAAACACCAGTCCGATGCCGGTAAGGGTAGCAGTAACCGCTAAATCTCCGTTGCTTATTTCCAACAGTAAATTCATAGATGTTATTGTGTTTTAATTGTTTATTCTGATGTTAAGGCGCGTTGGGGCAAAGAGAGTCCATAACGCGAATGCAAAGATACTTAAAATTTCTTAATTTGACAATAATTTATTTGCATTTTTTTCACACAGAGGGCACACAGAGCTTTATAGATAAGACATGTAAAAATTATAGGGAAGAGCATTCCGGACTCTTCCCTATATGAGAATGATTATCTTAGAGACAAATTTATTTGACAAGGATGAGTGATCCTGAAGAATGAGCGACGGTGGAGGGAGAGTATTGGGATTGAGCTGTGGCTATTCCGCAGCTGAATGTGCCCTCTTGGCTCACGGTGCAGTCGTAGCTTACGACATGTGTGCCTTTGGGTAGCCAGCCAAAGAAGAGGTTGGTGTTTGTGTCGCGAACCTCGCGATAGAAACCTATGCCATCAGATGCGGTGTAGCCTGAAAGTTGATCGACAGGTGAGAGGCATGCACTACGTTCATCAGTCACAGCAACATAATCCATGTCGCGCCCGGCAGTGATAAAGAGAGTAACTCGGACTTTCATACCTTTTTCGAGAGTAATGTCTTCCTTTGGAATAAGTTCTCCGTTTTCACCTTGCACCAGAGCCACAATGCTCTTGCGTATAGAGAGTTCGGGGACAGCAGCCTGTGACACTTCAAGAATCGGCGACTCATATTGGCTGATCACGCCGCCCCACGCCGGGGAATTCCCTTTTCTTGAAACAGAGAGAACATTCTTGGATGCCTGAGTTGCACTGAGAGTCATAGTGAATGCGCCTGTCAGTTTTGCACTTTCCGGAATATCAAGTTTCTTGCCTTTTAATTTGAATTCAGGAGAATCTTGATCGACAGTCAGGGAACCGTTCGAAACATTCCAATCAGTTCCTGAAGTCAGGATGGCATTTACAGTCTCCACTGTATAAGTTCGTTTTCCCCAATCCTGATACTGCCGACCAAGCACGAGCCATTGACGAATACTGTCGATGATCTTGTTTGAGGGTTGGATTTCTGCAAATGCCTCGAGGACAAGGGTGGTGTTCTGAAGTGCAGACATTCCACCCCAACCGGAGTTCAAATTATCGAACCACATTCCCTTCTCAGGCGACTCGCTTGCGTATTGACGCAGCGATTCCAGAATCTCATTGGCAGTCTTATGGTCGCCACCTCTCCAAAGTACAGAAGCAGCCTTCGCCTTAGACCCGATACCCATATCTTTCCATTCAGCTGCGATATCTTTTCTTGCCTTGGCTGCTATCGCCGACATTTCAGACCCTGTAGCACCAGAAGATATATAGGATGCAGGAAAACTGCTTCGGATAAAGAGCCAGTCAAGGAGATAGCTTAGGGATTCCCCTTTCTTATGGTATTTCCTATAATCCTTGACGGTCTCGGAATCAACATATTTTATTGCTTTCTTTACCATCCCGTCTGCATCCTTAAGCTGCTTCAGAGCCCCGGCCTTTGCAATCATGGAGAAGTGGCGAAGAAGATCCCGGGTGATATATGGAGAAGACTTCATATCCGGACACCAGCTCCAACCTCCATCGCGATCCTGCAGCGAGCTAATATCATCAAGAATCTCATTGATGGTCTTTTGAGCCTCCTCATCATCAAGAAGGGATCCAAGGCGACTCATTCGCAAGGTCTCAGACTCTGCATTATTTACCCAAGGGGTGTTATTAAGTTGACTAATCTTAAGATTTCCATCCTTCTCGAGGTTGCTTTTCAGGGCAGCAAACTGAGAATTGCTGTCAGACAAAAGAATATCAAGTCCTTTCTTGAGATTAGAGTTGGAAGAAATTAAATTATAGGCTATGGCGTTTCCGAAAAGAGCCTTCATCTTTGCTGTTATACTCTTTGAATCAGGCTTTACGATATCGGGAAGAGCTGAAATGCAATACCATGCAGGATTGTCACAGTATTGGAGAGTGACTTGGTCGGAATCCTTAAACTTAGGAAGTTTCACTTCAAGCGACTCGCCACCCGGAGCAATCCAGAAAGGTGTGGACTCAATGACCGGGGAAGAAGCCGGAAGCACAGGGAGAAGAGCCTGCTCACCATCGCGATGACCTTCAGCCTCAGCATAAGCGCGGAATCCAACGGAAGAAACGTCGCCGGGGACTGTCCAAGGCATAGAGATAAGAGTACTCCCTGCAATCTCAATTGGTTCGGTTGAAAAATCCTCGGCAGCAATGATTTTTCCTGAAATCAGATCCACCAGTTCAATCCTGCATTTTGGAGAACATTTAGTGTCAGAATTATTGAAGACAGCAGCAGTCAGTCGTATCACGTCGCCAGTGCGGACAAAACGGGGAGAGTGAGTAGCCACCATGATGGGTTTTGATGCTATGGCTTCCAGAGTAGTCTTTGCCACCTGCAGCGAGGCATCATAGCCCAATAGTTGGAATGCCCAGGTAGTATTGAAGTTGGGGACAGTGAAGTCTATGTTGACGATACCATCCTTATCAGAAACCATATCAGGCATAAAGAAAGCCACCGGACATTCCGTCTCACGGAGATCGGGAGTGTCATTATTCTCAGTAGAGCCATAATCGCCAGTGCCGCGAATCATAATTGATTCTTCAGCTTCCTCTTCAACTGCTACCGAATCATCCATGGCAAGATCTGTCATAGCTGCTTCTTCTTTCACGATCGGAGCAGATTTTGCCATTAATTTCTTAGAAGTAGCAGTCGGAGCTGCCGAGCGCATTACAGCCATTTCATTCATGGCACCGGCAAAGTAGGCAACCCCTCCGGCATTTCTTATACCATTTAGACCCCAGGCTTGTCCGTAGTCATTGAGTTGAGGGAATGAGAAAGAAGAATATCTGAGATATTTAAAATCTTTAAGAGAATAATTGTAATTCAGAATATTATTGAAGTCTCCACGCATCCGATAGAAAGAAGAATATCCTGGGCTGCTTGGATTGAAATTCCAATTGAAGGGAGTCAGAGCATTCAATGCGGCGTCAGTCATCACAGCCATAGCGGGGATATCCGAAACTTTGCCGGAAGGACGATAGAATCTGAACGACCATTTCTCTTTGTCGCCTGCTGAAATCTTATTTCGGAATGTCTCAGTCGCCACACTCAATTTGTCATTAGCAGACGCCGGGTAAATGGATACATTAGCCATCTCGAGTTTCAGATCTGAGAGATGTGTGAGATTCAGCATGTAGTTTTGTTCCCCTAAGGGAGCCTGCAAGGGAACTAAAAGATTATCTTTTTCAACATGCAGCCATTTCACCCACATAATTTTACCGTTTTCAGACATAACAGCCGGAATCCAGCAGTCGCCAATGCTGCTACCGACGGTCACTTTTACTTCCGTCTGACCTGCTTCCGCAGTAACATTAGATTGGGGTACCCATAGTCCGATACCTTCCGGAGCCGTCTTATCAGATTTGCGCCAGAATATAATGGGCGTTTCAGCCTGAACTAATGTGTCTTCTTTCTGCCATACCTTGACAGTATAGAGAGCAGAGGGATAATTCTTCTTTGGAAGATTAAGGAGAGGCGACATGAAGTCACCCTCAGCCACAGTGACCTTGGATGTATTGTTTATCAATTTATATGAGAGTTCCTTCTTGACGTTTCTTCCTAACATATCCTTTACATAATAGATCATATCCGGGATGCTATCGGAAATATCCATCTTCAAATCTGGGAAAGAAGATTGGATATGAAACTCCTTGCCGAGAGCAAATCTTTCGGTGGGACCTGATTGAGTCTCGCCAGCCGGAGATGTCGCGGAGATATTTACGGAGAAAACACCTCGTTCAAACTGTGAACCTTTAAGATTGGCAGTCGGGAGCTCAATCTCGTAGTTACCTTCGGCATCGGCTGTGACAGAAGAATCAAAAGAGGCAGAACTATATGAATACCATCTCATAGGGGGTTGGTAGTTCACATTGTATTTCACAACAGCACCTGAAACGGGCATTCCGGAGTATGTCAGCACCTGACCCTTGAGACGCACTACATCGCCGGGAGTGACATCCTCATCAGAGTGGTCAGACGTGATGAAGAATGTTGGGGCAACATAGTCGGCCACTTGGAATGATGTATTGCCTATTCGATGGTTGGTGTCATCATATGCAATCAGTTGCCAGTTCCCGAGAAGACCCTGTGCAGGAATTTTGAAATCAACGGAAATACGTCCGAAGCTATCTGTGACTAACGAATCGACTGACACAATCTGGTAATTGGCATCACGAAGTTCGATTTTCAGTTGCTTTTCTTTGTAGAGACTTCTTTTGAAATTCTGGGAAGAGTATGCGATCACGGCAGCCGATAGGCTATCACCTGGATGGAAGATGGCGCGGTCGGTCAGGATCTGGGCATATTTGCGCACTGTAGTGTCGTTGCGGAAGGAAGAATTATAATATTGAGAATCAGAATTCCATTTCGAACCATTGAAATAAGCCTCAATATCGAAACGTTCTGCCTTGACAGTCACACAACCATCTTTGTCTGTGGTCAAAGTATTCAGTAATGTACGAGGAGATGAGTAGTTCTTTTTTGTAAAGACTTTCACGGTTGCTCCTTCTATTGGCTTTCCATTGTGTCCATCCACTACAAACACTCGAGATGAAGCATCAGGGCCTTGAAGAGTCATCACACTTATGTCGCTTATGGAGAATGGCTGTCTCCAAGTCTCGTTGAGAATGTTGTTATAAATACCTTTACTGTCAGCAGTGGCACTTGGAATCACCACATATTTCCCCTTTGGAAGAGTGCCGATTGAAACCTTGGTTTCAGCAGAGAACGGTATTTCACCAGAAGCACTTACCTTGGATGCCTTTACGAGACAGCATTTAGCTGCGACGTCACGAGTCTTAGGTGATCTTTCAGCATCTGCATAGGGAGAATAGTCGTAGACCAGCACCCAAGATTCTGAGCAGTTAGTAAGTTTAACATCCATTTCGATATCTGCAGATGACAGGTATTGGGATTTGAACCTTATCTCAGCGAAAGGACGAGTCAGATCGTTGATTATGTTTTTGAGATTGTTGACATACATCCCGTTTGGAAAATGAGTGACTGATTGACGCAACAATTCAATATACTCCTTTGCAGTATAGGGGAATGGAGATGCTGTGCCGTGGATCGGATCTTCAGAGACATAATCCCGCATATCGGATAGGATGAGCTGTTCCCCCTCCGAACCTTTGACCTTGCCAAGAGCAGAAACAAGATAAGTCATTCTACTGCCATATGAAAGAGTGTTTGCCTTCTCGGAAAGAGCATTTGCGAGAATCATCATTCTTTTGCCGGATTCAGCAGACTCTATTAGGCGATCGATGGCACTGTCGCGAAGTTCTGCACATTTCTGTGTAGGAGTCACGGCTACAGTCTTATTGGAAAAGAATGGAATGATATCGGCAGAAGCATCTGCAAATACATTAAGATATTTGAAACATTGATTGCAAATAAATTCCTTGACAGTCATGCCTTGAGCATAAGCGTCGGAAGTATTTTCGAGAAATTTTCCCCAATCTTTCAAAGGCAGATCATTAGGAATAGGGGAGTCGAGGATAGCTTTGCAAATATCAAGGGTCTTTAGTGCGAAGATATCGCGGCTCCATTCGTTAGGGTCTGCAGGGATGGAATCGACTGGAATCTCACGACGATCCGCACTCCATCTGATAGAATTGTAGATAGAATTGTATATTTCGACTTTTAATAGCATAAAAGCAGGTTGCCAAACTTCCGGAGCCATAGCCGCTACACTGTCGATTTTTGCTATACCATTGTCAGCATTGCTATAACTTACCATATTCTTGGCAGTGACCGATTGTATGAGAGCTTCAACGGCTGATGGCCAATCACCATGGGCTACAGCTTTATCAAGAGCTGCTGCAGCATTCTTTTCCACAGTCTTAGGAAAAGCGAAATCGGGCGTGTTCATGTCTTTAGAAACTGTTTTTTTTGCGTGACACTCAAAAGAGAGGATTACTCCTAAAAGCACGACAGTTGCCAATCTGGCAACTGCCTGCAATAAAAATATATTTCTATTCATATCAGATGAGCATAGGGTGATATATCAAAGATCTATAGGCATGGCTTGATATGCGTTGGGGGCAGGGGAGTTCTTGCGTTCCTTGTGTTTTTTATCTGCAGGTTTTGCATCCTTATTGTCATGGGGATGCTTTCCATCGTGATGTTTCTTGCGCATCTCCTTCATTTTCTCGAAGAATTTTTCCTCCCCCTGGTGCATAGTGTAGATCTGCTTGGCAGAAAGAATTGATTCAAACTTGGCATCGTATTTCTTGACAATTTCATTGTCTTTTGCACGTGCTTTCTGCTGGAGTTCGGAAAGTTTCTTATAGTCAGCCTCTGAAGCATCATTTTTCTTCTTAAGTTCCCTTTCAAACTTCCATGCTTCGGATCCGGCCTGACGGCGTTCCTTGTCGTATTCCTTATAAACAGGTACGAATTCAGACTTTTCCTTTTCGGAAAGTTGCATTTCCTTAGCGAGGTAGTCAAGTTTAAATTGCTGCAGTTCCTCCATCATCTTTGCTTTGTCTTTTTTGTCTTGAGCTCCGGCAAAAGGAATGGTCAGGAAGGAGATTAGAAGTAGTAAAAGATACTTTTTCATGATTTTAAAATGATTTTCGTCTTAGTCATCGTTTTCGTCGTTGTCAACGAAATTGGAATGTTTAGAGGTCGGCGCTGTTGAAGTCGCGTTTGAAGTCGTCGAATGATGAATAATGAGAGACGATGTCGTCTTCAATCATTAATACATCGGCATTGTCAGAAGGAGCGTACCAATCTGAGTGGTCGGCATCAGCCATTGCAAGTGCTATAGATTCCGGCGGATTGTCGAGGCTCAGGTCAGTAGAGGTCATCATATGGAACATTTTCATCATGCACCAGATGCCGGCAAACATTGCAGCCATATATATATAAGGTTGCACCTTGCGCCACATAGAGAGTTTTTCCGGTTTCTTTTCCTTATATTCCGGGAGATTATCCATTATTTTGCTCCTGACACTGTCGAAATAATTGTCGGGAACCGTGTATCCGGTCTTCCTGTCGACCTTTTCGAGTATGTTGTGTTCAGTTTTCATGTAGAGTTATGTCGATATAAATGTGTGAATTATAAATTAATGAAAGTAGAAGTCAGGGTTTGGAGCCTTGCTTCTGAATATGTGACAAGAATGGGTGCTGTTGGTTTAACGTTAAAAAATAAAAAATGCTATTGTAAAATCAGAATTTTTATGTTAATTTTGCGTCCAAATGGCAAAGAGTGCAATTCCCATAGATGAGAAGAAGCTGATAGAACAGCTTCAGGACCCGAAGACGGCCTCCTCCGCTTTCGACAATCTGATGCGCGCATATGGAGAGCCGGTCTATTGGCAGATCCGTAAATTGGTAGTACGCCATGAGGATGCCGACGACATCTTGCAGAATGTCTTTCTCAAGGCTTGGAATAACCTTCAGAATTTCAGGGGAGATGCCAAACTTTCCACTTGGCTCTTCAAGATTGCCATAAATGAGTCGATTAATTTTCTTAATAAGGAGCGTACTCGCAATCAATATAATGTGGAGGATGGGGATGACTCTTATCTTCTCAATAATATAGAGGCGGATGAATATTTTGATGGCGACGAATTGCAGGCTGAATTGCTCAAAGCCGTTGCCAAATTGCCGGAAAAGCAGCGTCTCGTCTTCAACATGCGCTATTTCGACGAGATGAAATATGAGGAAATATCCGAAATCCTCGGCACTTCCGTAGGCGCTCTGAAAGCCAGCTACCACCATGCAGTGAAAAAGATAGAGGAAATTTTCTCCGAAAACTAACCTAAGATCTTAATTCTATAAGAGTTTTAGTAGAACTTTATAAGCGTGAGTTTGTTGTGGGTATATAGAGATTTAATTCCACTATAAACTATAAACACACAATATCCGATAAATTATGAAAAAAATCTATCTTACTCTTATAGCAGCACTTGCAGGATTTTTCAACGTCAGTGCCCAGTATACAAATATCGTGAATCAGGCTGCTAATTTGCTTCAGACGGCTGTGATTGGAGGATCACGCTACAAGGGATATGTGGATGCCACTTATACCGGAGGTTTCGGGAATCTTCAAGCAGACTTTGTCGGCGTCAGCACCAGCCAGGGTTACCAATACAACAGTTGGTTTTTTATGGGAGCCGGTATTGGGGTGGATTTAGTATATTCGAAGACAAGTTCCCGATTTAATGATTGGAATTATGATCGCCAGACACGTACGAGCGGAGCCATGATACCTATCTTCACTGATTTCCGTTTTAATATAGGAGGTCAGACCAACGCTTCATTTTTCATTGACGTAAAGGCAGGTGGCTCTTTCCTGATAGGTAAGAATTATCTTGCAATAGAGAACGGATATATCAACGGATCGGAATATTTCATGCTTAGACCTTCAGTTGGACTTCGAGTGCCAGTGAGCAAAAACGGGAAACGGGCCATGAATATAGGTTTGACCTATCAATTGTTGACTTGCAACTATTGGTGGTACAATAATAATAACTCCGGTACGTTAAATTCATTAGGGGGCACAGTCTCTTATGAATGGTAGTGTGAATGTTTCATAAGAAAGTGCGCTCCTGACGTTATTAAAACAGCAATATTAATAGCAGATGAAACGCATTTTATTTTCGATATTTGCATGCGGCGTATTCGCTGCAGCTATGGCAATCCCGGCAAAACCGGGCTTTGTCGCATATACACAGCCTGATGGAAGTGTCATAAATATTAGGATAGTTGGCGATGAACATGGCCACATGATATATTCCGAAAGCGGTAAACTTTTGACAGAATCGAAAAATGGATATCTCGAGTATGCAAACTTCGATTCGAAAGGATTTCCGGTTGCTTCAGGAATAAGGGTTTCCGGAGAAAATGAATCAAAAGGAGCCATTATGCAAATACAATCTCAAGGAGAAATTGAGAACTGGGCAGAAATGATGAATTCAAACAGGAATTTCCGTCTTGAAAAGATGTATGCTAAATCAGCAATGAAAAAGGCTGCATCAATCTCTGATGAACTTGATGAGGATTCGGATGGTCGACTGGTACCTTTGAATTTTGGGCGTTGTGAGACTTCTTTCCCTGTGTTGGGTGAGCAAAAAGGATTAGTGATACTTGTTGAGTATGAAGACATCGAGTTCAAATATGGAGACTATGACTATTTCAATCGGATGCTCAACGAAGAAGGCTTTTCAGACTATGGTTCGTTAGGCTCAGCCAGAGATTGGTTTATTTTTAATTCCAACGGACAATTTGTGCCTGAATTTGATGTATACGGACCCGTAAAATTGCCTAATAATAGGGAATATTATGGAGGCAATGACGTGTATGGCAATGACAAACGTCCGGAAGAAATGGTGATAGATGCATGTCTTAAGCTTGATGACGAGGTGGATTTTTCAGCCTATGACAGGGATGGAGACGGAGTGATCGACAATGTATTTATCTTTTTTGCAGGGAAAGGGGAGCATGACAGCAATATAAAAAATGCTGTGTGGCCCCACTCTTGGGACATTTCCCTGGCTCGTCCGGATGAAAATTATGAATTTGATGGTGTGAAACTTGATCACTATGCGTGCACATGTGAATATCCGAGCGGCTATAAGCGTCCTGACGGTATCGGCACTTTTGTGCATGAGTTTAGCCATGTGATGGGATTGCCCGACCTTTATGTCACCACTTATACCGGAGGTTTTACTCCCGGAGAATGGTCTGTTATGGATCAGGGACCGTATAATAATGACAGGTTAACTCCTCCAAACTATTCATCCTATGAAAAATGTGCTCTTGGATGGCTTGATTTCAAGCCTTTGGAGGCTGGAAAAATAGAGATTCCGGATTTGTCGTCTACAAATGTTGCATATGCACTACCTACTGACGATAAGAATGAATTCTATTTCTTTGAGAATAGGCAACAGGCGGGGAATGACGAGTTTATTCCGGGGCATGGTATGCTTGTATGGCACGTGGATTACAATAAGGAGATATGGGCTCTTAATGCTGTGAACAATACCAAGAACCACCAGTATGTAGATCTCATAGAGGCAGACAATGTCAAATCTGAATCTACAAGAGCTGCTGATGCATTCCCGGGCCCGAAGGAAGTGACTTCCTTTGGTTTTGATACAAAACCACAACTCATCAGCTGGTCGAAAAAACCTCTTGCGTATGACCTTAATAACATAGCGGAGTCAGAAGATGGCATCATAAGTTTCGACGCGGTTGTCTACAATTCTTCTTCAAATGATCCCGGAGCAGTTGCAGGGATAGAGAGTAGTGAGGATGCAGAGAATGTCTATTTTGACCTTACAGGGCGCCGGGTGATGAATCCAGGCAGAGGAATATATATTCTAAATGGTAAGAAAGTGATTGTAAAAGATTAAGATCTAAGATAAGAAAAAATCAATGCCCCTTCATTTCGAAGTGAAGGGGCATTGATTTTACTTTAATGATTTATAAAAAAAATTATTCTCCTCGGTTTTCTTTGTTGAAGATATGGCGCAAGCGTGAGAATATTCGCTTGGACGTTGACTCAGTGGGGACTACATTGCTGCTGTCTTTGAGGCTTTCAATAGCACTCTTCTCAGCATCTGAAAGGTTTTCCGGTACGTAGACCATAACATTGACAAGGATATCACCACGGACATGCTCGTTCTGGAATGCCGGGAGACCTTTGCCACGCAGGCGAAGCACCTTTCCAGGCTGAGTGCCCGGAGCGATCTTGACGCGTGCTTTTCCATCGATGAGAGGAATCTCTGCGCTTCCGCCGAGGGCAGCTGTCGGGAAATCAAGCATCAGATTGTAGATAAGATCCTGGTCATCACGAATAAGTTCTGAGTTCTTTTCTTCCTGGATGACAATGAGCAAATCGCCATTTACGCCACCATGACGTGGGGCATTTCCTTCGCCTTTGAGTACAAGAGTCTGTCCGTCCTGAACACCGGCAGGAATGTGGAATTCGACGATAGTCTCTTTCTTTTCGACTCCGGTGCCATGGCAATACTTACACTCTTCAGAAATGACTTTCCCTTCGCCGTTACATTCAGGACAAACTGATTGTACTTGCTGGGCACCAAGGAAAGTCTGTCGCATCTGGGTGACATATCCTGTGCCGCCGCAACGTTGACATGTATGGAATGCTGTGCCATCTTTTGCACCAGTTCCATTACAGTGAGAACATGCAACGAATTTTGGAATCTTAAGTTTCTTATCGACTCCGTTAGCAATGTCTTTAAGGCTGACTTTGACAGTGATGCGAAGGTCAGTGCCTTTGTTGACGGGTTTACGCGCACGTCCGCCACCACTTGAATATCCACGATATGAACCGGCTCCTGCAAAGGCATCTCCAAATATATCTCCAAAGTTAGCGAATATATCTTCCATAGAGAAACCTCCTCCGCCAAATCCGCCGAATCCGCCGTAGGAGCCACCTCCGGCACCTCCACCGAAACCTTTGGGACCCATATCGTGTCCGTAAGTATCATAAAGCTGGCGTTTCTTATCGTCGCTAAGCACATCGTATGCTTCAGCAGCTTCCTTGAATTTCTCTTCAGCTGCCTTTTGCTCAGATTCCGGCTTATCAGAATATTTGTCAGGGTGGAACTGAATGGCTTTTTTCCTATAAGCCTTTTTTATTTCGTCGGCTGTAGCGTTTTTCGTGACGCCCAGCACCTCGTAGTAATCTCTTTTTTCTGCCATGATAGTGGATCTTTTTGGTGATGTCTTATGTCGGATTACTGGGCTACTGCCACTTTGGCGTGACGGAGCACTTTATCGTTGAGCATATATCCTTTCTGGACGGTGTCGAGTACTTTACCTTTCATTTCTTCGGAAGGAGATGGCACTTGGGCGATAGCCTCGTGAAGGTCTGAATTGAATACTTCTCCAGTAGAGTTCATTTCCTTCACACCCATACTTTCGAGATACTTGACAAGCTTGTTGTAGATCAAAGTCATTCCTTCAAGAACAGACTTTGCGTCTGTGTCAGACTCAGCTGCTTTCAGTCCTCTTTCGAAGTCATCAACTATAGGCAGGATCCCTTTAAGGACGTTCTCTCCACCATTCTTGATGATTTCTGCCTTCTCCTTTAGAGTACGTTTGCGGTAGTTATCAAACTCTGCGGCAAGGAAAAGATATTCCTTCTTCTCCTTTTCTACCTGAGCTTGCAGTTCTACAAGTTGGTTTTCCAAGGTGTTGACTTCTTGTTCTGCCTGTGTGTCTTCAGATTCGCCGGCATAATCACCGTCGATAACTGCGTTTTCTTCGAGATTAGAGTCGTCGATAGACTCTTGCTCTTTTTCTCTATATTCCTTATTATCGTTCATAGTCATATTTTTATTATTGAAAGAGGGTCTAAAACCTCTTTTACGGTTTTTACGATTGTTTCTGTAGTTCATGGTATCAAATATTGTGCCAATAAAAGTTAAAATCAGATATCAGCGAGGTTATAATAATTATTTCAATAATCAAACGTTTGGAATACCTTTGGGGTTCATTTTTTTATAAGATGGATTAAGGAGATTGGTGTGGTCAGGGAGATTGGATAAATATGAAAAAGATTGCAGCCACCTTCACAGGCGACTGCAATCTGATTTTTTCCATAATTCAATTTTAAACTAACCTAACATCATGAAACGATTTTCTTACTTTCTGAAATCAAAACAATGAATATGTTGTGAAAGTTCGAAGTGTTACAATAGTTTAACAATTGAAATATTTTTGACTTAATAATCTTGTTATGCCTTTTTAGAGGGTTTGCGTCCGGGTTTCTTTTTAGGAGCTTTTTCTTCAGTCGGTTTTTCAGCTTTAGGAGCCTTCTCTTTTTTAGGAGTTGCCTTTTCCTTGGCAGGTTCTTCCACGATTACAGCAGCGTAGTTGCTGTCTTCAGCTTCAAGGATATTCTTGCGCAGGGCTTTCACTTCCTTATTAAGCTGTTCGATTTCGGAAGATTGGTTGCGGATGGTCAGCAATAGGGAGTTGAGCTCTTCATTGTCGACATTCTCCGGGAACTGCTCCTCAACACGAACGAGAAAATCAGCAAGAACATTCATATAATTGGTGAATGCAGAGAATGGACTGTCGTATGGACTGAATGCAGCGTCAGCCTGATTGTTGGTGGCCATATAGAAGAAGTGATCGCTGCCTTGGAGATATTCCCAATCCTGACGGATCTTGCGGTCTTCTACCATAGAAACTCGTTCTGCAATACCATAGAGTTTGTTGAGTGCCTCTTTCTGTAGGTCGTTGCCCTTCCAGGCAGACACATCGATGCGAGTGCCGTCTACATAGGATATGGCGAATGGGATGGTGATACTATCCACTGCCTTGAGTTTGCCGACAATCTCTGATGGGGATGTGAAACGAACACCTTTCTCTTTACCGAAACGTGGAAGCGCCTTCAAGAAGTCGAAGATTCCGGCACTTGCAGGAATGAATCCACCGAAAGTATCCATGCTGAGGAAGATATTTACGATCTGTTCCTCTTCAGGAAGGTCAGCAATCCAGTTGACATATTTGTCGGCTGTGAGAGGATATTCAGCCCAGTCAGAATTATTGAAGTTGTGAGAAATGTCGGCAGCAAGCTTGTCGTTGGTGAAAAGCATCTTGAGTTTTGGGGCAACCGCTGACGTATAGACATAGTCAGGACTCTTCCAGCCGAGAATATGTTTTGCACCCGGCACGATAGCAGCCTTGAATCCCATGGTCTGGATGAGAGCCGCAATATCATCATCAAAAATCAATTCAGTGTTGGCAAACACTTTTGGAGTCTGGCCAAATACCATCTTGATGACTTGTTGCTCCACCTTTGCCTGACGCAAGAATTCTTCAGGGTCTTCAAGAGAAGCAAGAGAATGTGCGAATGTGCCACCAAGGAATTCAACGCAACCTTTGTCAGCAAGTTTACGGAGCAATTCGATCACTTCCGGTTCGGACTGCTGGAGCTGCTCGATGGCAGTTCCGGAAATAGAAATTGCACACTTGAAATCCTGGCCATATTCGTCAGCCATTTCGAGAAGAGTGCGGCACATTGGGATGTAGCTTCTCTCTGCAAGATTGCTTATGATGTCTTCATTAGCGAAGTCATCATAATAGTAGTGGTCGTTGCCTATATCGAAGAAACGATATCTTTTTAGGCGATAAGGCTGATGTATGTTGAGATAAAAACAAACGTTTTTCATAACTTTTTATGTTTGCTGATTTATATTAATGATTTCTGGATGCGATGACATCTTTATAGATGCCGATGACTTTCTTTCCTACTTTCTCCCAAGTAATTCCATGAATTTCCTCAATTCCTTTGTCGCGGAGGGTATGATACATGGCAGGATAGTGGAGTATACTATGAATAGCATCTGCCATAGCGTCGATATCCCAGTAGTCGGTCTTTATGACATTAGTGAGGATCTCAGCGCATCCTGACTGCTTGGAAATGATGCTCGGCACTCCCATTTCCATTGCCTCAAGCGGTGAAATACCGAAAGGCTCAGACACGGAAGGCATGATGTAGACATCGGAATCACGGAGCATCTCATACACTTCTTTTCCGCGAAGGAAACCTGTGAAATGGAAACGATCGGCAATCCCACGTTTAGCGACAAGCTTAATCATGGCGTCCATCATATCTCCGCTTCCAGCCATCACAAAGCGCACGTTCTTATCTTTCTGAAGCACCTTTACAGCAGCCTCCACGAAGTATTCAGGACCTTTCTGCATTGTGATGCGTCCGAGGAAAGTCACGACTTTCTCACCCTCAGTGCGGCGCTTGATATCAAGATATTCCTGGTCGAGAGGAATCACAGCATTGTGGACAGTAGACACTTTGGCAGGATTGATGCCATATTTTTCAATTACAGTGCGCCGTGTGAGTTCTGACACGCACATGATATGATCAGCATTCTCCATACCATCTTTTTCTATAGCAAAGACAGTAGGATTGACATTACCTCTGGAGCGGTCATAGTCGGTGGCATGCACGTGGATCACGAGTGGTTTGCCAGTGACATTCTTCGCATGAATTCCGGCAGGATAAGTAAGCCAGTCGTGGGCATGGATAATATCACATTCAACAGTTCGGGCTATGACGCCTGCTACGATTGAATAATTGTTGATTTCCTCAATAAGATTGTCGGGATAACGGCCTGAAAATTCAATACATCCGAGATCATTGAGCTTCATATAGTTGAAATCGGCGTAAATATGATCGCGCAGATCATAGTATAATTGAGGGTTCATGACCTTGCCGATTCTGCTCTCCACATAGTCCCAGCTTACATCGCGCCAAGCTACCGGCGTGCAGTTGGCGCCAATAATTGTGGCGAAGCCTTTTTCCTCGTCGCCCCAGGGTTTAGGAATCACGAAAGTGATGTCCATGTCGCCACAGGCATGCATTCCCTTGGTGAGGCCATAAGATGCAGTGCCAAGACCACCAAGGATATGCGGGGGGAATTCCCACCCGAACATTAGTGCCTTCATATCTTGTTAATTATCGTAGTTCTGTAATTTGTTGAGTTCTTTCACGTTCTTGATGGTGCGCAGTATCTCTCCCACGTTCTTTGCAGTGGAAACTGCACCACGCCCGGCGAATGGAGGATTGCCGTCATACATCTCACTGAGAGATCCAATGCAGTTTTCCGACATGTCGTCTTCATAACCGATCAGCTTTCTCTCGATGAATCCGAGACCACTTATACCAAACACCTTAATATATGCATCGGCATAGAAACCGAACAACCATGGGCGTACCGGTCCTTGATGAACTGCATACTCACGTTCAATCGGACCACCGACATAGTTGGGATGGTAGGCATAGCTTTTGGGGCTCAAAGAACGGAGTCCCTTCGGTGTGAGAAGTTCTCTGGTGGCAAAATCAAGTATCTTTCTACGCTGACGACGGTCGAGAGGGGAGTATTCAAGTCCTATGGCAATCACCATATTCGGACGAACCTCAACATCTGCGTATGATCCGTTGACATAGTCATAGAGGTAACCGTAGTCGTTAAGGAATGTTTCAATGAAGCTTGTCTTAACCTTTTCTGAAAGCGCAGTCAGGTCTTCAATATATTCCTCCATTCCTTCTTCTCCATCATAAAGGGAGATAAGGAAACGCAGGGCATTGTACCAAAGGGCGTTGAACTCAACGATATAGCCGGTGCGGGGGATAATCGGACGACCATTAATCGAAGCTGAAAGCCATGTGACAGGGGTGTCAGTGCCATTGCTTGTGAGAAGACCATTGGGGTTGAGGTGAAGATTCTTGATGCGCTCATTGCGAATGTCATCAACAAGTTTCTTTACGGTTTCTCCGTAAAGCTCGCGGCAAGTACGGGTGTCGGTAGTGCGACGATATTGCTGAATTGCCCAAATAGCCCAAAGTGGAATATCGGGCAGATCAATCTCATGAATAGTGCGATCTTTCTCTCCTGTCTCGATGTATTTATTCAAAGCCTTGAGGAAAGTAGCCATTATCTGGATATAGTCGTCCTTGTGGTCAATGGCTAAAGTACATCCCGGAAGGGCCATGAGTTCGTCGCGAGCACGGACATTATACCAAGGGAATCCGGCCATGATATACATACCGGTCTTGTTTTTAAGATAGAACTGTTTAGCTGAGTTCTTCAAGCAATTGTAGAAGCTCGTGCGTGGAGTACGGGATTTGATCTCGTTTTCATAAAGGGTCTCCAGATCGGATGGATCAATTTCAGAAGTTCCTGCGCTGAAGATGATGCTTTCTCCCTTCTTGATAGGGAGCTCAAAATAGCCGGGTACCCACAGGTCTTCCTTATACGGTATGCCACGGTCGCGGTCCTTGTAATATTCGATACCTTTGTACCAGTGGCCGTCGTTGACCCATTTTACGGGTTTATTGAATTGCATCACGAGATCAGGATATCCTGAATACAGGCAAGTGGATATGCCGTCTTTAACATCCTTTATCTCTTTATTGATAGCTGTGTTCTCTACCACAAGGTCGTTGGCATTGCGGAAGGCAAGCATCGGACGGAACTGAAGAGTAGTATCAGAATGAGCATCGACAAGTGTATACTTGATCAGAATGCGGTTTTCATTGCTGATGAAAGTTTTCTGCTTTGTGAGGATCACGCCACCTACACGATATGTCATGGTAGGAACGGTCTCGCAGTCGAACATTCTGATATACTTATGTCCGTTGGGTGAAAACACGTCCGGGCCGTATTGATGAAGGCCAAGATTAAATGGAGCTCCATGTTGGATTACAGTCTCGTCGAGGCTTGACAGGAGCACGTGGGCCTTGTCGTCCATCTCCGGGATTGGAATTACCAAAAGACCATGCTGCTTGCGGGTGTTGCAACCCACGATGGTAGTGCAATGGTAAGCCCCTGATTTGTTGGTGCGGAGCATTTCTTTCGGAAGACTCTGCTCCAGATTTATCATAAGGTTTTTGTCAAATTTCAGGTAACTCATATTTGTAGTTATTCTTTTATATCAA
The DNA here is from genome assembly GCA_964396365.1 of uncultured Sangeribacter sp. Taxonomy (GTDB): domain Bacteria; phylum Bacteroidota; class Bacteroidia; order Bacteroidales; family Muribaculaceae; genus Lepagella. Next base: position 13,841 of record CAYNEZ010000013.1, on the reverse strand, counting down.
TAGTTGCAAATTTAATCAAAATATGTAGACCCACAAAATATTGTGTAAAAAAAATTGTCAAAAGTGTTGTAAAACATATAAATTGCTATGATTGAACATTGCTTTTTGATGTTGGGGCTGAATTTGAAGGATTGTCAATATCCACGAAAATGTCAAGGTCACGGATGAGCATATCCCCAGCAGCCTCATACATACGCTCCGAGATGTCGTTAAGTTCAGTGAGAGCTTTCTTATAGGTGGTGTTAAATTCAGGAATGAAATCTTTCATTCCGGCAGATTCTACTCTTGTCACGACATCCTTCACGAGAATGCGGTCGGTATCTGTGGTAGGTATCATGCCGGGATCATCTTTGCCCCCCTGGCTCTCGTTGAGTTGGATTAATCCTGCAAGTTGCAATCTGTCGGCTATGCTGCTCACCATCCTAATAGGAAGTCCGTATGTCATCGAAAGGTTATTGCGTGTAGGCGCCGGAAGACCCAGATGGAAACGACGGTAGACTACGGCAGTCACAACAAGAAGAACCTTCCTGTAGTATCCCTCGGCAACAGTTGTAAGATTTCCAAAGAAATTATAAGAGAAAACGTTCTGGAGTGAATATGTCAGGCCGCAGCCGGAAAGAAGCAGAAGCCAACTTAACTGAAGCCAGACAAGCATCAACGGGAAAAAGGCGAACGAGCCATAGATGGCATTGTATTTGGAGACGTATATCTGTCCGTTGAGGAAAAGCAGCTGAAGCAGATCGAATGTCAGGGCGCAGAAAGCCCCGGATATAGCAGCAAACTTGAATTCCACTTTTGTGTTAGGAATCAGCCAGAAACAGAGTGTGAAAGCCCCCCAAGTCAGCAACAAGGGAATCAGTTCCATTATGGCATTGACCATAGGTGTCATAAAGGCGAAAGGCACGGCGGCTAAAACAGTGGAAGACATAAATAAAGATATGCCGGAGCTTAATATCATAAGAATAGGAATCAGAAGGAATATGGCAATATAATCCTTGATTTTCTGGATTGTGTTTCTTCCTGTCTTGATATCCCATATGTTGTTGAAAGCATCTTCAATATTGCTGAGCAGTGATATAAGAGTCCAAAGCAATACCACGAGTCCAACTCCAACCAAGACACCAGAGGAAGCCTCCGCAAGATAAGAATCAACGAATCCAAGGGCTGCCCCGAGGGCTTTGCTTTGCGAAGGGAAATAAGTGTATAGCTCTTTCTCCACAATTTCTTGAAACCCGAATCCTTTACTTATGGCAAGCAATAGCGCAAGGGCAGGCACCATGGCAAACACCGTTTGATAAGTGATAGCCATAGACTTTATCTGTAGGTCTCTGTTTAGAAATGCTTGTACTGTAAGATTGACAGTCTTGATCAGACGCACCTTCATGGTCTTTCTATTATCCGACCATACACCCGAGACGCAATAATTGACCAATCGTTCTATCTTTTCTATAGTTCGGTCGATAAATCCGGGACGTTTCCCGTTTTGTTTGTTAGTACTTTCTTCACTCATTGCAAAAAATGGTATTAAAAAGTAAAACGGGGCGGACGAAATGCCGCCCCGTAGAAAGAGTGCAGAGAGGATGTAAGCCGGGTTATGTAGGATAATCCCATGAAAGGAAAAATCCTGTCTGTCATTTATCTTGACCGTCTGTCGCCAGACGGCTCCGGCACCGAAGTGCCGAGCAGCCTACCCCCCGGCAATGGACGAGCAGCCCTTAGCTGCCGGTGTATTTGGCCTTGCAACCCATAGGATGTGCGGCATACCGTGTCACCACGGTATCCGGTGGGCTCTTACTCCACCTTTTCACCCTTACCTGAGGATCTAAGATCCTGCAGGCGGTAGTTTTCTGTCACATTACCCCGACGTTGCCGCCGGCTTGACGTTGCCAAGTATGGTGCTCTGTGTTGCCCGGACTTTCCTCTTCATGCGCCCGGCATGAAGCGACAGACCTCCCTTCTGCACAAATATCGTTTTGTGTCTTTACGTTTTTGTATTTTTACGAATTCCGACATAGCTGGTGATTATATCCACCATTTCTTCAGGCGAAAGGAGCGACGCGTCGAGAGTCAGATGATAATTGTCAGCTGTTCCCCATTTTCTGCCTGTGAAATAGTTATAGTAACCTTCCCTGTCGCTATCGGCTTTCTTAATCTTGATAAGAGCCTCTTGCAAGGAGGAAGCCTCTCCTCTCTTCATGAGGTTTTGTGCTCTCCACTCCTTAGGGGCATGGATGAAAATGCTTACCAGACCCGGGTGTTCCCTCATAATGTAGTCAGCGGTCCGACCCACTATCACGCAACTGCCCTCGTTGCAAATCTGGCGTATCACATTTGTCTGCGCCTCATATAAAGCCTCCCTGCTGAGAGGGGACGTGGCATACATATCCATCACGCCGTATTTCCCGAGGAGCATGCTTCGAAATGGAGAAGGCTTTTTCTCATCAGCACGGTGCAGGATATCCGGGTCATACCCGTAGCTTGCCGAAACCTTGTTGATAATCTCCTTATCGAAATAGGGGAGACCAAGGGCTTCGGCAATAGCACGGCCGGTCTTTCGGCCTGTCCCACCGTATTGACGTCCTATTACAATTATTTTATCTTTTGAATTGTTCACTTTACAGAGATTTTTAGAGAAAATCTTATAAAAGTAAAACATAATTCAAACGAATTTGGTTAGAAAAATAATTTTTTTTGAAGAAAACCCGTTTATTTCGATTATTTTGTGTAAATTTGCGCTTTGATATTCCTTGTGACTAAAGTCAAGTGGCTTAAATCATAGGATAAATCAGAAGAAATATGAGTGAAACATTGAAAAGTCTGAGTGGGGATACTGATGGGATGGCTACATATGATTATATAGTCAATAATGTGGAGACATGCATTGATTCTATGCCCGAACTTGTCGATAATCTTCGCAGGGCGGACATATCCGGTCAGTTCCTTGCCTCTACAGCAAGATTCCTTTGTGCTGTAGACCGCGAGAAATTTGCTTCTTGGATTTCTCCACTGGTAGAGGGAGCCATAGAAAAAGACAGGGAGCGAAGATATATCGGTTCGCTTCTTCAGGCAATATGGGGATCTGATTATAAAGAGCGAGCCGAAGAGTTAAAGGCTTCTGACGATACTTTCAGAAGGGTATATAAAAGGATATATCCCGGAGAGGGTATCTAACGACTAAAAGAGACATTAATGAAAAGAAAGACAATTATATCCATAGCCTCATTGGGAGCAGTGGCATTGATAGCGACAGCTGCATTTGCCACAGGAAACAGCACCCCTGTGGGGCAAGAACCACAAAACAAGGAAATGAATGCAGTTGCATCCCAAACCGAGATTCCGGCAGGCCCAACACTTGACGTAGCCACTACTGCCGGCAATATCAAGATTCGTCTATATGACGACACTCCACTTCACAGAGACAATTTCCTGAAGCTTGCGAAGGAGGGGTATTATGATGGAGTGCTTTTCCACCGAGTTATAAATGATTTTATGGTGCAGACTGGCGATCCTGAATCTAAGGAAGCTCCTGCCGGTGCCACCCTGGGCTCAGGAGGCCCGGGATATACTATTCCGGCAGAGATAGTTTATCCTAAGCATTATCACAAATATGGAGCACTTGCTGCCGCTCGCACCGGCGACGAGATGAATCCGGAGCGTAAAAGTTCCGGAAGCCAATTTTATATTGTCACCGGTAAGAAGTTCATTCCCCAGCAACTTTCAAAAATGGAGGAAATGTCAGTGCAAAAGCAATTGCAATCATATTTCATGAATCTGCAACGCCAACATATGGACACCATCAAGCAGCTTCGTTTGGCTAAAGACACTGTGGGGCTTGAGAATCTCCGTCAGGAGCTGATCAAAGAGACTGAAGCAAATGTCAAGCCTGTGACGATGACTGAAGAGCAGGTGCGTGACTACACTACTGTCGGAGGCACGCCTCATCTTGATGGACAATATACAGTGTTCGGAGAAGTCCTCGAAGGAATGGATGTAGTGGAAAAAATCCAGAAGGTTGAGACCGATGGCCGCGACCGTCCATTAGAAGATATCCGAATCTTATCAATAAAAGTAGAAGAATAAACAATATAACCTCATCATGCCATGACTGACGAAGTAAAGAATGTTTCAGAAGTGGAACTTCCTGAACCCACCAACGGAGTAACGCCTATCGACGTTGAGACTCCTGAGTTAGAAGCCGAAGAGCGCAAACCACGCTTTTCAGAAATGTCAAAAAGTGAACTGATAGAAGCCCTGCGACTGATAGTAGAGGAGGAGAGGGCTACTGAGCATCACGAGGCTCAGGCTATCAAAGGAGCATATTTTGCACTTAGGAACAAAGAGACCCTTGCAGAATTGGAGAAATTCATAGCGGAAGGCGGAAAGCCTGAAGAGTTTGTGTCAGATCCAGATGAAGGGGAAAATGAGGTCCGCGATCTTTTTGCTCGATTCCGTGACATTCGTGCGGCTTGGCTCGAGGCCGACCAGAAGGCAAGAGAGGCAAATCTTGAAGAAAAACAAGCTATACTCAATAGCATAAAGGAGATTGCCGCAGACATTGACAACGTCAATATCAATTTCCAAAAATTTCAGGAACTGCAGAAGAAGTTTAAGGAAAAGGCAGATCTGCCCGAGACTGCTGTCACTGGACTATGGAAGGAATTCCAGACATCAGTGGAGTTATTCTATGACCAGCTGAAGATGAACAAGGAGTTGCGAGACCTTGATTTTAGGAAAAATCTTGAGGCAAAGCGTCAACTTGTAGACCAAGCCAAGGCTTTGGCTGACAATCCGGATGTGGTAGATGCCATAAACAAGCTTATGATACTTCACAATGAGTGGAGGGAGACGGGTCCGGTAGCCAAAGAATATCGCGAACCACTTTGGGAAGAATTCAGAGAGGCTTCTTCAGTAGTCAGAAAGCGTCATCAGGAATATTTTGAAGGACGTAAAGCCAATGAGGCAGCGAATGAAGAAGCAAAGCTGAAACTCTGCGAAGAAGTTGAAAATATTGTGGCAGGGATGCCTGAATCTTTCAATGCATGGGATGAAGCCACCAAGAAAGTGATTGACTTACAATCAAGCTGGAAAGAAACCGGGTTTGCATCAAGAAAGAATAATGCAGCTTTGTATAACAGATTCCGTAATGCCTGTGACATATTCTTCAAGGCTAAGGCAGATTACTTCCATAAAGTGAAGGATGAATATAATGAGAACCTTCGCAAGAAGATAGAACTCTGCGAAAAAGCTGAGGCTCTTGCTAATGAAGAAAAAATAGGTGTGGCAATCGAGACTGTCCAGAAACTCCGCGATGAATGGAAGACAATCGGAAGTGCCGGACGCAAACATTCCGATGAGGTATGGACTCGATTTACTACCGCTTGCAATGCTGTCTTTGACCGTCGCAAGGCAGAGAATGGTGACCGTCGCAAAGAAGAAAATGCCAATCTTGAAGCAAAACGAGAGGTTATTGCGCAGCTCAATGCCATCGACCTCGAATTGGATAGACGAGAGATTCTTCCAGTGGTGAGAGAACTTCAAGAGAAATGGAACTCCATCGGCCATGTACCGTTTAAGGTGAAGGATCAGCTACGAACTGAATATCGCGAGATTTGCGATAAGATCTACAACTCGTTCGATGCTCGTGAAAACCGCAACAGAATGCGTCGTTTCGAACAGAAGATGGAAGATATCAAGGATGATTCTTCAAAGGTGAAGAGAGAGAAAGATGCACTCCAGCGTCAGCTTGAGGCAAAACGCAGTGAATTGAAGACATACCAGAACAATATGGGATTTTTCAACATCAAATCGAGTGCAGGCAATTCAATGCTGAAAGATCTTGAAAGAAAAATCAAGCTCATTGAGCAGGATATCGAGCAGATACAGCAGAAGATAAGTATGCTCTCCTAATCTTTCTTATAAAAATTCAAGTGAGATCTCATGGCTTTCCATGGGATCTCATTTTCTTTTGGGATTACGTGTAAACCGAAATGGATGTTTATTTGTTAAAAAAATATAATCACGAAAATCCATTTATACTATTATTATGAAACACAGAACCTTAGTCATATTGGCGACCTTGTTGGCTACTGCTATGATGCAGGCAGCCGACAAGGTCGGTCTCGTATTGAGCGGAGGCGGCGCCAAAGGCGTTGCACATGTAGGAGTTATCAAGGCGTTGGAAGACAATGATATTCCGATTGATTATGTGGCAGGAACCTCAATGGGTTCGATTGTAGGATCTCTTTACAGTTGTGGTTGGACTCCGGATTCGATGCTCAATATGATGACGTCTCCTGAGTTTCTAATGTGGAGTATGGGGGTAGTGCCGCGCGAGAGATTGTCGCTTGTCAGTATGCCGGAGCCGACTCCGGAATGGGGCAAGATCAGTTTCGGAAGAGAAGGAAACAACATCGCATCTCAGGTGCTTCCAAAGAGTCTGATCAATCCTACTCCGATGAATATGGAATTCTTGAAACTCTTTACTCCATATACCAAAGCGTGTGAAGGAGATTTCAACAAGCTTTTTGTCCCCTTCCGTTGTGTATTCTCGGATGTGTATAAAAAGCATAAGGTAGTGTGCCGCAAAGGATCACTTGGCCAGTCGGTGCGAGGTTCAATGTCATTCCCTCTTGTCTACCGCTCCATAATGGTAGATAGTATACTGGCATTCGACGGAGGTATATATGATAATTTTCCTGTCGACGTGATGCGTGAAGATTTTCATCCGGACTTCATTATAGGCGTCTCTGTGTCAAAACCGGATGGAAAACCAAGTGTCAACAATATGTATTCTGAACTTGAGGATCTAATCATTCAGAACAACGATTATTCTCTCGACCCGGAGTTAGGAATCAAAATTCAGGTTCCGGTGACGCAATTCAATGTCTTGTCGTTTGATGATGCACAGGAGATTTATAATATCGGTTATCAGACCGGTCTTCAATGGGTTGACTCCATCAAATCAAGGTTGAAGGCACGTCGTCCACTTTCAGAAGTCAATGAACGTAGGGCAAAGTTTGCGGCGAAAGTTCCGGAAGTGACTTTCGAGACAGTTTCCACACCGGGAATTACCGGCAAGAAGAGCGATTATCTTAAGTCTGTATTCACAAGCAGAGAGCGTCGCACCGGGGTTATCACAATGGATGATGTAGAAGATGCTTACTATAGCGTTGTTTCGCAGGGGGATGTAGAGGAGATTGTGCCGGAGATGAATGGTAATGATCTCGTCTTGAAAGCCACCTTAAAACAGCCATGGAGAGCTTCTGCGGGAGGTTGGCTTTCTACCGGAGTAGGCAGTTTCATTTATGCAGGCTTAGGCTATCATAGTCTAAAGAAAAATTCTCTCGATGCATTGCTGTCGGTATGGGGTGGCCAATCTTATATGGCAATACAATTAAAAGGACGTATTCGGCTTAATTCCTACAATCCCTCTTATCTATTCCTTGAAGGTATCGCATCGAAAAAGAAATATTACAATACGCTTCCGTTCTTCTTCAGTACTCACGACATTGAATCATTTACATCTCAAATGAATTTTGTGAAAGCCGGATATGAAGTTGGACATGGACAATCTGCACTTTTCCGAGCTATCGCTGCCTATGGTCAGCAATACAAGGTCAACACCGGAAAACTTTCTTTGGAATACGAATATAACACTTTGGGTGAACGAACATTCCCTATCAGCGGACGCAAGACCCATATCTCATTGAGCGGAATGAAAATGACCAACACTCTTTCAAAGACTGAAAATAGTCCGGCTCAGGATGTATGGCGTGGAAAACTTGATATGCTTTGGAATAATTATTATTCACTGCATCGTAACTTCAATCTTGGTGTTCTCGCGCAAGGGGGCATATCAGTGGGTAAGAGATTTGACGACCGCAAGGCAGACTTGATGACTTCACATGAATTTATGCCCTTGGAATCAATGGAATATTGTTATATTCCGGGTCTTCGCAGCGATGATTTTATGGCATTCGGCGCTATTCCAGTGTGGACACTATTCCAGCGTGTTCAACTTCGAGGAGAAGCCTTTGCATACACCAAGTTCCGTGAATCATCAGCTTGGAAAACTCCATTTAGCAAAACAGAGGTCTTGGCACGTGCGAGTCTTGTGACAAGCCTTCCATTTGCATCAGTCTCAATGTCAGTTTCCTACTGCACGGCACTCCATGGGTGGAACTATGGAGTCGCCATCGGTTGGTTTGTGCCGCATCCCAAACTCTGATAAATTAATTTGCGTAAGTAATAAATGATCTGATAAGAAAATTATAGATATGAAACGAATTTTACTCTTTATTTCATTATTTGCGATAATGAGCATAATGTGTTTTGATGCCCAAGCACAATTTGATTTGAAAAAGCAGGTATTTTCAAATTCGAATATTTTAAAAAATGCTCCAGATGGTTCTGTTAGAATTAATGATAACAGAGAAGATGTGGTAAATAGTGCTAAGAATGCGCTCGGTCGAGATCTTACTCAGGAAGAGACAGATCAGATAGATGATCAAATTGAAAAGGCAAGAGATAAGATTAATGTTTTGATGAATAATATTTCAATAGAAATGACAATAAAGTTTATTTCTTCCAAAGTATTAGAGTATCAATCAATGGCTCATTTTGATGAAAAAGGAGCAAAAAAGGACGGGATAGGTTGGATGGAGAGAAAGATGCAGAAATCTAATTTAAAGAAATTTAATGTTAAGGGTAAATTCCCATATATAGTCGAAGGTAATATGGTAATCATATCTCCAGAAACAGAAAAGCCTGATACATTCCGCTTGAATCTAAATGGCACCTCACTAACCGGAAGATTGGCAGATGGACGTTATGTGACTTTGATGCGCAAATAAGATTGACAGATTATAATTACTGCATCAATAGGAAGAATAGTTATTTAGCGATATGCTCTTTCATCTTGTCGTTGATCATAATGTCGCCTGAGTAGAGGATAAAAGCACCTGCGAGTCCCTTTTCGAGAAGCATGGCCATAGCGTCGGCCGAACCCATCAGCATGCAGGCTGTGGCAAGCGCATCGGCTTCCATACACGTGGGTGCGATTACTGAAGCACTTAGTATATCAGTCTTAACAGGAAATCCGGTCTTTGCGGAGATCGTATGCCCAAATGTACGTCCTGATTCTGTATGGAAGTTGCGGTAGTTGCCTGAGGTTGCAAGCGCTTCATCATTCAGCTCAACGATCAGACGATCGGGAAAAGTCGGTTTTTTCTCATTTTTAAAAACTTCCTTAAGATACTCTTCGTCGGGTGTCTCGATGAGGATTCTCCATCTTTTCCCTTCAGGATTATGCCCACGGCAGACAATCTCTCCGCCTATTTCAAACATAAGGTCGCTGCATCCGTTGTCCATAAGTGTCTGTGCTGCTACGTCTACACCATATCCCTTAGCTACAGCAGAAAAGTTGAATGCCATCTGAGGTGTGGATTTATATAGAATTCCATTCTCAATCCGAGTCATCTCTATCCCAACAGAAGGGAGCAATGATTTCACCAATGTTGTGTCGGCTGTCGGCACATGGTTTTCTCCAAATCCCCAAGCTTCAATGAGAGGGGATATAGTAGGGTCAAAAAGTCCATTGCTTGCTTTGTTGACTTTTTTCGACATTTCATAGACATTAGTGATATGGTGGTCGACAGGGCCACAATCATTTTTGTTGATATATGAAATAAGCGAATTGTCATCAAAAATGGAAAGACTATTTTCCACAGACCTCAAGGAATCAATTGCAATAGCAAGAGCACTTGCGTCCCCGTGGTAAGTCACATGCCATACCGTATTCCATATCATTCCTTCATTTTTCTGCCAAGTTTTAGTGTTGATACATCCACTATTTGAGAAAGATATAAGTATCAACACCAAAAATTGTATTATTCCCGTGTGAATAGATTTTTTTTCTACTGATTTTTCCATTGGATTTTTATTTTAGACAACAAAATTAATGATTTTTTTTGACATTTTGCCTAAGGAGAAGCTAAAAAAATCAGGTAATTGCCAAGGCGTGCAAAAATATGGGTTGAATGAGAATGATTACGTGGATAATAGCTAAAAATAAAGAAAAATGATATAAAGTTTGTTACTGTGAAAAATTTTTGCTAACTTTGCAGTCGAAAAAGAAAAGAGATGGAGGTCGTTTGAAATATTGCTACTCTATCTTAACAATAACAACAAAATGGTAAAAAGATGAAAGCACAAGAGTTTCTTGCAGAGATGCAGAGAAGATTTCCCAACGAACCGGAATATCTTCAGGCTGTAGAAGAAGTGATCGAGTCAATCGAGGATGTATACAACGAATATCCTGCTTTTGAGAATGTCAACCTCATTGAGCGCCTTTGTATTCCCGACAGAATCTATAGCTTCCGCGTATCCTGGATCGATGACAAAGGCAAGGTTCGCACTAATATGGGTTATCGCGTACAGCATAACAATGCCATTGGCCCTTATAAGGGAGGCATCCGTTTCCACTCCTCTGTAAATCTCTCAATCCTCAAGTTCCTTGCTTTCGAGCAGACCTTCAAGAATTCCCTCACCACTCTTGCTATGGGTGGCGCAAAAGGTGGCAGTGACTTTTCTCCACGTGGAAAGAGCGATATGGAGGTGATGCGTTTTTGCCAGGCTTTCATGCAGGAGCTTTCTCGCCACATCGGAGCCGACACCGACGTACCTGCAGGCGATATAGGTGTAGGTGGCCGTGAAGTTGGCTATATGTTCGGCTGGTACAAGAAGATGCAACGTGAATTCACCGGTACATTCACCGGTAAGGGTCTTGATTTCGGTGGCTCACTGATGCGTCCGGAAGCTACAGGATATGGTAATGTATATTTCCTTCTGAATATGCTTGCCACAAAAGGTATTGATATCAAGGATAAGACGGTGGCTATCTCCGGATCGGGCAACGTGGCCATCTATACAGCGGAAAAGCTTCTTAAACTTGGAGCTAAGGTCATGTCAATGAGCGATAGCGAAGGCACAGTCCTTTTTCCTGAAGGAATGACACAAGAGCAATTTGAACGTCTTTTTGAGCACAAGATTTATTTCCGTGGCCGTTGCAGCGAATATGCAGCCAATGAAAATCTTCCTTATTATAGTGGCAAGCGTCCTTGGACACTTATGAAATATGACATCGCAATGCCTTCTGCAACCCAGAACGAAATCAATGGCGAAGAAGCTAAGGCTCTTGTAGAGGGTGGAACATTTGCTGTGAGTGAAGGTGCTAACATGCCCTCAACCCGAGAGGCAGTTGCAGAATTCCTCAAGGCAAAGATCCTCTATGCTCCGGGTAAGGCAGCAAATGCCGGAGGCGTTTCTGTTTCTGGTCTTGAGATGGCTCAGAATGCTCAGAAGATGAAGTGGACTGCAGAAGAAGTAGATCAGAAGCTTCAGGAAATCATGAAAGATATTCACGAGCAGTGTGTGAAATATGGCAAGACCGAAGATGGCTATGTCAACTATGTGAAGGGTGCCAACACAGCTGGTTTCCTCAAGGTTGCCAAGGCAATGCATGCTCAGGGAGTTTTCTGATGATCAATTATGATGATCAACAGTTAGATTGCTGAAAATCATAGAAAATAGATAGTAATAATAAATGGCTCTTGGTGTCTTTTATGTCACCAAGAGTCTTGGCATTTAAAATATTAAACATCATGAAGGAATCATTTGTATTTTTGGCAGATGGCTTCGAAGAAATAGAAGCTATCTCTGTAATAGACATTCTTCGCCGTGCCGGAATGGATGTGAAGACTGTTTCTATTACTGCTTCTCTTCAAGTGAAAGGAGCTCATGGCATCACTGTAGTAGCAGATGTGCTTTATGACAGCACACTCTTCACAGACGCAGAATGGCTGATCTTCCCAGGTGGACTCCCCGGGGCAACCAATCTTTATGAATTTGCCCCGCTTCAGGGTCTGATCCAGAATCAGGCCTCTTCTGAGAAAGGACGCATGGCTGCAATCTGTGCAGCCCCCGGTGAGGTGCTTGGCCAGCTTGGAGTATTGAAAGGGGAGAAGTTTACATGCTATCCGAGCTTTGAAGGGAAAGTCATAGAGGGTATTCATGTCCCGGATAAGGTTGTCGTATCAGGGAAATATGTCACTGCCAATGGTCCCTCCAGTGCCACCCTTTGGGCATTGGAGATTGTTAAGGAGTCAAAGGGAGAAGCAGTTGCATCTGAAGTTGCTTCCGGAATGCTTCTTTATCCTAAGACTACACAGGATGCTGTAAATATGTTTGGCTGAAATAATGGCTGACGTCTTTTATACAATTGAAAAGGAGGGAACCGGAAAGTTTACTGAAAAGAAGAGCCGGTTTCTCTCCTTTGCATATCATGTCGTGTCGGCAGACGATGCCAAGGCCCGATTGAAGGCGCTTCAGAACGAATATCATGATGCACGCCATGTCTGCTGGGCATATGTGATAGGTCCGGAACGAAAGGAATGGCAAGCCAATGACAATGGAGAGCCATCCGGGACTGCCGGTAAACCGATTCTTGGCCAGATAAATTCTCTTGGACTTACAGATGTTGCAGTGGGTGTAGTCAGATATTTTGGGGGAATCAAATTAGGCACCCCTGGCTTGATAGCTGCATATAAGGAGGCTGCTTCCCTTGCCCTTGAAGATTCCGGAATTAAGGAATGTGTAAGGCAACAACTGTATTCGTTCACTTTTCCATATATGGCAATGAACGATGTAATGAAAGTAGTGAAATCATATGGAGCAGAAATTGTAAGGCAACAATTTGACAATTCTTGCTCCATGACGCTTTCCATACGTCTTGATGATGCTGATGCACTGTATGGAAGACTTGAGAGTGTATCAGGACTTACTTTTGTTGACTCAGATTCCAATTAATGAGGGGAGCATTGCGAGTTCGGATGTCTTGCCAAGGTAGCGTTCAGAATCATAAGAAAAAGGTTTCCCTTTGCAGTCATAGTAAGCGGCAGCCCATCCTGCTTCGAGAGCTCCTCTGACATCATTTTCGGGATTGTCGCCAATCATAATGGTAGACTCGGGACGGGCACCGGTAGCTTGCTCTGCATATCGGAATAATCGAGAATCCGGTTTTTGGATGCCGATTTCGTCGCTGATTACCATTCTTTGAATATACCGGTCAAGTCCTGAAGAGTGCAGCTTACGGTATTGCGCTTCGGTAAAACCATTGGTCAAGACCCCGACAAGGCATTTCTTGGAAATTTCTTGCAGGAGCTCCTTTGCTCCTTTTGCCGGAGCATCGCAGCCTCCAAGATGCCATAGATATCTATCGTTAAGTTGGCGCGAGATTTTTCGGATTTCATCGTCGTTGCGTTCGGGCGCAATAGTCAGACGAAATCGTTCCCCTTTAAGAAAATCGGCTGTGATTTGTCCGCTCTCATGAAGCTCCCACATGTGCTTGTTGTTGGCATGATAATTGTCGAGAAACGCATCCATATTTGCAAATCTCCGTCTTATCTCAGGGGTTTCATCCCATAGTCTCATCAGAGAGATAAGAGAAGCGGAAGAGAAGTCGAAGAGAGTGTCGTCAAGGTCAAAGAAAATCCATTTGGGAGCCATATTTCGCGAATTTTCTGCAAAGATAACACTATTTTTGCACATAAATCGTATTTTTTGGCTATGATATAGTGATTAATTCAAAAAAAATCACGATATTTGCACTCGCAAATCGAAGTGTGCATTTCAAAAGCCATTTTGAGGAGCTGAAAACGAAAGATTTTCATTAAAAACATATCATAAAATATCAATTATTATGCCCAGCGGAAAGAAAAGAAAAGGCCATAAGATGGCTACGCACAAGCGTAAGAAAAGACTGAGAAAGAATCGTCATAAGAAGA
>CAYNEZ010000012.1:0-32797 GCA_964396365.1 uncultured Sangeribacter sp. | reverse complement strand
TCAAAACCAATTTCTTTGGCAATATTTTTCAGTGTCATAAGATACGATCCATGTCCGCGATATTCGTTATCAAACTGGCATGCCATCACCGGTCCGCCATCTTTCCACTGCAATCCTTGCACTTGTGTGAATATCTGGCGGTAGAGTTTCTTCACAGCATCAAGAAATGCAGGATCTTCACTTCGTGATTTAATACCATTGTCGAATATCCAATCTGGTATTCCGCCGTTTCTTACTTCTCCATGGCAGAATGGACCGATTCGCAGGATAACTGGTAGTCCTTCTTCCTTGCATATTTCAAGAAACTTGCGCAGATTCCGCTGTCCACTCCAATTGAATTGACCTTCGTTTTGCTCAATATGGTTCCAGAAAACATACGTGGCTATGACTGTCACTCCTCCCTTTTTCATTTTCTTGACAGAGGAACGCCATTCGTTTTCCGGAAGACGGCTATAGTGTATCTCCCCCATGACCGGAGTAACTCTGTTGCCATCTATAATAAGGCTCTGTGCATCCCAGCTGATTTCCGGAATGTTGCTATTGTCTGCCATTGATAAGGAGAAAGCAGACGAGAGACTCAAAGCTGTAAAAAGAGATAATAATCGATTTTTCATATAGGTGTCAGGTTATTTGATTGCAAAGTTACTGTTTTTATCAATGATATAAAAATAAATTAAGGAAAATATTGAATTATCAGTAAAATATAATTTGGAGTGTAGTAAATGATGATTTTATTGCTGATATATTGATGTGTAGAAGAAAGAATTGTATATTTCAAATTTTATTATTAATTTTACTCCCATAACTCTGAAGTAGTTCCTAAATAACTTAAACCGATTATGATCAATAGACTTATTCTTCTGTTTTTAGTTGTTATAATAAGCTCTGCAAATGCTGTAGCTGTTACATATAATGTATGTCTTAGAGATAGCATCATGTCTCAGATTACAGGTGCCTCGATATCTCCTAATAAAATCAACATAACAAAATACGGTGCTATGGGGGATGGAATACATGATTGCCGCCCTGCATTTGAAAAAGCAATGAAAGATGTTAAGAAAAAGGGAGGTTTGTACATTGCAGTTCCTGCCGGAGTGTATTATTTGGAAGGTCCATTGACTTTAACCGACAATGTTTGCATCGAACTTGAAGAAGGTGCTGTTCTGAAATTCTCTCCTGATTCCAAGCATTATCCGATAGTGAATACAAGTTGGGAAGGAACTTATCTGCATAATTATTCCCCAATGATCTATGGATATGGTCTGAAAAATGTAGCAATTATTGGGAAAGGGATAATTGATGGTAATGCCATGTCTACATTTGCTACTTGGAAACCAAACCAGAAAGCTGCGCAAATGCGTAGCCGAGAGATGAATCATAATGAAATTCCTTTAGCAGAACGCATTTTTGGAGATGGCGATTGGCTTCGTCCTCATCTCATTCAGTTTTTTGATTGCACAGGTGTCACACTTGAAGGAGTAAAGATAATTAACTCTCCATTTTGGTGTGTGCATCTTTTAAGAAGCGAGAATGTGATATGCCGTTCGCTGCGCTATGATGCTAAGTTGGTCAATAACGATGGTATTGATCCGGAAAGTTCTCGAAATGTATTAATTGAGGATATTCATTTTAATAATGGCGACGATAACATAGCTATCAAGAGTGGGCGTGACAACGATGGATGGAATACAGGGAGATCCTGTGAGAACATCATCATCCGCAACTGCCATTTCAAAGGATTGCATGCAGTGGTAATAGGTAGCGAGATGTCTGGAGGAGTAAGGAATGTCTTTATGGAGGATTGTGACTATGCCGGATATTGCAAAAGAGGCATCTACGTGAAGACCAATCCTGACCGTGGAGGTTTTGTTGAAAATATCTTCGTCAGAAATTGCCGTTTTGATGAGGTGGAAGATCTTTTCTATATCACAAGCAAATATGCAGGGGAAGGTCTTGACAACAATCATTTCTCTGAAATCAGCCACATTTATGTAGATGGATTGACATGTAATCACGCATCAAAAGCCGCTCTTGTACTTCAAGGCACGTCACAAAAACCGATTACAGATGTAGTCTTTGAAAATATCTCTGTGGGAGAAGCAAAAATTGGTGTAAGTTTCTCCGATACCCGAAATGTCTCAGTAGGGGAGTGTCACATAGGAGGGACCGTTGACATCCCCACTCAAATCTCTTCCAAAGACAATATCTTCAATCGGTAATCTCAAATGTGTCAATTATTTCCGGCATTCTCAATTCAATTTTTTTCAACAATTGCAGTTGAGCCTTAGTCCTGACAAGATTATGTTCCGGATAGGAAATCTTATAATAAGTGTCTCCATTAATATAGTCAGTTAAAAAGCGAACAGCTTGCATATATGGGAAAAGGGCCACAGCATTTGGTAGCCATGCAAGTTCAGTTTCAGTTAGGAATGATTCAACTTCTGAACGTCCTTATACAAGAATGTATCAGCTTACTGGCACCAAGGGCTTTGCCAACAAGTATCCTCGTGCCGGATATGCTTTCTGAATTAAAACTGTTGAAACTATAGTTGTTTGGCGTAGAATGAAGATTGCAAAAGCAGAGTTGCTTCAGATCTTCCCGTGAGCAACTCTGCTTTTGCAATGTAAAAATTCTTATATATAATTTTTCGTTTAAATAAACGATAGCATATCGTTTTCCTTTGCTATTTGGGTGAGGCTGTTTTTGTGGTCTTTCTCAATCATATCATCAAATTCATGAGCTCTAAGTGCAGAGATTGTGTCGGAATTGATGCTGTCTTTCATTCGATCTGCCATCCATATCTGTTCATTATGGTCAAAATCCTCTGCCGCTTTGTCAAGAGCAGCTTCCATTTCCGGAATACTTTTGGAGTTGATGATTTCATTGAAATTAGATTCTGCTATGACCTGTCCTGATAAATCTACCCATCGTTTTGAAAGCTTACCCTCAGATTTGATCTTCTTCCCAGAATCTTTCTCTTTAAGATCCTGCATATATTTACATAGGGCAAGTTCATAGAGCTTCTTCCCTTTTTCAAGAGATTTTTTCTTAATCTTGAGCCCCTTATAGCCGATATAACCTTCTGAATCCTCAGGCACAGAAAGTAGTCTTTCAAAAGTGCTTATTGCGTCCAGTATCATATCAACAGTATACGGATTTAAGATACTGTAGGTGATGCGGTCGTTTAGCTTGATTCCTCTGTTGAGTCTTCTGTCACGTTTAGGCCATTTTTCCTCATCACGTTTAAGTCCATAGCTTTTCAGCATCGCTCCCGGCACCACTATCGTATACCCATTGGGATCACCAAACAGATAAGAGAATGGAAGGTCAGAAGAATCGGGATGATTCTTGTGCTCTCCCATTACAAGGGAATATGCTCCTATGCGCGATCCATGCATGATATAAGAGTTTGATGAAGTCTTCACACCTCGTTCAAGAACTCCCCAGTGTACCGGTCCCATTTTATACATATGGTTGCTCATATTAGTGCCAGACCCGGCATTCATGAATCCTGTGTGGCATCCTATAAGAAGCGAACTCTTATGCATGCTTACTGTAAACGGCCCTGCAAGCACCGAGCATGCTTCCCCATTTTCCATAGAGCAGTTTGCGAAGAAAAGGGAGTCATGTGATGTAAATCCTTTGTCGAGCACGCATCCTTGCCCTACATATGTGTTTCTGAGAATACATCCTCCTGTGACGATTGCATCCTCTATTATAAAGTTCTCCGCATCAACTCCCGGACCAACAAAAGTAATGCTTGCCTCTTGGTTCTCACTTCTTGCCCTTTCGCCGATCGCGTTATTGACAATGCTCCCATTATGAAGCCGGGTGGCACCATCTATTTTCACTCCTGGCCATATCTTGATATTTGTAAGAGGTCCACAGTTTAGGATTTCTGCATTATCCCCAATCTCAAGCATATCCGGAAGATCAAGAATGTGGCGAGTGATCAGCGGAAGTAGTTTACCTTCTGCGTATTGAGGCAGTCTTGCTGCGAGTGTGGCTATTTGAGCTGATATACCCGGATAGATCCTAACCGGGCGAGTTCCTGTTTCGTCAAGAACAGCTATGTCTATTCCAACTCCACAAGCCGCATTAGGAGTGTTTTCAATCCTTGCAACATTAACTATCCTGACATTGTCGCCAATACGGATATTTGATATTCCACCTGGAACATTTATTATTTCAGGATTATTGCCGATAGAAACCGGCCCGTTGAAATAGACATTGCGTATGCGGCTGAGGTCGGCACCTTCTTTGATGGTTACCAGACTCCAGTCGTTGCTGATGCATCCTTGCTTCTCAAGAAGCTCTATATCATTTTTTTTCATATCCACACACACTTTCTTTGACTTTCTTTCGACTATTTTAAGAAACCTCCGCTCTCAACCCTCTACGTCCTCATCATACTTCTGGAAAAGGAAATCATTATAAGGAAACCTTTCCACGTGAATCTCTTTTGCCTTCTCATAGAGAAGTTCCTTGAGTTGATCTATGTTTATCTTGTCTTTGGCTGAGATGAAGACACAGTTATTATTCATCTTGGCCATCCAAGTCTTCTTGAAGTCTTCAAGACTCATGTTTTCTCTGGTAGCCGGAGTAAGGTCATCAGGATCTTTAGGCGTATACTTGAAGGCATCGATTTTATTAAATACCAATATTTGAGGCTTCTGTGCAGCTCCACACACTTCACTCAACGTCTTGTCTACGACCTCAATTTGTTCCTCAAAATTTGGATGGCTTACGTCTACTACGTGCATGAGCAGATCTGCTTCTCTCACTTCGTCGAGCGTAGATTTGAAAGAGTTTACAAGGTGAGTAGGAAGTTTGCGAATAAATCCGACAGTGTCCGACAGCAGAAACGGCAGATTGTCTATTGTAACTTTCCTCACTGTCGTGTCAAGTGTGGCGAAGAGTTTGTTCTCAGCAAATACGTCGCTCTTGCTGAGGAGATTCATAATTGTAGATTTGCCTACGTTGGTATATCCTACGAGTGCAACTCTGGTCATATTGCCACGATTTTTCCTCTGGATACTTTTCTGTTTGTCGATGTCTTTCAGCTCTTCTTTTAGACGGGATATCTTGTCAAGAATTATACGTCGGTCGGTTTCTATCTGTGTTTCACCGGGACCACGCATTCCTATACCGCCTCGTTGCCTCTCAAGGTGTGTCCACATTCGAGTCAAGCGTGGAAGAAGGTACTGATATTGGGCTAATTCCACTTGGGTTCTGGCTGTCGCAGTTTGAGCTCGTTTCGCAAATATATCGAGAATAAGGCTTGTGCGGTCGAGTATTTTCACCTTAAGTTCTTTCTCAATATTAAGTACTTGCTTCGACGACAGGTCATCATCAAAGATTACAAGTCCTATCTCATGATCTTCGACATATTTGCGTATCTCTTCAAGCTTTCCTGTGCCTACATACGTACGAGGATTCGGATAGTCAAGTTTCTGTACGAATCTTTTTTCGGGTTCTGCTCCCGCTGTCTGAGCAAGAAACTCAAGTTCGTCAAGATATTCATTGACTTTGGCCTCGTTTTGCTTTTGAGTTATAAGCCCAACGAGCACTGTCCTCTCGTTTTCTTCCTTATTTATTATGTTATCTTCTATCATTTTTTTCTTATATTGTCTATATAAGAATTAACATTTCTCGCCCCTCGTAAGTTGTACGAGAAGCGAGAATTTAGTAGATTGCTTAATGCATGCCGAGCCAATATTAAGGATCCTCGGCACACGCAACGCGCGGTTTGCCTATACTTTAGCCAGTCGAGCAAGCAAATCTTTCAGGAATTTCCAATATTCTTCTACTGAAGGAATGTATGCCTTTTCATTAGGGCTATGAATGTCTTTCAGTGTCGGGCCAAATGAAATCATGTCCATCCCTGGCATCTTTTCAAGGAATATGCCGCATTCAAGCCCGGCGTGAAGTGCCTCTACTTTTGGCTCATAGCCAAAAAGATCCTTGAAGCTCTCTTCTGCAGTCTTTAGGAGTTTGCTGTCAGGATTCGGAGCCCAGCCTACACTCGGGTCATTGGTCACTACTACGCATCCTATGTTCTCGTAGAGCGCAGTGATACGATCTGTTATTTCCTCACGTTTACTGTCTACGGATGAACGCTGATGCGTAGTCACTACCACCTTGTCATCTCCCTCCTTATGAACGCTTGCAAGGTTGGATGAAGTCTCCACGAGGCCCGGCACTGCAAGACTCATTCCTTGCACTCCGTTTGGTGTTCCAAAAATTGTGGAGACAAGCGGATTGACATATTCTTCTGCAATCATGCGTCCTGGTTTTTCTTGTAGTGCTACTGTGAAGGTAAAATTGTCTCCTTCGGCAAGGCGCAGTTCATCATGAATGGTATTACTGAAAATTTCAGCCATTTTTTCAAAAGCTTCTTCATTTCCGGCTGGGATGCCAACAAGAGCCTTTGCTTCTCGTGGAATCGCATTTGGAAGTCCTCCTCCTTGGAAGTCGCTCAGCATAATGGTGCCGAACTCGTCTTCTGCCAGCCATAAGAAACGGGCAAGAATCTGATTGGCATTGCCGCGTCCTAAATGGATTTCCATACCTGAATGTCCACCCTTCAGATGGTCGATATGCACTTCATACCAATCAAAACCCTCTGGCGTCGCCACTTCTTCCATCGGATAAGTGGCTATTGTACACATTGATCCAGCACATCCGATCACTATCATGCCATGCTCTTCAGAATCGAGATTAAGAAGAATCCTTCCGCTGACAAGGCTTGCGTCAAGTCCTGTGGCTCCCGTAAGTCCCTGTTCTTCATCCACCGTGAACACAGCTTCCAGTGGCCCATGGATGAGATCAGGATCAATCATGGCCGCCATTGCAGACGCGCATCCCAGTCCATTGTCAGCTCCTAAGGTAGTTCCTTCTGCACGCACCCAATCTCCTTCCACAACTGTCTTTATAGGATCACTGAGAAAATCATGCTCTACGTCGCCTCTCTTTTCTGCTACCATGTCCTGATGTCCCTGCAGCACTACAGTCGGCGCATTCTCATATCCAGGTGTGGCAGGACAATACATCACTACATTGCCGACTTCGTCTGTGGCATATTTAAGTCCATGACGCTCTGCCCATCCTGTCAGAAATTCCTTCATCTTGTCAAGATGATGGGTCGGACGTGGCACTTTTGTTATTTCATCGAAGCATTCCCATACAAGCTTCGGTTTGAGATCTGTTATCTTCATCTGCGTCTTCTTCTTTTCTTGTTCTTATATGTTTTCTTTACCGGTGTTGTGGTGGTCTTTTTTGCTACGTCTGATTGCTCTTTTGTTAACTCAGCGACTTTCTGGTCAACTCCTGACTTTACTTCCGGGACTTTCTTTTCGGCACTCTGTTTGTCAGATTTCCCATCCTTGCTGTTTTGCTTATAGTTGGCATATTCTTTGGCCATTCGGGTATGATAACCTCTTTTTGCATAAGATGGCCCGTTATATTTTCTCGCAAATGTAGTCCAGTCTTTATTCCTCAGTGATTCAAGCATCCCTGAGTTGCGTATGAAGACAGCAAACATCTCCAGCTGACTGAATTCAGATTCGCTGACCTTGGCTACCATTTCCTCTACACTTTGGCAACCGCATAGCTTGTAATTGAAACCTCCTATTTGAAACATACCCCAATACGTACCCATATCAGCCGCATTTGCATTGATCTTTCGTGCATTGGTGAGCGATGTCCATTCCTTGAGGGCATATCCGGAAAGTCCTGACGGCACTTTGGCGTCTTTGAGTTTGCGTCCCTTAGTCTTGGCGGTGTTGTATTTATTAAAAAGAGATTTTGCGTAATTCACTACGGGGACTCCCGGAGCCCAGAATCCCTCGAGTTTCGGACCTGCTTCTATTTTCACCACAACCTTTATTGCGGCTACTTCCACACCAAGTTCTTCCGCCACTATCCTGAAGTCTTCTTCTGTAAGTGACTTGTATCTGACATTCGCATCTTCTTCAGGAATCGAACTGAGTACAAGGGAGACCATTTCAGTCATTTCCTTGTCGATGTCTATTTGGCTGGTATTGTCAGTGTCGGCAGTAGACAAAGATGTGGTGGTCTTTGGTGTGGTAGTCCTCTTACGAGCAGTCTCCGCATTTAATGCGGAGACACTCATAAGCACTATTGCGGCAATTAGAAGTGGTCGCCTCATGACTTCGCTGTTTTTTCGAGAGTCAGGCAGAGGTGCTTCCAGAATTTTTCTACGGTTGGGATGAGAAGTTGTTCGTCCGGTGAATGTACTCCGGTCATTGTCGGTCCGAAGCTTACCATGTCAAGATGCGGATACTTGTCAAGGAAGAGTCCGCATTCCAGACCGGCGTGGATAGCCTTGATCGCAGGTTTCACACCGAAGAGTTCTTCATATGCTTCGGCTGCTGTCTTCATAATAGGAGAATTCATATTGGGTGCCCAACCTGGATAGCCATCCGAATGATCCACTTTTGCTCCAGCAAGCTGGAAGTGAGCTTCCACTTGGCCTGCAATGTCATATTTCCTGCTTTCTACGCTGGAGCGTTGTGATGTAGTGACCTTGATTTTCTTGTCACCTTCCATCTTTACAGCCGCAAGATTGGTGGAGGTCTCTACGAGGCCTTCTATGTCGCGGCTCATGGAGATCACTCCGTGAGGGGCACTGTAGAGAGCTCTCACGAGCGCGAGTGAAGTTGTCTGGTCGATGCAGTACTCAGGTTTGTCAGTATCTTCGATTGTGATTTTCACTGATGGTTCGATTCCTGCGAATTCCTTTTCGATGTCCACTGCATAAGCGGCCAAGGCAGTCTTTACGTCTTCTGCAAGCTTAGTTTCGATGCCGAAAACCGCATGAGCCTCTCTTGGAATGGCATTGCGAAGGTTTCCACCGTCAAATTCCACAAGTTCCAGGTTCCATTTCTGTGAGCAATTCCAAAGGAAACGGGCTACAAGCTTATTGGCATTTGCTCTGCCAAGATGGATGTCGCCGCCGGAGTGTCCGCCCAGAAGTCCGCTGACGCTTACTTTGAGATATGTGAAATGGTCGGGTGCGAGAGAACGCTTGTATTCAAACCATGCTGTAGTGTCTATGCCACCTGCACACCCTACGAAGATTTCTCCGTCATCTTCCGAGTCAAGGTTGATTAGGATATTTCCTTCAAGCATGTCTTGACCGAGGTTCTGTGCTCCTTCAAGGCCTATTTCCTCATTCACTGTGAAGAGAGCCTCTACGGGCCCATGCTTTAGTGTAGGATCGATCATTACAGCCATTGCGGCTGCAATTCCTATTCCATTATCAGCTCCAAGAGTTGTGCCGCGTGCTTTCACCCAGTCGCCGTCAACATATGTATTGATAGGATCTTTGAGAAAATCGTGTTCTACATCCCCGTTCTTCTCTGCTACCATATCCATATGGGCCTGCAAGATTACAGTTGGGGCGTTTTCAAAGCCGGGTGTGGCATCTTTGTGCATCAGCACGTTGCCACAATCATCAGTCTTGACAGCTACATTGTGTTTCTTTGCGAAGTCAATGAGGAATTCTCTGATCTGCTCTTCATGGCAGGAGGGACGAGGAACCTTGGTAACTTCATCGAAGCATTTCCAGATAAGTTCCGGCTTAAGGTCTTTTACTTCCATTTTTTCTTTGGGTTTTATGATAGTTTTATGATATTTGTGCTAGTTTAGGGTGCTCATATTCCTTTTCAGACTTCAAAGATATGAATTTTATTTGATTTTAACAAATCTTTTGTATTTCTTATGCCAATAATCGCGATTTTTTATTAATTTTGCATTCGGATAGCACCCTCTCTCTGATAGGACGCTGATAGGGCAAATAATTTAAATGGAAACATTAAACACAAATATACGATAATGAAAAAAAATCTTTACACTGTCCTCGGTATGGCACTTGCCTTTGCCATCGGTAGCGGCGCCGTTTCTTGCGGCGAATCCAAGGATGATAAAGCCACTCCGGCTAAAAAGGTGGCCGTATCTGACAGCGTGGCACTTCCTAACTATCGCTATGTGGATATGGACACTCTGCTGACCAAGTATATTCTTGCCAAAGACTATAATGAGGAGATGATCCGCATGCAGGAAAATCTTGAGAGTGAAACCAAGAAACACCAGACTTCTCTTCAGTCCTTGGCTTCTCAGATTCAGAATAAGGTGCAGAATAATTCTTATCTGTCGCAGGAAAGTTTTGACACCGACCAGCAGAAACTCGCCTCTATGCAAAGCAATGCAGAGCGTTCGGTGGGCATGATGCAGCAAAAATATGCAGAGGCTGCCGCTAAGGCTCAGCAGGCTGTCTCTGACTCTGTTACAGCTTTTATCGAGGCGTATAATAAAAAGCATGGCTACGACGCAATCTTCAATAAGGCGGCTGCCCTGCATTTTAATCCCGCTCTTGATATCACCGACGAGATAGTAGAAGGTCTCAATGCACGTTATAATAAAGTGAAGAAATAAATTATGTTTAGGCGTCTGTGTGTCTTTTTTGCAATCGTAGCGGTTGTGATTGCCGTTTCGATGCCGGTGGCATCCTTTGCTAAAGGATGGGAGCCGGTGCGCACCGACGTCTCTGGCCTCAACTCAGTGGCGCACGACAATGATGTTGAAATTCGTGTGTCGCCGGGTCATGTGGTTGTAGTGACTTCTCAACCTGTTCAAATAAAGGTGTTCACAATTCTTGGGCAGGTTGTCAGCAATGAGTCGCTTCCAGCCGGCACAAGTCGGTTGCCTCTCTCTCATGGAGTATATATTGTGAAGGTTGGGGATTTGACATGCAAGATCGCCGTCTGACCAAAAGATCCGCACATAAAGCCTCTTGATCTTGGCATTTTGTCTCGTTGTCAGTTTGTCACCTTCCCTTCAAAACCAAAACCCTGAACTCTTACAACATGGAAGCAATAGATTGGAAGAACCTTCCGTTCGGATACATTCCGACCAACTTCAACGTTCGCTGCACTTTCAGCGACGGTAAATGGGGACCGATTGAGGTGTCCGATTCCGAGTATATACCTATGCATATGGCTGCTGCTTGCCTTCATTATGGCCAGGAGGCTTTTGAAGGTCTTAAGGCATTTCGGGGTGCTGATGGTAAGATCCGTGTGTTCCGTATGGATGAGAATGCGAAGCGTTTCCGTAGTTCGGCCGAAGGAATCATGATGGAGCCTCTACCCGTCGATATATTCTGCGAGATGGTTCGCAAGGTTGTGGCTCTCAACTCTGAGTTTGTTCCCCCTTATGGCACTGGAGCAAGCCTTTACATTAGGCCTCTTGAGATCGGTATATCTCCGCAGGTCGGGGTAAAGCCATCCAAAGACTACATGGTAGTGATGTTTGTCACTCCGGTTGGTCCATACTTCAAGACAGGTTTCAGCCCTACTAAAGTTTGTATGAGCCGTAAGTATGATCGTGTAGCCCCTCTTGGTACGGGTGCATTTAAAATCGGTGGTAATTATGCAGCTTCTCTTAAGGCCGGCGAACTGGCTCATGATATGGGCTACTCTGTTATGTTCTATCTTGACCCGAAGGAAAAGAAATACCTTGATGAGTGTGGCGCTGCCAACTTCTTTGGTATTCGTGGCAATAGCTATATTACTCCTGCTTCCGACTCTATTCTTCCTTCCATCACCAATAAGAGCATCTGTCAGCTTGCAGAGGATCTCGGCATGACAGTTGAACGTCGTCATATTCCCGTTGAGGAACTTGAGACATTTGAAGAGGTTGGTGCATGCGGAACAGCTGCCGTGATCTCACCGGTAGGTGTCATTGACGACATTGACACAGGTAAGAGCTATAAGTATGGCGATGGCACTCCCGGCGAGAAATCAACCATACTCTACAACAAGCTTCGAGCCATCCAGCTTGGCGAAGAACCCGATCCCCACGGCTGGGTTGAGATCATAGATGAAAACTAATTATGCATTATAAATTAATCATAGACAAGTATTACGAGGAGGGCTCAGCCCTCCTCGATTTGCTTTTGACTCATTCTGAGATGGTAGCTCAAAAGGCCATCAAAGTAGCAGAAGCCGCAAAAATAGATATAGATACAGACTTCGTCTGCAATGCTGCAATGCTCCACGACATCGGTATTTTCAAATGCCAAGCCTACGGAATCTATTGCTATGGCGATCAGCCATACATCCGCCATGGAGTCATCGGAGGTGAATTGTTGAGGAAAGAAGGCGTGGATGAAGCTTATGCACGTGTTTGTGAACGCCATACAGGGGCTGGCCTCACTGCAAAAGAAATTGCGGAAACGGGTTTGCCGCTTCCGCATATGGATTTCCTTCCGGAGACGTTGGAAGAGAAATTAATTTGCTACGCCGATAAATTCTATAGTAAGTCAGGCGATCCTCGAGCTGAAAAATCTCTCGAAAAAGTAAGGCATTCAATGTCAAAATTCGGTCCCGACTCACTTGCTCGCTTCGATGCCCTTCATTACCTATTTTCCGGTAAATGACACATGCTCCCTAACAACTTCAATTATAACGAGTCAGACTTTGTAATAAAGCATGCGCTCTTGCGCGTAGTCTACAACTAATCTCCCTCCTTTATCTTCTTCTCATGCAAGGCACACCAATCTGCTATTACACACTCTCCGCATTTCGGATTCCGTGCCGTGCAGACATAGCGCCCATGGAGTATCAGCCAGTGATGGGCATTAGAGAGTTTTTCTTCCGGAATATTTTTTACAAGTTCCTTTTCTGTAGCTAATGGAGTAGGGGAGTCCTTGGTGAAACCGATGCGATTGCACACTCTAAAGACATGTGTATCGACCGGCATAGCCGCCTTCCCCCACACTACAGCCAGCATCACATTGGCTGTCTTCCGTCCCACTCCCGGTAACTTCATCAGGTTGTCAATATCAGAGGGCATTTCTGAATTAAAGTCTTCTACAAGCATACGCGCTGCCTTAAGAAGGTGGCGTGTCTTGTTGTTGGGGAATGTGACGCTTTTGATAAATGGGAATACTTCCTTTTCCGTTGCTGCGGCTAAAGATGCGGGATCAGGATATGCCTCAAAGAGGGCAGGTGTGACCATATTGACCCTCTTGTCGGTGCATTGCGCCGACAATATCACCGCCAAAAGCAGATGAAACGGGGTGTCATAATTCAGTTCCGTCTTCGGTTCTGGCATTATCTCTTCAAAAGTAGAGATAATCCTCTCATATCTCTCCGCCTTCCTCACTATTCCTTCTATGATAAATTATTAATGATCAATGATCAATTCAGATATGCTTCTCTATGCTGTCAAAACACCAATACTGCGAAGCCTATACTTTATACTTAGCGCTTCGCGCATCAATGTGCTGCAACAAACTCATCAAGGAATCTAACGTCGTTCTCGCTGAAGAGACGAAGGTCCTTGACAAGATATTTCAGATTGGCAATACGTTCTACGCCCATTCCAAATGCATAGCCTGAGTACACTTCTGGATCAATACCGCAAGACTTAAGCACGTTTGGGTCTACCATTCCGCATCCGAGAATCTCTACCCATCCGGTGCCTTTACACATTGCGCATCCCTTTCCACCGCAGATGCCGCAGCTGATATCCATCTCAGCACTCGGCTCAGTGAAGGGGAAATAGCTTGGACGAAGACGTATGCGTGTCTCCGGACCAAACATCTGTTGTGCGAATTCGAGAAGCACCTGCTTCAAGTCAGCAAAACTTACATTCTTGTCGATGTATAGACCCTCCACCTGATGAAAGAAACAGTGTGCACGCGCCGATATGGCTTCGTTACGGTATACGCGTCCCGGACATACGATGCGGATAGGGGGTTGTGTATGCTCCATAGTGCGGGTTTGTACGCTTGAAGTGTGTGTGCGTAGAAGGATATCGTCCTTGCCGTCTCGTTGAATGAAGAATGTGTCCTGCATGTCGCGTGCCGGATGATCAGCAGGGAAGTTCAGTGAACTGAACACGTGCCAATCATCTTCGATCTCCGGACCCTCGGCAATTGTGAATCCCATATTGCCAAAGATATTTATGATCTCATTCTTAACGAGAGAAAGCGGATGGCGGGTTCCGAGTGGCAATGGGGTAGCTGTCCTTGTGAGGTCGATGTTTCCTTTCTCCTTGTCGGCATTGTCAGCAAGGGCTTCCTTAAGGGCGGCAAGTTTATCAGTCGCTATATTTTTCAGCTCGTTGAGTTTTTGTCCCAATTCGCGCTTTTGCTCTGCAGGAACGGTGCGGAACTCATTCATTAGAGAAGATATTTCGCCCTTCTTGCTAAGGTATTTGATGCGAAGCTGCTCCACAGCATCGGCTGTTGTGGCCTGAAGTGCAGAAATCTCAGCTTTAAGTCCTTCAATCTTCGAAAGCATGTGTATGATGTTATTTTATAAGTTTCACTATTTCACTTTTATCCCTAACTTAAAAATCCTATAACCCCAATAACCCTAGACTTTCTTTGGCGAAAGTTGAATTATATTGTTTCAATCCGCAAAGATACAAAAAATTCTCCATATTCCAAAATCAATTAAAGAAAGTGACTTTTGTGAAACCTCATTTCTTCCGACTCATATTTTAGTTTTTCGTTTTTTTTTATTAACTTTGAAGTCTTAAAAATCGCTACTTCAACAGCACAGTCATTATGGGAAAAGGAGAAATAAGCAGAAAGAGAATCTTAGATGAGGCTTTCCGTCTCTTTGCTACCAAGCCTTACGAACAAGTTTCTTTCAGTGTTATGGAAAAAGAAATTGGAATCAGCCGAGGCTCTATGGTCTATTATTTTAAGAATAAGGAAGGCTTATTCAAAGAAGTCCTCAATGCTTATATATTCGATATGTCTTCCGTTCATGCAGTCCCTGACTCCTATCGACTTTCCCTCCGTTCGTTCTATACCTACTACATTGAACTCTTAAAACGAGAAAGATCCAAATTTGCTTCTATCGGTATCGTGAATTTGAATGAGGCGCTTTTTAGAATTGAAAGTTCAGCTCTATCTTATTTTGAGAATTTCAAGGAGGTTACCCAAATATGGTATGAAGACCAATTAAAGGTATGGCAATCCGTGATCGAACATGCAATAGAAGTCGGAGAAATAAAAACCACTCTTAAGCCCTACATCCTCCGCTACATGTTTTCCGATTGCTACATAGGTAGATGCTTCCTCGGTGTATTCACCAAACAGGGTTGTGACATAGACCTCCTCGCAGAAATCTTCAATAGTATCTACACCACCTTAACCCCCGCTTCATTCCAAAAATAGAGGGTTAATATACTCCATTTCTTGAGGTCATAAAAAATATAACGACCATTATAATATCGATATTATAATGGTCGTTATATTTTAAATAACTTCAATAATAATATTGATATGGAACACATTGAAGATACCTTCATAGCAGATAATGTGAATTTTCCTGATAAACTTGACTATACTCGGGTGAGCGAGTACATCCGCTCAGCCGAGGCATTTTCAAATTCCACTTATCAGAGCGTCTATATAATCGACTATTTCAAACGAAACTTTCTGTATGTGTCGCCTAATTCAGTGTTCCAGTGTGGACTCACTCCGGAGCAGATGATGGAAATAGGCTTTGGTTTCTTTTCACTACATGTAGCGCAAGATGAAAAGTCTCTTCTTCTTGACATCTATCGCATGTGTTTATCTTTTTTCAATCAGGTTCCGCTGGGAGAAAGGAAAGAATGGTATGCACAATACGATTTTCATATTATAGATAATGGTCATCCAATTCTCGTCAATCATAAGCAGATTCCGATAGCTCTTACCTCCGATGGTCGGTTATGGCTTACTCTTTGTTTGGTTTCTGCCTCCAGACATACGACTCCGGGTCATATTGAGATGCATAGGGTTGGCTCAACTGACTACTTTGTGTATAACCGTTTGACACAAAATTGGGATAAAAGAAATGTTCCTATTCTGACAGAGGGGGAGAGGTATATGATCAGGCTCTCCATCCAAGGACTTTCCATTTTAGAGATCGCAGACAAAATGTGTCTTTCTCCTGCCACAATAAAAAAATACCGCAAGCAACTCTTTAATAAACTCGGAGTCCGCAACATTACAGAAGCCATCCTCGCCGCCACCAACAAAAGGTTGCTGTGAACGTCAACCCGAAACGTCTCCATTTATCAGTTCTACATTAAATTCAGTGCATTATATGATGGAAAAATATCAAAAAAATATTCCTATGTATAGTACCCATTTGGGTATGGCAAGAGAATTTTTTCAATAGTAATTTTGCAGTGTGAACCTGAAAATTTCCGGTTTCTCATAGTTCACTTGTGGCATGAAAGCCGTCAAAGCTATACTTACAAGGCAGTAATTGAAGAACTTTAATAAAAATATTTTATAATTTGAAAAAAATTGAATCGAAGAGGTTAGGAATTTTTGCCGTTGTGTTTTATTATGATGTATGACGACAAATAATGATATAGAACAGTTATTCCGAGATAACTTCAAGGCAATGCTGAACCTCGCTAACAGAATGGTCCATGACGAGGATACAGCTCGCGACATTGTGCACGATGTCTTCGCCTCTGTGTTATCAAATAGTCCTGATTCTGTCACCCCAGGCTACTTGTTTAACGGTGTACGGTTTGCGTGTCTAAATCATATACGAGACTTATCGACACGTCAACGTCTTCATAATCTCTATTCGTATGAAGTATATGACGTTGAATATGAAGAGTTCAATTATGAGGAAGCTGCAGTCTGGCTTAATACCGTCATTGAGAGCTGCCTCTCCGAACAATGCCAAAGGGTTGTCAGGTTAAGATTCACCGGACGCCTGACCTACCGTGAAATTGCAGAAAAAATGGAGATAAGCGAGGTGGCTGTATACAAACACTTGCGTCATGCATTGAATGTTTTACGTCAAAAATTCAACCAACATGAAAGATAACATCAACAGGCTTCTTGAAGCAGTGGAGCATCCTGAACGTTTCTCTGACGAGGAGATTGAAATGCTTTTCAATGATCCGGAAGCAAGGGAACTATATGATACCATGGCAAGATCTGCAAATCTCCTTACTGAGACCAAAGAGCCGGATCTTGATAAAGAATGGACCCGTTTTATGACTGAACACCAAAAGAAAAAATTCGTCAAAATTGGATTCTTCCAAAACCGCTATGCCGCCGCTATTGCTGCTGTCATCGTATCTTTTGCAGTTGTAGCAGCCACTATGGGCATAACAAACTCACTTAAAAAATCCGATACCACTGAAAATGTAATCACTAAACAATCAAGTTCGATTGAACTTCCCTCAAATGTGGAAGGGTTAGAGCAGCAGATGTCAAAAGAAATATCTCCTGCTCCGGGAATCAAGGTCTTCAAGAATCAGACCTTAGAGAATTTAATAGCAGTAATATCTGATTATTATGGTGTCTCCGCAACCATCAAGACACAGGACACTAAAAATCTACGTCTTTACTTCAAGTGGGATCAGGCTCAGTCTTTGAGTGAAGTTGTAGATCAGCTCAACAATTTTGAGCAGATAGAGATTATACTTGATGATAACCTCCTAACGATAGAATAGTCATGAAAAAGATCATTGTAATCCTTATGGCAATGCTGTTTGCCTCAGTGATCAATGCAGAATATTTTAATTATAAGTTTAATTCAACTCGTCTTTCGGAGGCTTTGAGCAGGATAGCGGAGGAAAATCCTTCACTTAACTTGAACTTTATATATAATGAACTCGACTCGTATTTTACTTCTGCACGCATAAACACAGATGATATTTTTGATGCGCTTCGCAACATTGTCGGCCTCAATCCGGTATCGGTAATTAAAAAAGGAGATCGCTACTATGTGGAAGCGCTTCAGCATGGCAAATATGTTTATTCTGGTAGAGTGATTGGTGCCGACAATCAGCCTGTCATTGCTGCAACTGTCCTTATTCTTGAGCCAAAAGACTCTACTGTATTGACTTTCGGCATAACTGATGATGCAGGACATTTCTTAATTCCTTGCGATAGGCAAGAAGTGATTGGTAAAATCTCATGTGTTGGTTATGCTACAACATACAGTAAATTTAATTCATTCAATGTCGGTAGAATACAGATGGTAGAATTGCCCGTAGCCCTAAAAGCAGTTACGGTTAAAGCTCAGAATGCAAGACTTTATGCAGACAAGTCGGTCTATATTCCGACTAATCGGCAGAAAAACGCTTCCCAAAATGCTATTGATCTTTTGAGGCAGATGTCTATTCCGCAGATTAGAATCAACCCCGTGTCAGATGCAGTAACGGATAATTCAGGCAGCCAAGTTGCTATTTTTATAAACTTCCTTGCCGCTTCTAACGAGGAGTTGGAAGGTTTGCGCACTCAAGATGTAAAACGGGTGGAATATCTTGAATTTCCTACTGATCCTCGCTATCATGGAGCTGAAAGGGTAATAAATATTATCGTGCAAGAATACGCCTATGGAGGATATACAAAAGTGACAGCAAACGAGAACTTTTTTATTGGACTTTCAAGTCGTGTCAACATCTTTTCTAAGTTCTCATATAAAAAGATGACATACGACTTATATGCCGGTGCCAATAACTGGAATAATCATCATATAGGCAATACAACAGAAGGTATCTACCGTCTGAAAGACAATGACGGCAAAGAGTATTCACTAACCCGTCGGGAAACTCTTGAATCTTCACATTATAAACAGAATCAATATCCCTTAACATTCCGTGCAACATATAGTGATGAAAAAATACAGATTCGTAATCTCGTTGGTTTTACAAATTTAGGTATCCCAACAAATGAATATTCCGGCACATTGGAATATTCTCCGATGACAGTTAAAGAGTGTGCTTTTGAAAGCAAGAACCCCAATAGGTCGAACGCAATTGCTTATGCAGGAACATATTTCATCGTTCTGCCAAAGAACTTTTCTGTTGACTTCTCTCCATCCTTCAACTATACACATAGAAATGATTATACAAATTATTCAGTATCAAATCAGCCAACTATTTACCGTCATGCCAAAGAGAATGCCTATAACTACCGTCTGAATCTGTTTATTCGAAAAAGTATAGGGCAGAAACATTCCATAATGTTAGGTGGCAATGGTGGCGACAACATTAACCGTCTTATATATACTGGAGATAATGAATACAGAGATAAATTTCACATAGCCTTTGCAGCTGCAATGGCCGGCTATAATTTTCAGACACAAAAATTATCTGTGAATCTTGATGCCGGAATAGGATGGGAAAACAGCGATATAAACCGACAAAAGAATAGTGATACATACCCATTCACACATATTTATCTTAAGTTCGTTCCGAATCAGAAGAATAGCTTCTCCGCATATCTCCAATATGCTACAAACAGTCCCGGCATATCCGAAAAATCATCTGATGTTCTTAGGGAAAACGAAGTAATGTATATTACCGGTAATCCATTATTAAAAAATTGCAGGCACACTACCGCAAACTTCGCTTATACTTGGATACCGTCAAATGTTTTCGGCATGAGTGCTTACGGACGCTATTATGGTATATATGACCGTCAGATAATTGTCTACTCGCCTTATGATGACGGAAAAGCTCTGTTACGGTCAAATATCAATGATGGCAATTATTTTAATGGTGAGATTGGTCTAGCCTTCAACTGGAAATTGATTGATGGAAAACTTCAATTCTACGCTAATCCAAGCCAATCATTCTTTAAGTCAACTGGCATCTTTAAAAAGACCTATAACTCATTTCGAATGACAGCCCAAGTAAGTTATTATTTGGAGAGTTTATATTTTCAAGCCTATTACGAAAGTCCGGAAAAAAGTATGTTTTCAACTTCTCCACAAATTAACGAAGGAAGTAATTATCATAGTGTATCTGTTGGATGGGGCAACGCCAATTGGAACCTCCGTATCAGTGCTGTCAACTTTTTCAATAAAGGATGGAACGGAGCAACTAATATCACCTTTTCCCCATATTACAGCAATCGGCAGACACTTATCGGCACTTCCTCACATTCCAGAATTAATTTCACAGCAACATATACATTCGGCTATGGAAAGAAAGTACAGAGAGGAAATGAAGTAAGTGAACAGTCAGGAGCCGCTTCCGCAATATTAAAGTAAACTGATAAAATCAAGTTTGACCAAATTCTATAGTATAATGTGAAAGTCGGTCGGTTCCCTCGTTTTATCGCTGTGTGCGTTTGCGAGAAATTCCACAAATTCCGATTCTATCATCTATAGAATTTGGCCATAAATTAATCCATAAAAGACAAAAAAAGTATACTTAAGTATATATTTTCACTTCTACAAACATATTTTTGGGTTTTTATTGTAATTTTTCCTTTGTTTGTACGTATCTTTGTGAGATCAACCATATTTTTTACATTTTACTCATGATAAAAATAAGCAAAGTCATAGATTTAATTTTAGTATTTTTCCCTTTCATTGCTTTCGGGCAAAAATAACAAGAGTCAGTTACGATTGCAGGGAATTGGAGATTTGCTATATTGTCATAAATTAATAGTTTTCATAATCAAAGTATATGAACAGAGTATTCACAATCTTTCTTTTGCTTGTCTGTCTGCTCAATGTAGGATGCAGTAAAAGCAGTGAGCCGTATGAAGATCTTTTCACACTGGCAGTAGTCCATCTATCTGAAGGAACAGTGAAGATGGGAAAACATACATGCGAAATTATGCTTAATGAAGAAGCCCAATATGTTGACGTATGTATAGAAGGAGAGTATGATTCCTTTAGTATTAATAGAGTGCCGGAATGGAGCTATGTGACTTCCTCCAATACCTCTCTACGCATACGAGTTGGTAATAATAATGGGAATGACCAACGAGTTGGCACAATAGAGTTTACGGTAGTCAAAGGAAAAAGCCATTGCACAGGAAGAATCACACTTGTACAGTCTTGAGGAGTATACTTAAGTATATATTTTGCCTTTCAGAAGAAGATTTTCAATATAAATCATCATTCTATTCATCCTTTTTATATAATTTTGCGATACTGAAATCGCAAAATTAAATCTATTAAATCAATAAGAATATGAAAAAGCAACCAATATTTAAATTCGTAGGAATACTTTCATTAGTATGTGTTTTATTATGCGTTGCGGCATGTGAAAAGCATGATGGCATCTCATATAATAAATCAAAATGTGAGGCTGAAATTAACGGTAAATATTTGATTGATCAGACTAAATTTGATTGGGGTCTAAATCCGAATAGAACCCCATCTTTGATGGTTTCTGAATATGATCTCGAATTTAAGAGTCACCTAAGCTCAGAGCGTGGTGGTATGTCACTCTACTCTGTTAATATTCGGATATATGTCAATACTCCATGGGAATATTTAACTAAGCCACAAACCATTGAATATGTCAATATTGACGACTCGGACGAAGATCCAGAGGTTTGGGATTACAAGAAATATTGCTCAAATAATAAGATATCTTACGCTACAATAATCTCTTCGGAAATCGAAATTGTAAAAGATGGCTCGTTTCAGATTATCTCGTATGACAAAGAAAGAGGTACATATCATGGAAAATTCACATTGCAATTTAGTGAAGGAATAATGAATGGCGAGTTCTCAAATATTTAAATGTATTCCAAATTAATAATATTGTCCTCGAAGATTTGTAAGCAATTATTGGCCAAATAAGCAGCATTTCCAAAACAGAATTCCTGAACTATAAGATCGGTGTTAGTCTATTCAAATATACGCTGAATAGTCATCCCTCTTTGGCAAAAAGCAAAAGAGTGTGAAAAATTTTTAGGGTATGTTGCGGAAGTTTCAAAAAAATAATGTAACTTTGCAGACGGATTCCCGACGTTTTGCCATAAGCGTGGGATGACATCCCTTAAATGTCTAATCTACACATATCTAATCTAATTAGAATGAAAAATATACTTGTCATAGGCAGTACCGGCCAGATCGGCAGTGAGTTGACAATGAAGCTTCGCGGTCTTTATCCGCAAGGCAATGTAGTGGCGGGATACATTCCCGGAGCTGAGCCTAAAGGTGAACTCCTTGAATCCGGACCCTCTGCTATTGTGGATATTACTAATCCAGGGCAGATAGCCGATGCGGTGAATAAATATAAAGTAGATACAATTTATAATCTTGCAGCCCTGTTAAGTGCTGTCGCTGAGGTAAAACCACAGTTGGCTTGGAAAATCGGACTTGGCGGCCTTTTCAATACTCTGGAGGTTGCGCGTGAAAAAGGCTGTGCTGTATTTACTCCCAGTTCTATCGGTAGCTTTGGTAATTCTACTCCCCATACTAAGACTCCACAAGACACGATCCAACGTCCCGATACGATGTATGGCGTGACAAAGGTTTCTGGAGAGCTTCTCAGCGACTATTATGCAAAGCGTTTCGGAGTGGATACACGTTCAGTGCGTTTCCCGGGTCTTATCAGCTATGTGGCTCCTCCGGGCGGCGGCACGACTGACTATGCTGTCGACATATATTACTATGCAGTAAACGGAGAAAAATTCAAATGTCCTCTTAAACCGGGCACTCTTATGGATATGATGTATATGCCGGATGCTCTTCGGGCAGCAGTTGAAATAATGGAAGCTGATCCCTCTAAACTCAAGCATCGCAATTCTTTTAATATCACTGCGATGAGCTTTGATCCTGAGGAAATATACGCGAAAATTAAAGAGTATGTCCCGAATTTTGAGATGGAATACGACCTTGATCCTCTTCGCCAGAAGATTGCAGACTCATGGCCTGACAGCCTTGACGACTCTTGTGCCCGTGAAGAGTGGGGATGGAAACCCGAATATGACCTGGATGCCATGACGCAAGATATGCTCAAGAATCTCCGCATCAAGCTCCATAAAGAGGCATGATGCATGGGAAAAATACAAATTTTTTAATTAGTAAATAAGATAGACAACTTCTATCACGCCGCTTTACACGCAAAACGCATAAAAATCTCCTATAAATTGGTCAAAAACGCTGAGTCAATGTTTGATTTCGGCGTTTTTTTATTACCTTTGCACTTTATTTTTCAGAATTTTAAAATCATTTAGTTAATCATATCTAACATAGACATTTCGCAATGACTATCAGAAAACATCGACTGACGATGCTTCTTGTGGGAATGGTTGCTTTCGGAATTAGTGCCTTTGCTCAGAATCAAGAGGTGACTCCACTCTTGATGGGGGCAATGGGTACAAATCCCGATTCCATACCCATCAGCAGGGAAGAATGCATCGACATAGCTCTCAGTCAGAGTCCAACTATCAGGATTGCAGATCTTGAGGTAAAAAGAGTCAACTATTCTAAGCGTGAGACTGTCGGCAACCTTCTCCCGCAAATTGGTTTCTCTCTATCTTATCAAAGGAGTATTGAGCTTCAGACCATCCGAATGAACATGGGTGGACAAAGCCAGAAACTGAAGATGGGTTCAGACAACACTTGGAACACCGGGTTCTCTCTTTCCTTGCCGATAATTGCTCCAACCTTATGGAAGGCTATTTCAATTTCCGATACTCAGATTGCTCAAAATCTTGAGAGTGCCCGCTCGAGCAGACTCGAACTTGTAAATCAGGTCAACAAGGCTTACTATGCTCTCATGCTTGCTATTTCTTCCAAAGACGTTATCAAGCAGAACTATGATATCGCCAAGTATACTGCTGAAGTATATAGGAAGCAATTCGAACAAGGCACCGCATCCGAATATGATGTCTTGCGTTCTGAAGTGCAAGTAAAAAATATTGAGCCTTCGCTCCTGGATGCGGATATCTCGGTGAAGCAATGTCAGCTTTCTCTGAATGTTCTCATGGGTATCGACGATGCGCTAAATCTATATCCATCTGTCACTATGGAGGATATGCAGAAAGATATGTATGCTTATCTCCTTGAGTCGAAAAGCTTGGAAGGCAACTCCTCACTTCGTTCTCTTGACCTTCAGCAGAAGTTGGCTTCTCAGAATGTCACTATGAAAAAGTATGCTTGGATTCCAACTCTCGGCGCAAGTTTCAATGTCAACTGGCTTTCTCTCAGTAATGGCCCGATGTTCAAGGATGTGGATTTTTCTCCTTATTCATCTCTTGGGGTTAGCCTTTCTGTTCCTATATTTTCAGGAGGTACGAAATGGTATCAGCTGAAGCAAGCTCAGGTGCAGGAGAAGGAGTTGGCTTTGCAGCGTGAGAATCTTGTCAATAGCCTTAATATGCAGGTTGATCTTGCTCTCGATAATATCAACCGTCAAGCAAAACAGATCGACTCTTCAAAAGAAGGAGTGCGTCAGGCAAAGAAGGCCCACGATATTATGCTGAAGAGCTTCCAGATCGGAGCCGCATCATATCTTCAACTTCAAGACAGCGAATTGGCGAATTCCAGTGCACAGCTCTCATATCTTCAGGCAATATACAATTATCTCGTATCTACAAGCGAACTTGACCTCCTTCTCGGTAAAGACTCCGCTATCATTAAAGCTAATTAATCAAAATGAAAACTTATAAATATGTTTCTTCGGCCCTTGTGCTGGCTCTCGCACTGGCCGCCTGCGGCAAGGACAAAGCCGACAATGAAAGTGAAAAGGAAGATATTCCGGTTGTGAAGACTTTGAAAGTTGGTGAGCAGGATGTTGACCAGATTGCCGTATACACTGCTTCTGTCGAACCGGAAGTGATCAATAATATCTCTGCTCAGATGGCAAACCGTATCAAGGCTATTTATGTCGATGAGGGTGTGCGTGTCGGCAAAGGTCAGAAACTTGTGCTTCTTGACGATGTCAACACTACTCAGTATGAGTTGGCTGTTGATAATGCAAAAGCAGCCCTCCGTAATGCCCAGACCAACTATGACCGTGCTGTGGAGCTCCTTAAAATTGGTGGTGGCACACAACAGCAGGTAGACCAGATGGAGATGACACTCATTAATGCAAAGAATAGTGTTGCTCAAGCTGAACGCACCCTTGCCAATGCAAAAGAAAATATGGTGCTCACATCACCTATTGATGGAGTTGTGACTGCTCGCAACTATGATCCAGGTGATATGACTGGTCAGCTACCAATTTTGACGGTAGCAAAAGTAAATCCGGTGAAGGTGGTCATAAATGTCAATGAGTCTCAGCTTTCCTCAATCAACAAGGGCATGCCAGTAGATCTTACTTTTAATACTTACGGGGATGAGGTTTTCAAGGGTACAGTGTCTCTCGTTATGCCTACCGTCGATGCTGCAAGCCGAACTGTTGGGGTTGAGATTACTCTTCCAAATGCCGACGGTCGCGTTCTTCCCGGTATGTTCGGTCGTGCTACGATTTCTCATGGAAATGCCGTTCATGTAGTAGTGCCTGACCGAGCTGTAGTGAAGCAGCAGGGCAGTGGTGACCATTACGTGTATGTGCTTCAGAAAGACGGAACTGTTTCATATAATAAGGTTGAACTTGGACAACGAATCGGTACTAACTACGAGCTTATTTCTGGAGTCCCTGCTAATTCAGAAGTGATTGTCGAAGGTCAGAACGCTCTGGCAGACGGCAAAAAAGTTCAAGTAATTAAATAATAGCGTTGTGTTCAGTGCGTGTTGCATAGTTGGATTATTTCTACGCAAAGCACACTTTATGATACGCAAAACGCAAAACGCAAAACGTAAAACGCAAAATTATGAGCTTATATGGATCAGCGGTAAAGCGACCGATTATGACCACCCTCTGTTTTGTGACGGTGGTGATACTTGGTCTTTTCTCGCTCTCGAAACTTCCGGTCGATCTCTTTCCTGACATCGATACCAACACCATTATGGTGATCACGATATATCCGGGCGCAAGTTCGGAGGATATTGAGCAGAACGTCACCAAACCCCTTGAGAATGTGATGAACTCGGTGGAACACCTGAAGCACATTACATCCCAAAGCCGTGAGAATACATCTGTTATTACCCTTGAGTTTGAATATGGATATGATATCGACGACCTCACCAATGATGTCAGAGATAAACTGGATATGGTGGCTTCTTCGCTTCCCGACGACTGCCAGAATCCTATCATTTTCAAATTCTCTACCGATATGATTCCTATCTGCCTGCTCTCTGTAGAAGCAAAGGAGAGTATGGCTGGTCTCTACAAGATTCTTGACGATGGAGTGGCAAACCCGCTCGCCCGAATCGATGGAGTAGGTACGGTATCTATCTCTGGTGCTCCAAAACGTGAGATTCACGTATATTGTGATCCTAATAAATTGGAGGCTTACCACCTTACTGTGGAAGGAATAGCCGGAATCATTACTGCCGAAAACCGTAATATACCGGGTGGTGCTTTCGATATCGGCAGCAACACATTCTCCCTTCGAGTGCAAGGAGAGTTTGACGAAACATCCGAGCTTCTCAACATCCCGGTTGGGTCTTACAATGGATCTATCGTATATCTTAAGGATGTAGCTCAGGTCGACGACTCATTTGAGGAACGTACGCAGCACTCTTATATCAAAGGCAAAGAGGGTGCGATCATCGTGATTCAGAAGCAGAGTGGTGCCAACTCTGTGCAGATTTCTGAGAAAGTGATGAAGATGCTCCCAAGGCTTCAGAAAAACCTTCCTTCCGATATCAAGCTGGGTGTGATTGTGGATACTTCCGACAATATCCGCAACACCATCGCATCTCTTGAAGAAACTGTGCTTTATGCACTTCTCTTTGTGATGCTCGTGGTGTTCTTCTTCCTCGGAAGATGGAGAGCCACTATGATCATCGTGATTACAATCCCTGTGTCGCTTATTGCTTCGTTCATATATCTTTATGCTACGGGCAATACCCTTAACATCGTATCTCTGTCGGCATTGTCTATCTCTATTGGTATGGTGGTCGACGATGCGATTGTGGTGCTTGAGAATGTCACGACGCACATCGAACGAGGTTCTGACCCCAAACAGGCTGCCGTGCATGGCACTAATGAGGTTGCAATCTCAGTTATCGCTTCTACCCTTACACTTATTGCAGTGTTCTTCCCTCTGACACTTGTCACCGGTATGACCGGCGTTCTTTTCCGTCAGCTTGGATGGATGGTCTGCATCATGATGGTGATTTCTACCACTTGTGCTCTTTCGCTTACTCCTATGCTTTGCTCACAGTGGCTACGTCGCGTCAATCATCATAGCGAGCTCTTCATCAAGCTTTATGGTCCCATTGAGAGAGGTCTTGACAGATTCGACAACTGGTATGCAGGTGTTCTTCGTAAAGTGGTTTCCCATCGTACAGTGACCGTCCTTGTTTGTCTTGGAATATTTGCAGGTTCTATATTCCTGATGAAGTTTGTCGGTACTGAGTTCTTCCCGACTCAGGATAATGGTCGTCTTGGAGTCAATCTTGAACTTCCGATTGGAAGCCGTGTTGAAAGAGCTTATGATGCCACTTATCGCCTTGATTCTCTTTGGCGTGCTAAATATCCGGAAATTAAGGTAAGTTCGTTCACGGTTGGTCCGGCATCATCCGATAATACTTTCGCATCCCTCAGCGACAATGGTGCACACATCGTATCGATGAATATTAACCTCTATGATAAGGTAGATCGAAAGCGAGGTATTAAGGAAATTGCCGACGGTATGCGTAAGGATATCAAGGAGCAATTCCCTGAATTTGTAAAAGCACAGGTAAATGTCGGTGGTGGACGTGGTTCCGGTATGGGTGGTCAGTCAGTTGTCGACTTCGAAATCTATGGCTATGACTTTACGGAGACTGACTCGGTAGCTCGTATGCTGAAGCAAGCTCTTATGGGAATTGAAGGTACTGCGGACGTGATGATTTCCCGTGGTGATTACCAGCCTGAATATCAAGTAGACTTTGACCGTGAGAAACTGAGTCTTTATGGTCTTAATCTTGCTACAGTGGCTCAGATGCTTCGTAATCGTGTCAATGGTGCTACGGCTTCACAGTTCCGTGAAGATGGTGAAGAGTATGATATCAAGGTGATGTTTGACAAGAAACATCGCACCACTCTCGAAGACCTTGAGAATATTGTGGTGGCAACTCCGACTGGTGGTCAGGTGCGTATAAAAGAGCTTGGAAAGGTTGTGGAGCGATTCACTCCTCCTACTATCGAACGTAAGGACCGCGAGCGTCTTGTGACTGTATCTTCTGTTGTAGACGGTGTCCCGATGAGTCAGGTTGTTGAGCAAGCTGAGATCCTTATAGATCAGATGCATCTTCCGGCAGGTATATCAATCCAACTTTCAGGTAGCTATGAAGATCAGCAGGACTCATTCTCCGACCTCCTTATGCTTGGTATTCTTATCGTGATACTTGTCTATATCGTGATGGCGGCTCAGTTTGAGAGCTTCACTTATCCGGGTATTATCATGACATCACTCCTGTTTGCATTCTCCGGTGTATTCCTCATCCTATGGTTGACCGGACATACGCTCAATGTGATGTCAATGATCGGTGCAATTATGCTTATCGGTATTGTTGTGAAGAATGGTATTGTGCTTATCGACTACATTATCCTCAACCGAGAGCGTGGCATGTCGATTCGTCGTGCGGTAATAGATGCAGGCCGTTCGCGTCTTCGTCCGGTTATCATGACCACAGCCACAACTATCCTTGGTATGGTGCCTATGGCAGTAGGTTCAGGACAAGGCGCCGAGATGTGGCAGCCTATGGGCACGGCGGTGATTGGTGGTCTGACATTCTCTACCATCCTTACGCTGCTCTTCGTGCCGGTACTCTACTGCTCATTTGCAGGTCGAGGAATCCTCAACATTCGCAAGAAGCTCCGCAAAGAAAAAATTAAAACTTTATAATTAGTCTAACCTGTCAGACAAGTCCGACATGTATGACAGGTCAGACAACTTAAGGCTAATATAAAATGAAATCAATATTCATAGCATTCGACCAGGCGCATTATGAGAAGATAGTGGATATACTTACTCAGAGCAACTGCCGTGGCTACACTTCTTTCAGTGATGTGCAGGGGAGAGGAAGCCATAAGGGTGAACCTCATTATGGCAGTCATGCGTGGCCTGGTCTTGCAAGCGCGATAATAACTATAGTCGAAGATCGACAAGTAGACACATTGCTCGCCAAGCTTCATCAGCTTGATGAAGATCGTCCGATGCTCGGTCTGCGAGCCTTCGTCTGGAACGTTGAAAAGA
Source organism: uncultured Sangeribacter sp. (assembly GCA_964396365.1). Lineage (GTDB taxonomy): Bacteria > Bacteroidota > Bacteroidia > Bacteroidales > Muribaculaceae > Lepagella. The sequence goes on along the minus strand of CAYNEZ010000012.1, from coordinate 3,743 downwards.
CAATTTGATAAAGGAAATGCTTCTCTATATATTGGGAGAAGCATTTTTTTTGCAATTATTCCATTTTTTTTATAATTTTACATCCGATAAGTCTGACCAGTCTGACATGTCTGACTTGTTTGACTTGTCCGAGTCGTCTGACATTTAAAAATCAACACCATGTACAAAAACTTTCAAAAGCATCTGACAGAAGAACTCGACTCCATCAAGGAAGCCGGTCTATACAAAAACGAAAGAATAATCGTAACTCCTCAGAGTGCCGACATAAAAGTAGAAGGCACCGAAGGCGACGTACTTAACTTTTGCGCTAACAATTATCTTGGCCTTGCAGACAACACTCGCCTCGTGGAAGCCGCCAAGAAGGCTATGGACAACCGTGGATATGGCATGAGTTCTGTACGCTTCATATGTGGTACTCAAGATCTTCATAAGGAACTTGAAAAGGCTATCTCTGACTATTTCAAGACAGAGGACACTATTCTATATGCAGCATGTTTCGACGCCAATGGGGGTCTATTCGAACCACTTTTCACAGAGGAAGACGCTATTATATCCGACTCTCTTAACCATGCTTCAATTATAGATGGAGTGCGCCTTTGTAAGGCAAAAAGATTCCGTTATGCAAACGCAGATATGGCTGACCTGGAGCGGTGTCTGAAAGAGGCTGATGAGCAGGGATGTCGCTATAAGGTTATCGCTACTGATGGTGTATTCTCTATGGATGGTAATGTGGCTCCAATGGATAAAATCTGTGAGCTTGCTGAGAAATATAATGCCCTCGTGATGGTGGATGAATCTCACTCTGCAGGCGTTGTTGGTCCGACAGGTCATGGCGTGGCAGAGCAATTTGATTGCTATGGCAAGATCGACATCTTCACTGGCACTCTTGGCAAGGCGTTCGGTGGCGCTATGGGTGGTTTCACGACAGGCCCGAAGGAAGTAATCGATATGCTTCGTCAACGAAGCCGTCCTTATCTCTTTTCAAATTCGGTAGCTCCCTCTATTGTTGGAGCAAGTCTTGAGATGTTCAAGATGCTTAAGGAGTCAAACGAGCTGAATGCAAAGCTGAAAGAAAACGTCAACTATTTCCGCGACAAGATGCTTGAGGCAGGTTTCGATATTAAACCTACTCAATCTGCCATATGCGCAGTGATGCTCTACGATGCAAAACTCTCTCAGGAGTTTGCTGCTGAGATGCAGAAGGAAGGTATTTTCGTGACGGGGTTCTATTATCCTGTCGTGCCGAAGGGACAGGCTCGTATCCGCGTCCAGCTTTCAGCCGCTCATGAGAAAGAACACCTTGATCGAGCAATTGCAGCTTTCATCAAAGTCGGCAAAAAACTTGGTGTCATTAAATAAATATCTTCGTTTTCAATGTTTTCGTCGTTGTCAACGTTTTCAGCGCTTTCAACGTTTTATATGTATTAACTCTATCGTTTCGGTGACAACGGCGACAACGATGAAAATGCCGACAACGATGAAAACTAAAATAAAGACATGAAAAAATTCATTTTCCCCCTCCTGCTTCTTGCCATCTCAGCTTGTGGCATGAAGGCTCAGGACAATAACGCTGCTCCGCAGGAGCAGGTGATAGCCGTTGCTGATCGTGTTGCGGCTCCCGACTTCACTCTCCAGAATATCAATGGAAAGCCTCTTTCTCTTACTGATCTTAAAGGCAAGTGGGTTATCCTTGATTTCTGGGGCAGCTGGTGCCCATGGTGCATTAAGGGTTTCCCGGCATTGAAAGAAGCCTATAAACAGTATGACGGAAAGGTGGAAGTTCTTGGTATTGATTGTGGCGACACTGAAGAAGTTTGGAAAGAAGCAGTGAAGAAGCACGAACTTCCGTGGCTTCAGGTCTACAATCCAAAAGGCAATGACCTCACTAACCGATACGGCATCCAAGGTTTCCCAACAAAGTTTATCATCGATCCGGAAGGACGTGTTGCTAACGTCACAGTTGGAGAAGACCCCGCTTTCTTTGATGTCCTTTCCACTCTTGTAAAGTGATGGAGGTTGGACTTAAGCACAGCAGCAGTGCTATTGTAGTGCAACATTTGACAGCAAAGGCTATTGGTAGCGGCGATCTTCCAGTGTTTGCCACTCCTGCTATGATAGCTTTGATGGAGAATGCCGCGATGCTTGCAGTAGCTCCGCATCTTGCAGAAAATGAAACCACAGTAGGCGGTTTTATGGAATGCTCACATCTCGCACCGACAGGTATGGGCGATGAAGTGGAGGCAGAAGCAGTCCTTGTCAAAATAGAAGGCAAAGCACTTCATTTCGACATCACAGCCCTTGCCAACGACAAGAAAATAGGGGAGGGACACCACATCCGCTACATTGTGGACCGCGACCGCTTCCTCTCCAAACTCTCGTAAAGAACATAAGTGCCGGATGGATTTAATCCATCCGGCACTTATGTTAAAAGAGGGGCATCGTGGCGGGGTTGTCGATGTATTTGCGTTTGAATTCTTCTTCGCTCATGCAGAGTATCAGGATTCCCTGGATAAGAGTGATGATGGTCCAGCCGCCGCAAGTGATGCAAGTGAGTAGAATGGTGAATATGCCTCCCCATGTCTTGCCCAGAAGGAAATATTGTATACCAAGCCCTCCAACTATGATAGCGAGCAGACCGCAAAGAAGTTTCTTATTCGCAATTTCGCTATTGCCATAGCTGCCGCCATTCTGCCGCAAAGTCATCATCAGATCAGGATACGTATAAAGCGGTCGCCAATTCACTCCGTCAGTACTGACGTTGGTATTCTGGTTGATATTATATGCAAACATCTGTTGCATTGTCATAGGCCCCACAGTCGTCCCATTAATGAAAATATAATACTGCATAGTCGTTTAGTTTTTTGCAAAGATAGTGATTAAAATCTAAATTACCAACTCTATTTCGACGAAAACTACGAAAACAATGCAACTATCAACCTTCCTTCTTTGGATAGATAAAGCGGGCGAGGCCGTAGATGTAGCGGCGGAAGCCTGGGCGATAGTCGAGCAAGCGGTCAAACCAGTCGAGGTGGGGATTTACGAGTTTAACAACATAGCCTACATAGAACATTGCAAACAGTGTGCCGGCACCTACTACAGTCCAGGGCCACTTTCCAAAGAAACAGTAGCCTGATATTACTGCCAATACTACAAGAGTAGTGTCAACCATGATCTTGACTATAGGAAATGGTTTGCCAGTGACGCGAGCTATTGCTACCTGAATACCCTCTCCGGGCATCGTGACAGATCCACACCGGATTTCTGTTGCTACGGCGCATCCAAGAATAGTGGCACCTCCAAGCTGGGCAATTATCTGGCTGTAGAGAGCCTCGTAGGAGGAGAAATAGGAAGTTATCCACATATTGATGTCGAGGAATGCCCCGAATACGAATCCTACTAATAGCTGGAAGAGCTGTACGAGTTCAAAGCGTTTTCGGAGTATGAGGATCTGTGCCGCAACCAGGATAATGTTCATAACATTAGTATAGCCTCCGATAGTCCATCCTGGTGCGAGACCAGCTTCTCCAGCAAGTGTAAACGACATTGGAATAGAGGAAATCACTCCGCTACCAAGATTTGATCTCACACACAACGCGACTCCAAAGGTCATGAAAAACATTGATAGCAGCAATAAAATGTGTTGCCACACGAATCCTACAATTTGCTCTTTTGTTATATTCATTTCTTTATATGGAAAACCCAAGCTTAGATGCCCCCGCAAACCAAAGTTTAGTTGACCCCTG
>CAYNEZ010000011.1:0-33050 GCA_964396365.1 uncultured Sangeribacter sp. | reverse complement strand
CAAGATGGCCAAGATTAGCCGCAGTTATCATATCAAGATCTTTCATGCTGCTTGGCTTTCATATATCGTTTAATTTTTGTGAGCTACTTAAATAATTAATTTATTCATGGATCAGTTCAAGATCAACAGACCTAATCATTCCGTCAGGATGATGCTTCTTGGTTGCCCCTACAACCGGCGCAGCTACTTTAGTCATAAACCCAGCTAATGCAACATAAATCCAAATTCTCAATTCTTCACAAAATAAAACCTTGGATATTGCTTCACTTCCCTTCCGACAACTATATTAGCTGCTATCCTTGCGCATATGAGAGCGGCCGTTTTCTTGCCTTCCGTTGAAGTCTTCCCTTCTTTTATAGCAGGAAGAGACTCATACAGCCACTCACTGTTTTCCACGTTCCAAAATGCACAATAACCTGCGAAATATTCCGCTGCAAACTTACGGAAATTCACTTTATTGAGGAAATCCCTTTCATTTTCAGGGAAAACGACCATAGCTCCTCCACCTGCTATCAAGTCAATTCCATATATTATCGGAATATTGGTGACATCTGCTGAAAGGGGCAGCCTGTCATCCATATTCTCTATAATGATTCCATTGTCGAGACTTATTTTTGATGTATCATCATTTGTAACATTGCAAATCTCTTTAAAGCCAATTTGCTCCAACTCTTTCTTAACATAAGTTATAAAGTCACCTGCGCCAACTATCAAGACTCGGCACTCATTTATCATTTGTCTTTCTTCGTTTGTCATATCTCATCTTTATTGAAAATGCAAATTTAGAAAGTTTTCAATACATATGCCATACCCAAATGGGTATTTTTAAGACCCCATCTCATAAAATTTCAGAGCCACTGGGGTCGCTGAAATTTTATGAGATGGGGCTAAGATAAGTGTTAAAACTTGATGGTAGCCGAGTCAATGAGGACATTCAACTATTTTATGAACCATCTAAGCATCTGGTTTGTTAAAAGGAAAACACACTCACACAAAATTCCACTAAACTATGAAAAAGACAATCATCCTTCTCAGCCTCCTTTTAGCAGCAATGTCAGCCAATGCAGACATCAAGGAAAGCCTCATGACCCTTTTACGCAATCAAGCTAAGACAAGCCAGACCGCAAAAAAGGCTCAACCCTTCAAAATGAGCCAACAGAAACAAGACTCAATCGTAAAGTCAGTTACCGGGCTCTATTCCAATGGCAAAATATCTGCCGACAGTGTTGTAAGCCTTGCACTTTATCATAAGGTTGGAAGTCCAGAAGTCTCCGAAAAACTCTTAAAGACCGTAGCATCTGAAAAAAATCTCCGGAGCGTTACAGAGCTTGGAGTTCTCTATGCCCTCACCCCTCAGTTCAGCAGCAAGGCCGCAGAAGGTGAGAAATTGCTTCAAGCAGCAGCCAACGCCGGATATAAGGATGCGAATGCATATCTCGGGCTCTACTACTATAATAAGAATGACGTCAAGAAAGCAAAGTCATACTTCGACAAGTGCAATCCTATGGAGTTCGGATTCGGGAACATGGCTTTAGGTGCCATGTATCTCCAAGGTAAAGGCGTCAAGACTGATGTGCCCAAGGCAAGGGAATATTTCCGTCAGAGTGCCCTCCAGGGTTATCCAAGAGGAGCAAGCCTTTACGGACATAATCTCCGCGCAAGTGGTGGCGGTCCGATTGACTATCCGGAAGCTTTCTTCTGGCTCTATATTGCTGGTGACCTCGGCGATGATACAGCCCGTGCCACTCTCGGTCGCACCCTCAATGGTGAAAGCTTTGGCGAAGGGGAAGCTGCTGAAGACGGTGAACTTGCTCTTTACTGGATCTCTACGGTCAATAGCATGCAAAATATGAAAAACGAACCCGTCTATAAGGATGGCTTTCTTAAGGGTCTTAAAGCCAAGGAGGCCGCTGCTGAGAAAGGTGATGACTGGGCTCGCTTCTATCTCGGAAGCATGAACTTCAATGGAGATTTCCTCAATCAAAACTTTGCCCAGGCCCTTCGTTACTACGAACCCATAGCCGCCAACGCCAAACTTCCTCGCACACTGCTCGCATTTGTCAATTCAAGACTTGCATACATGTATAAGGAAGGTAAAGGCACAAAGGCCGATGCTGCGAAGGCAGCCCGCTACGCTAAAGCTGCAGCCCAATACGGAAGTCTTGGAGCCTACAAAACCACTGAACACCTAAAATAACAGACATAACCTTCAACTTTCGCAAGCGAAAGTTGAGCAAAAAAAATGGGTGAGCCTTTGAGACTCATCCATTTTTTAACACCCGCCCATCTTTTCTTCCATCAGATTAAGCATTTTTATTGTTGCCTTGATTGCAGCTTCAGTTTGGTCTGCATCAAGGCCTCTTGTGCGATAGATCCTGTCATTCCATTCCCAAGTGATCACAGTTTGCACAAGGGCATCAGTGCGTCCACCGGGCGGAATTGATACTGCATAATTGGCAAGATGTGGGAAACGCCGGTCAAGCTTATCCTTATACAATTGCTTAAGGGCTTTCATAAACGCATCAAATTGTCCGTTACCCGATGCATTCACCTCATGCGTCTCTCCATTTATCTCTATCTTCAAGGCAGCCATAGGTTTCAACCCATATGCAGTGCTCACCATATAGCTCAGCAACTTCACATGCTCCGCTTGCGACACACTGTTTAGCACATCCGACACTATATAGGGGAGATCCTCTTGAGTCACTACCTCTTTCTTATCGCCAAGCTCAATGATGCGCTCCGTCACTTTTCGTGTCTGTTCCGATGTGAGCTCAAGACCAAGTTCTTCAAGATTTTTAAGAATATTGGCCTTTCCACTATTCTTGCCAAGGGCATATTCCCGTTTTCTGCCAAAACGTTCTGGCAGCAAATCGTTGCAATAAAGATTTGCCTTATTGTCGCCATCTGCGTGCACGCCTGCCACTTGGGTAAACACACTGTCGCCCGTGATCGGTCGGTTTGGAGGAATAGCTATGCCTGAATAATTCTCAACCATACGGCTTACATCATTAAGTCGCTCTTCTTTGATATTGGTGTGCGCATTAAACTGGTCTTTCAGAATAGCCTGCACGCTTGCAAGCGGAGCATTCCCGGCCCTCTCACCAAGTCCATTCACTGATGTATGGATACCCTTGCAACCACCAAGCACCGCTGCCAACACATTTGATATGGCAAGGTCGTAATCGTTATGGGCATGGAAATCAAAATGCACTCCGGGATAAAGCTTCACCATCTTTCGCATGAACAGTAGCAATTCCAGCGGGTTGAGGATGCCGAGCGTATCCGGAAGCATAAAGCGCTTGATACCGCAGTCTTTCAGCGCATCCATCATCGCAAACACATAGTCCGGAGAGTTCTTGATGCCGTTGCTCCAATCCTCAAGATATACATTCACGCTGATGCCCATATCTTGAGCCATACGAATATTTCGGCGGATATCCTCGAAATGCTCCTCAGGAGTTTTCTTCAGCTGATTGCGGCAATGGTTTTCAGAACCTTTACATAGAAGATTGATATTGACGCATCCGCAATCATTGATCCAATTGAGCGAAGTTCCGTCATCTACAAAGCCCAACACCTCAATTCGATGAAGGAATCCCGACTGTCGGGCCCATTTGCATATTCTCGTGACGGCATCTTTCTCTCCTTCCGACACCCTTGCGGAGGCCACTTCTATCCGGTCTACATTCAAGTCATTTAGCAGAGCTCGGGCCACCATCAGCTTTTCATGAGGCACAAAACTCACTCCTGAAGTCTGCTCGCCATCGCGTAGCGTGGTGTCCATGATTTCGACACTCACTGAATGCCCTTTCATCCCTTGGTTTGTAGTGGGTGCTGTCACGCCTTTGCCGCCTCCTCCCAAGCCTCAGTCTTATCCTTGTTTTCCAGAAGGAAATCGATGTCGTCAAGAGCGTTCATAAGGCAATATTTTTTATAGCCATTGATCTCAAACTTCTCGCTCTCTCCTGTTGCCTTGTTAGTCACTGTCTGATTTGGCAAGTCCACTTCCACCTCAGTCTTGGGATCATTCTCTATAGAATCGAAAAGATTGGCTAAGAATGATTCGCTGACCACTACAGGGAGCACGAAATTATTGAGTTCATTGTTTTTGTGGATATCGGCAAAAAAACTGCTTATCACCACTCTGAAGCCATACCCTGCGATTGCCCACGCAGCATGCTCACGGCTCGATCCACTGCCAAAGTTCTTTCCTGCTACGAGGATCTCTCCACTATACTTTGGATCATTCAACACAAAATCCTTATTTACAGATCCATCAGAATTGTAGCGCCAGTCGCGGAAAAGATTTTCTCCGAAAAAGCTTTCCTCGCGGGTGGTAGCCTTCAGAAAACGTGCAGGAATTATCTGGTCAGTGTCCACATTTTCTAAAGGAAGTGGCACACAGGTGCTTGTTATGATATCGAATTTCTGTTTCATTTTTCTTATATTATTTATTCTGCCAAATCGTAAAACGCAAATCGCAAAACTTACAACGTTCTCGGATCTGTGATAACTCCGGTCACGGCGGCTGCGGCTGCCACGAGAGGACTCGCAAGCACCGTACGTGCTCCCGGTCCCTGACGACCCTCAAAATTTCTGTTCGAGGTCGACACCGCAAGCTTCCCTGCAGGTATCTTGTCATCATTCATTGCGAGGCAAGCGGAGCAACCCGGTTGTCTGATCTCAAATCCAGCCTCTTCAAGCACCTTGTCAAGTCCCTCCTCTTTTATCTGGTCATACACCATCCAACTTCCTGGCACAAGCCACGCCGTCACATTGTCGGCTTTTTTTCGTCCTTTGGCGATAGATGCAAATGCTCGGAAATCTTCAATTCTTCCATTGGTGCAAGCTCCAAGGAATACGTAATCCACCGGCGTGCCCAAAAGTTTCTGACCCGGCTTAAAGCCCATATAGTCAAGACTCTTAAGATAAGATGCCTTTCCTGCTTCCGGCACAGTGTCAAGAGTCGGGATCGTCTGAGTGATTCCAATTCCCATACCGGGATTAGTACCGTAGGTGACAAACGGCTCGATATCCTCTGCTTTGAATGTCAGCTCCTTGTCAAATATAGCATCTTCTCCACTCTTGAGAGTTTTCCAATATGCCACGGCTTTATCCCATTCCTCACCTTTCGGTGCATATTCACGTCCCTTTATATATTCGAAAGTCACTTCGTCGGGAGCTATGAAACCTCCCCTTGCTCCCATCTCGATAGAAAGGTTACATAGTGTAAGTCGTCCTTCCATCGTCAGATTGCGTACGGCCTCGCCTGCATACTCCACAAAATATCCTGTGGCTCCGGAAGTTGTAAGCTTCGACATCAAATAGAGCGCAATATCCTTTGCCGTAACGTCCTTGCCTAATTTCCCTTCAATGTTTATCCTCATGGATTTCGGCTTCTGCTGAAGGATACACTGAGAAGCAAGCACCATCTCCACTTCTGATGTGCCTATCCCGAATGCCACAGCGCCCATAGCTCCGTGAGTGGAAGTATGAGAATCGCCACATACTATTGTCATTCCCGGTAGCGACAGACCTCGTTCCGGACCTACAACGTGTATGATGCCATTCTTCGGATTCATCATTCCGAAGTGTTCAAGACCAAAATCCTTCGCATTTTGCGCAAGTGTGTCCACCTGTGTCTTGCTTATCGGGTCCTCTATCGGTTGGTCCTGATCATGTGTCGGTGTATTGTGATCAGGCATACAGAAGATATTGCCTGGTCGAAAACATTTGATGCCGCGTCTGCGCATCCCCTCAAATGCTTGAGGACTTGTCACCTCATGGCAGTAGAGACGATCTATATAGAGTTGCTCTGGACCATCCTCCACATGTTGCACCACATGCCGATCCCAAATTTTGTCAAAAAGAGTGTTTGCCATTTCCTTTATTTCTTTAATTATTTTAAGCAACTGTTCTAATTAAATGCAGACTTTTCGGTCAGTCATATTGGCCAATTGAAAACCGATGAGTTTCCTATAAAAACAATACCGACAAGTCAAAATTGACCGGCGGAGAGTATGCAAGGTCCATTTTGCAGATATTGTTTTTATATTATCTTTTTAATTTGATCAGTTAACTTACCCATAAAAACTCTTGGAAGATTTACCTTACAAAAGTGGATTATATATTTTTTTTGCAAAATTACACTAAATTCTACAGATTTCCTAATTTATCAATCAATTTATTCTTTTTTTATATCTAATTCTAATCATTAAGCAGAATTTCTATTTCATCAGGTCTATTGCTCTTAAAGACCGGTTTCTTTCCTGATTTGCCTTCCAAATCCCTAAAAACACCCCCTTTTTAGAAAAAAAATCGCCAAATCCCTTAAAAATATAGTAGTCAATATTTGATAAAGTAAAAATTTTCACTAATTTTGTAGTCCGAAAACAAAATACTTCTTAAGAGATATGACAAAAGCAGAAATCGCAAACGAAATTGCAAAGAAGACAGGAATCGACAAGTCGACTACAATAGAAGTCATCGAACAGTTCATGACTGTAGTAAAGGATAGCCTTGCACATGGTGAAAATGTGTATCTCCGTGGCTTTGGTTCATTCATCATCAAAGAAAGAGCTGAAAAGACTGCTCGCAACATCACAAAGAACACAGCAGTCATCATCCCGGCACACAATATCCCGGCTTTCAAGCCTGCTCCAGTCTTCAAAGAAGCTGTTGCTAAGGGATAATTTCCCTCTATCGCTCAAAACAACTAAAAAAGACTCGCTGATGCTCATACATTAGCGGGTCTTTTTTTCTATGAAGTTATTACCAAAGATGATTTTCAATTGTCGTATCTTATGAATTTTCCTTTTTCTGTAAATCTTACATCCTGTCCGTTGGAAAGCTCCACTTCATAGCCGAAGTTCTTCTTTTCAATGCCGGTCACTGTAGCCTTCTTCTGATTTTCCTTTACAAAGGCCTTGATAGGACTGGGGATGAGGGCTGTGGGCACTGATGTCCTGCTCGACATCTCCACTTCCTTCCAATTCCCATGCTTATCGAAAGATATTTCCGATCCGTCAGTCATCACCACATCATATTCTCTAATGCGTCCAAATTCCTTTCCTATCTTTATGTGGCTTACTTCCGATTTGAAATTCTGCTTCAATACGGTCTGTGCAGACTCTGGCAACACACTTACATCGTGTGAATATTTATCTCTTGCCGAGGCACTGATTACTCCGAAAACGACTGCCAGAATCAAAAATAACTTTTTCATAGTATTAAATTAAGTGGTTATAATGGATGTGTAATGTTTATCTTTAAAATGCCTTGATCCCCGACATTGTTCATCGTTTACAAAAATGTAATATATATCCATAAAAAATGCAACAATTCGGCATAAAAACAGTGATGCTTGCCTAACAAGGCAAACACCACCATTATTTTTAATTGCTTCTTTACTTAGATGATATCACCTTACTGCGCACTACGCTTCCGTCGCTGTACTCTGCTACTCTGACAGCAACCCCTGATATTTTCCCATTTACAGGACGCCCTTGCAGATCATACCACCTTACGGCTACTGGAACATTTTCACCCCCGATTTCTCCAACGGCAACCGGATCCCCCCAATATGCCGGTTCACTGTAGAGATCCTCTCCATTCTCATTGACGTAGATACTTCTGATTACGATGCTATTTACATCTCCATCATAATAGAGATATACGGTATGATCTTCCGGATTTGAAGTAGCTACCCAGAAATCATTCCAGTCGTCATACATATACGGCACGCGTGATGTATTCTCTACATTCCAATCCTCGTCTATAATATCAAAATATTGAAGTTCTCCATTGACGTAAATCTCATAATACAGATTGTCTACAAAAAGTATATTCCCTTCTTCATCTACATTGGGAAGCATAAACCATACTGACTGGCCCCAATCATCATAGTAATACTCCAGATCATAAGGAGCCTTCGGAGCAATCTCCGGATTGCGATGTTGCAGTCCTATCGTGACATTGTCATAGAAGTAAAGCGGGAACAGTTCTTTAGGAGTGGAATTTATTATGTATCCCCGTTCCATGGTCAGCTTTCCAATTTCTGCGTCATAATCAAATATGGCACTGTCAGCATAGCTTGCCACTGCAATCACAGATCCGTCTTCATCCTCTTCCTCTGAGAATTCCGCGCCGCAAAAATAACTGTAGTAATATATCTCCATGTCAGCTCCAAGATATTGGCCTGAAGGGAATGTCACTTTTCCATCGGCAATCTTTCCCTTGATCCAAGCCTCAGGAAGCGAGCGGTCTACTCCATTCACATAGAAATCCTCACCGTCGATTGCCACCTGAACGAAATTGTTCATATATCCATCAAACATTACCCAATTAGCGACATCCAATCCTTCCGGCAAAGCTACGGGCTCACCCTTGGCTTCTGTCATCTTGATATCCCGGTCTCCAAATCCTCTCCATATCCATACATTGTTTCCTTCTACTGTCTCATCCGGAGTATGCACACACACTCCCAAAAGCATCTTCGGATCTGCAGAAGTCAAAGATCCATCTTCTCCAATATTGAAGACATAACGGCAATCTTCCGGCACTACAAATGTACCGACATTATTTTCGTTGATTTCCACCTTCATTGGAGCAAGATATACTGTGAGTTCTTCATCATAATCTTCATCATACTCCACGTAGATTGCTTGCACTCCATTCATCACAAGTGTATTGCCTTCTCGCTCAAATCTTGTCCATGTATTGACCGGATATTCAGATGCCATGTGGCTTAGATAGACATAACCGTCTTCACCTTCCACCATCTGCACCACCGACCCGAGAATTTGACTGTGAATGGCTTCGTAAGCTTGTTTCACAAAGCCATCACACGTGCGATCGAGCCATGAAAGCTCACCTTCCGGGACATCAAAAATAATTTCATCATTCACTTGCGGCGCTTCCATCTTAACTTGTGGGGCATAAGTCACTGTATTGGCGAGCATCGTAATGCATCCGCAAGCCAATGTTGCTAAAATTGTAAAACTCTTCTTCATAAGTATTGTTTTCGTGTTTATTTATATACTTCATTTGCAAAATTAATAAAAAAATCCCTTTGTTATGTATGATAATTTAAAAATTATTAATAACTTTGAGAAATATTTCGAAAAAACACCTATAACTAACCCAACATTTTGATGATAATGAAAACCAACATCATCCGCACCCTCCTGATAGGATCTGCCATATGTTTTTATTCCTCTCCTTCATCCTCTCAAGCCAACTATGACTTTTCCAAACTGAAAATGGAAAGTCTCGGTAGGGGTGTCGTGGCAGTTAGAGAATCTCCTGACAAAGTCAATATTTCTTGGAGATACCTATCTCACGATCCTGAATCCCAATCATTCGATATATATCGGAATGGAAAGAAAATCAATAAGGATCCAATTACTGAGTCAACATACTATTCCGACAACTATAAGGGGAAAGATTCTGCCAAATATGAAGTTATACCCTCCGTTGGCAAACTTTCTGGCTCATACACTCTGCCGGCGCAAGCTCCCCTTGGCTACATAGAAATTCCTTTAGATAGGCCGGAACTTGGAGTTGACATTTGGGGTAAAGAGTATTTCTACAATGCTAATGATGCTTCTATCGGCGATGTTGATGGTGATGGCGAATACGAAATCATACTCAAATGGGATCCTACCAACTCGCATGATAATGCCCACGACGGTTTCACTGGTCCGACATATCTCGACTGCTACAAACTTGACGGCACTAAGCTTTGGCGCATCAATCTTGGTGATAACATTCGGTCGGGAGCACACTACATCCAGTTTATGGTCTACGACCTTGACGGCGACGGATGTGCAGAAGTCGTATGTAAGACAGCCGATGGCACTATCGACGGCACCAACAAACTCATTGGATCTCACAAAGCCGACTGGCGCAATATGAAAGGACGCGTCATTGCCGGACCCGAGTATCTTACTGTCTTCAATGGCAAGACCGGGGAAGCTATGGCCACCGTCGACTATCAGCCTGCACGCGGACAACTGAAAGATTGGGGTGATGGCTACGCAAATAGAAGTGAACGCTATTTAGGAGCCATCGCGTATCTCGACGGAGTGCATCCTTCTGTTGTCATGTGTCGGGGTTATTACGCAAAAACCGCTCTGGCAGCTTATGATTGGGATGGTAAAGATCTGAAACTCCGTTGGATATTTGACTCTTCTACTCCCGGTAATGAAGGTTTCGGCGGTCAAGGCAATCATAACCTCCGTATTGCTGACGTTGATGGTGACGGATGTGATGAGATCATCTACGGACAAATGACCATTGACCACGATGGGACAGGGCTCTATAGTACTGGAATGTATCATGGCGATGCAATCCACCTTATATCCGATGTCAACAATGAGAAATATTATGTATGGGGATGCCACGAAAACAAAAAAGATGGCACATCTCTTCGTGATGCTGCCACGGGCGAAGTGATTCTCCGATATCCGAGTAATAAGGATATCGGTAGATGCATGGCAGGAGACATTGATCCAACTCATGAAGGAGTTGAACTATGGTCACCCAGCAGTGGCGGCCTACGTTCATTCACAGGAGAACTGATTACTCCGCAAAATGAATTCATGGATGAGACTCATGCACGCATTCCCGTAAACTTTTGCATACTTTGGGACGGCGACCTTCTTACCGAACTTCTTGATGGAAACACAAAGACTCTTTCTATCAGCAAATACGACTGGAAGACTGGTGAAGTTAAGACCATTAAGCATCTCGATGGTGCGGCATCCAACAACTGGACCAAGGCAAATCCCTGCCTCCAAGCCGATATCCTCGGCGACTGGCGCGAGGAAGTGATTGCTCGCACTCCCGACAATGAATCGCTCCGTATATACGTAACTGACATTCCTACCGACTACCGCTTCCACACCTTTATGGAAGATCCCGCCTATCGTGTCAGCGTAGCCAACCAGAATGTTGCCTACAACCAACCCGCGGAGCCCGGTTTCTACTTCGGTTCCGACCTTAAAGGGCGCCATTTCCGTGGCACTCTCATCAAATAAAGAATGTTGTGAGGGCGGAAGCCCGAAAATTTATAAATCATGAAAAATAAAAACTTAGTTATCCTCGCAATTCTCGCCCTCGCGGCATGCGGAAAAGGTGAGCAAAAACAAGCTGAGCAGGAGATCAACGACTCCACCACTCCCCTCCATCTCCTTCAGCCCGACTACAAGACACCCTATGGCCAACTTGATCCTGACTCCGTCAAAGCCGATATTGATCGTGTCTTCTCATATATCGATGAAGTGACACCTGCAAAGATGACCGACGGCAAAGTGAATCAAGGCACCTACCGGCTCACAAGCTATGAATGGGCTGTTATGTATGACGCCCTCCTTGATGCAGCCAAGATCACTGGCGACAAGAAGTATTCCGACTATGTCAGCAATCGCATTCGTTTCCTTGCAGAAGAGGCAGACAAGGCTGGCGACGTGTCTGACGATGGGCAGCTCCGTATGGTTAAGGATCCACGCACTCTTGATGATGCCGGAGCTATGTCAGGAGCTTGGATGAGAGCGGCAATGGCTGATTCTACGCTTAAGATATCCCCATATATCGAACAATACTGGGCTATAGTGGAGCAAACACCGGTTCATCTTTCCGACGGCACCATTGCCAGAAACCGTCCTCATTATAATGCTATATGGCTCGATGATATGTTTATGGCACTCCCTTCCATGGCTGTCAGAAGCCAATATAAGGATCATCCGGAGCAACTTGATGAAGCGGCTCGTATTGCAACAGGGTTCTTCAAGCGCATGTGGATTCCTGAGAAAAATATCTTCCGACATGGCTATCTCGAAGATGCCGACCATCAGCCCTCTATGGCATGGGGCAGAGCTAATGGATGGGCTATTCTGACACTATGCCAACTTCTCGATTATCTTCCTGAAAATCATCCCAAGCGTGCTGAAATCCTCGACATCTACCGCAAGCACGCTGCCGGACTCGCTGAGCTTCAGGGTATCGACGGTTTCTGGCATCAGCTTCTCGATCGCCCTGAGACGTATGAAGAGACCTCTGCAACAGCTATTTTCGCTTATGCACTCGCCCATGGAGTCAATGAGGGATGGCTTGAAGCCACTACCTACGGCCCAGTGGCTCAGTTGGCTTGGGAAGCAGTGTCTACAAAGATTAACCCTAAAGGTGAAGTGGAGGGTGTGTGTGTTGGCACTGGCATGGGCTTCGATCCTGCTTACTATGCCTATCGTCCCGTTAGTGTGAAGGCTGCCCACGGCTACGGTCCCACAATTTGGGCTGGTGCTGAAATCTACCGCATGCTTAAAGACAACCACCCCTACGTCAACGACAGTGCCGTTCACTACTACGACATCGACCCGGAAGCCACAATGCCCATCTTCAGCCTCGACAAAGACGGCAAAGCCATCGAAATCCGACATTAATTTACATTCCCTAATCAAGATTAATCTCGATAAATCATGAAAAAATATCTTATCTCAGCCTCCATCCTCTTTAGCTTAGCATTTAGCGCCTCAGCCCAGACTGACGCCTATATCAAACTCCGCGATGAGAAAAAGACTCATCCCAGAATCGAAAGCATCACTTTCCCCGGAGATGCCAACACACGCTATATGTACGACGCTATCTACGGACATGGAGCGGTCATCGAAAACCCCTGGGTTGCTTACCGAGTATATATGGATAATCGCCAGAGCCTTGACCTCTACGTGAAACAGACGCCTCAGCTCGAACTCGACGTGACAGGTTTCTACACCACTCCCGACCAATTGAAGGAAGGCTACGGAATTGATGTGCTTTGGGCTGGTAAATCAATCGCTGCCGGTTCTTTTCGTGGCTTGCAGAATGGAAATCCCGTCACTATCGATACTGTTGCGTCACGCACTCAGAGAGTTATCGACGACCACACTATCCAAGTCATTGATAAAGATTGGATCTACAATGGACACCCAATCCAGATGACCCAGACCTATACCGTGCTTCCCAATAGCCGTGATCTCTTTGTAGAGGTAAAACTCGACGGCTACTTGCCGGATGAAGTTTTCGCGACTGGTATACAGAAACTTGAGACGGACAACCAGGGGTTCATAAATGCCGACGGACGTGCAGCATCCTGGGGCAGCAATATCCCTGACAAAAATCATCCGGAAGTTGTAGAGCAAGTCGGACTTGGCATTATCGTCGATCCTGACAACGTGGTTTCAACCGAAGAGAGCGACCTCAACTATCTCGTTAAAGTTCGTCCTGATAAAGAGGGCATCATACGTTATCGGGTTATAGCCTGTGGCGACCGTGAGAAAAACGGATTCTCAAACTACACCGACTGGTCAAAATACATCAAATCCCTTAAATACACTGAATAATGATCAGGAGACATTTTATTTCAATCGGTTTTCTCGCCTGTTTGTCTCTGGGTGCCATTGCTCAGGAGACCATAAACTTCAATTTCGACTGGAAATTCCTCCCGGGTAGCCACCCGGGTGCTGAAGCTGTCGTTCTTGACGAATCTGAATGGCAAACCGTTAATCTCCCCCACGATTTCCAGATAAGCCAACCATGGGTGGCGCCGGAAGAAGGCGACACCGGCGATAAGTCCAACTTGATGGCAAACATTGCAAGCAAACTCAGCTCCCGTGGTTTCAAGGAGATGGGTGAAGGGTGGTATCGAAAGACATTCACTCCTGACCCATCATGGGAAGGGAAACGCGTCCTTTTGGATTTCGAGGGCATTATGCTTGTAGGCGATGTGTATCTCAATGGCGAGAGAATCGGTGGCACCGACTATGGCTACCTCGGATTCGAATCAGACATTTCCAAGAGACTGAAATTTGGAGAGCCAAACGTGATAGCAGTGAAGGCTGACACTGGAAAACCCGAAAATTCCCGTTGGTATACGGGAGGTGGTCTCTATCGAGATGTCAACATAAAGGTTGGCGACCCAAAACAATATTTCACACGCAATTCCCTCTATATCACTACTCCGGAGGCAAAGGCCGATAGGTCTACTATTTTGGTGGGAGGTGAACTTGCCAATTTCATCAAGACCGACAGCATTGCCGTAGGAATAGAGATTCTCGATAAGCAAGGAAACACTGTCTATTCCAAGGTTCAGAAACATTGGAAGCATCCTCGCCAACATGTGCGCGAGTTCCCTCTTGATAGCATCACATTGGATAATGTGACTCTATGGGATACGGAAAACCCTTATCTATATACACTGAAGGCAACTCTTTACCGTCCTGATGGGAGTATTGCTGATACTGCCACAGAGCGTTTTGGCATTAGAGAAGTGGAATTTTCTCCGGAATTTGGAATGAAGCTCAATGGCAAAAAGGTTCTGCTGAAAGGTATCGCAAATCATCACACTCTTGGAGCGCTCGGAGCCGCAGCTTATCCTGCCGCAATGGAAAAGCGTATCAAGATGCTGAAAGATTTCGGATTCAATCATATCCGCTCCTCTCATAACCCCTACAGTGAGTCTTTCCTCGACCTTTGCGACGAATACGGCATACTCGTGGTAGATGAACTCTACGACAAATGGACTCAGCAGTATTCCGGTGGACGCACTCCATGGGAGACTCGTTGGCAGCAAGACGTGCCGGAATGGGTGAAGCGCGACCGCAACCATCCGAGCGTAGTGTTCTGGAGCCTTGGCAATGAACTTCAGCTTATCCCTGATCTTCCTTACAACGATTGGGGTGTGACTCCTTATAAACTTCAGAAGCAACTCCTCCAAAGATACGATAGCACACGCCTTGTGACTGTGGCTATGCATCCACGTGGTCGAAACGAACACACCGATTCTCTCCCCGCACCCCTTGTAGAGCACACCGATATCGCAGCCTATAATTATCGCTACATGTATTTCCCGGGAGATTCAAAACGCTATCCCTGGATGATATTCTATCAGAGTGAGGCTAATACGAGCAATATGGGTCCCAACTTTTTTGAGATGGATCTTGACAAGGTAATCGGACTTGCTTACTGGGGAATGATCGACTATCTCGGAGAGTCTCAAGGTTGGCCTGAAAAAGGTTGGACTCAAGGAGTGTTCGACATTTCGCTCGACCCCAAGCCTATGGCATACTTCCTTAAGTCATTCTTCAAGCCTGACGAACCTCTCGTCTACATTGCTCCGTTTGAGACATCTGAGACCACTCAGTGGAACGGCGTGACAATGGGTGGCCGCAAATTCACCGACAGTTGGAACTTTGAGCCGGGTACTGATGTCAAGCTTTTCACTTACACCAATGCTGATGAAGTGGAGTTGAAAGTCAACGGAAAGAGCCTTGGTAGGAAAAGTAACGAGATTGACAATACAAAATCGCGCAACAGGATACTATGGGAAAATGTACCTTATGCCAAAGGAAAAGTGGAAGCTATTGCATATAAGAATGGAAAAGAAGTGGCTCGACACACTCTTTCCACTCATGGGGAAGCAAAGAAACTCGTGGCAACCCCCGATAATAGCAATTGGAAAGCTGATGGCATCGACCTTCAGCACGTTAAGATCACAGCTGTCGACGGCAAGGGTCTCACCGACAAGGGAGCTACTGATAAGCTGACATTTGAAGTCTCCGGCCCGGCAGAAATTGTTGGCGTTATCAACGGCAATCTCAGCAGCGACGAACTGATGACCGGTAATTCCCGTAGCCTATACAATGGCACTGCCACCGTCATACTCCGAAGCACACGCGATCCCGGCAACGTCACCCTTACGGTCAAATCTGATGGTCTCCCCACAAAAAGGCTCTCCCTCCTGACTAATTCTCTGTCTAAATGATATAGCAAAACAATATCTTTTCTGGGACGCACGGTTTGTGCGTCCTTTTTTTTTAACTTTCGAAACTTCGATTTAATATTTCTGTAACAAAACTTTAATATGATCCTATTGCGTCAATTGACAAAAGTAATTAATTTTGCTGTTCCAAAACTGACCTTGTAATGAAAAGATTCAACATAATAGTTACTCTTCTCTTGATTCTTACAACAGTGATTCCGGGATTGGCAAACAACAATTCTGGAAAGCAGGTTTATATACAGAGATATAAGGAACAACTCAAGACCACTACCAATGCTCGTGACAGTCTTAGAAGACTGTATTATCTCTTCGACCTTTCCGATCGGGAAGGCCAGAAAAAATATGCTTGGGAGATATATCACACTGCAGGCAGGGCAGAAGACGTAAATGCTCAGCTTGATATGCTGAGGACTCTCGCCACTTATTACGCAAAAGACGACTCCGTAATTGACGTTTTGATGCGGCTTACCGACAAGATCCAGAATCCGGAGGCAAAAGCTGCTACTAAGACTTTTATCTTCAATCAGCAGTTAAGCACTAAGAGCCGCAGGCCAAACGACACTGAACTGCAGACTATTTTGCTCGACAGCATCACGAAATCTCACGACATCGAAGGCAAAGATATCTACGATAGGCTCTCGCTTCTCTACCAGATTATCCAGTATCTTGGAGTGGATGCTGATGGTGTGCTCTTCAAGGAATGTTTGGACACCTATGCTGAACTCATTGAGAATCTCCCGGCAAGTGATTATCCATTGAAGAATCAATATTATACCACGGCAGCCATAATTCATTCCAGAATGAATGGAAGTCCGGAAAAGGCTATCCAGTTTGATAAAAAACTGCTTGAGATAATCGAGCAGTTGCAACAAATGTATATAAAGAAAAATCGTAAATTCAGAAACTATGATACTAATAAGTTCATCAGCTACCGAAGGATGATGGGCAACTATAAAGGCCTGACAAGCGATGAGATAGAGACCATCCACGACAGTGTTAAGGCTTTATACGAAAGGAATGCCGATGTCCGGAAGACTATGGACAAGGAGGGACAAGCGTTTGCGTTTTATTACATGGCAACAAAAGACTATAAAAATGCCATCCCTGCTATCATTGGAACATTGAAAAACAATAATCTGTCTTCATATCAACGGCAAAAATATTATGGTATGCTTATGGAAGCTGCCAAGGCTGAAAACGATAATAAGACTTATGTCTTAGCTATGGAGCATTTCATAAATCACTCCAATGAAATCGACAGCCTGCGCAAGATTACAATGAAGAGAGAGATTATGCTTCGCGACAGTGTGGTTTCAACATCCCTGCTTTATCGTGCTTCACAACACCTGAATGAAAAGACAAGCAACAGGGCAAACGATTATGAAACTTATCTGATAATTGTCTCTTCCCTCATTGCCCTGCTGCTTATAATATATATGACTCTTTATTTCAGACTTCGTATGAACAAATCCGCTCGCTAAGCCATTTCCCTACGGCTTGTGTGCCATAGTCTGATTTTCCGCCCTCCCCAAGATCGGGAGTGACAATACCTTCCTTTATTGATGCATCTACTACATCTCTGACAGCTTTCCCTTCTGTCGTAAGGCCGAAATGCTCAAGAAGCATTGCCACCGACAGCACTTGGGCAAGTGGATTGGCGATGTCAAGCCCTGCTGCCTGAGGCCAAGATCCATGTATAGGTTCAAACACTGGCGTGCTTTCTCCGATGGAAGACGATGGAAGTAGCCCCATGGAGCCGCTTACTACGCTCGCCTCATCCGTAAGGATATCGCCAAACGTGTTTTCGGTCACTATGACATCAAAGAAGCGTGGATCCTGAATGAGTTTCATTGACGCATTGTCGACAAACATATAGTCGGTGGTTACATCAGGCCACTGAGACTCCATTTCCTGCGCAACTTTACGCCATAGACGGCTCGACGCCAATACATTGGCTTTGTCCACTACTGTCAGATGCTTCTTCCGACGGGAAGCAAGCTCATATCCGACTTTCAGTATCCGTTCGATTTCCGGACGAGTATACATATTGGTATCAAAAGCCTTGTCATCTGACTCAAACTTCTCACCGAAATACATTCCTCCGGTCAATTCACGCACGCACACAAAGTCAGCCCCTTCTACGATTTCTTTCTTCAGTGGCGATTTATCCTCAAGTCCGGGGAAAGTCTGGATTGGACGGATATTGGCAAAGAGTCCAAGTTGCTTGCGCATTGCGAGCAAACCTTGCTCTGGACGCACTTTTGCCTCTGGATTATTATCATATTCAGGGTCTCCTACAGCTGAAAATAACACAGCATCCGAGTCTTTGCAAAGCTTAAGAGTCTCCTCTGGAAAAGGATTTCCCGTAGCCCTGATGGCTGCAGCCCCGGCAAGACCGGTTTCAAACCCAAACTCATGGCCAAACCTTTCAGCCACTGCCTTCATTACTTCCACGCCGACACGTGATATCTCAGGCCCGATCCCATCCCCGGGCAACACTGCAATTTTAAGCTTCATCTCTTTATTAATTTTTATTCAATCTGTCAAATTGTCAATTTGTCAAATTGTCTTTTTCATCTTTTGTCTTTAATCTTTAGCAATAGGTCCCGTAGCCTTATTGACAGCATCCAAGAATGCTTCAGCTGAGGCTGCTATTATATCACTATTGGCAGCAAAACCATTGTGATTCACGCCATCACATTCCACTGTCATATGCACCTTCCCTACATCATTGCTGCCCTTATCGAAGGCCTGGATAAGGAAATCCTTGATGAGCATCTTCCTGCTGATGATCTTCTTGATTGCAGTGATAGCTGCATCAACAGGTCCGTTGCCTGATGCACACGCTTCAAATTTCTCTCCGGATATATCAAGTCCGACACTTGCCACCGGACGTATACCCACGCCGCTTGACACTTGCAAATAGTCGAGTTTGATACGGTTGCGTGCTGAGCGATGTGCTCCTGCAAGCATCAGCACATCCTCATCCACCACTTCGCGTTTCTTGTCGGCAAGCTTAAGGAATTCCTCGTAGCACTTGTCAAGTGCATCTTTTTCCATATGCACGCCAAGCGACTCGAGACGATGCTTGAGGGCCGCTCTGCCGCTTCTTGCGGTAAGCACGATGGCATTTTCGTCTATTCCTACATCCTTAGGATCGATGATTTCGTAACTTTCGCGATTCTTCAGCACTCCATCCTGATGGATTCCTGATGAATGGGCAAATGCATTGCGACCTACGATTGCTTTATTTGGTTGTATCGGCATATTCATCATGCTCGATACCATTCGGCTGACAGAAGCTATCTTCTTGGCATTGATATTAGTGTCAAGATTAAGTTCTGAATGTGATTTCAAGATCATGACCACTTCTTCAAGTGAAGTGTTTCCAGCCCTCTCTCCGATACCGTTGATTGTCACTTCTGCCTGACGCGCACCATTCATGAGACCTGAAAGTGTATTTGCAGTAGCCATTCCAAGGTCATTATGACAATGTGTAGCTATGGTCACATTATGGATGCCATCTACATGCTCCATGAGATATTTTATCTTTTCGCCAAATTCACTTGGAAGGCAATAGCCTGTGGTATCAGGAATGTTGACTACTGTCGCTCCTGCTTTAATGACTGCTTCCACCACACGCGCAAGGTATTCATTGTCAGTGCGTCCCGCATCCTCAGCGTAGAACTGCACATCTTCAACATATTTCTTGGCATATTTCACACAAGCGATAGCACGCTCGAGAATCTCTTCCGGAGTAGAATTGAATTTATATTTGATATGATATGGGGAAGTTCCTATTCCGGTATGTATACGCGGTCGTTTTGCATAGCGGAGTGCCTCTGCTGCAATCTTTATGTCAGTCTCCACAGCCCTAGTTAGGGCACAAATTGTAGGCCAGGTGACAGCCTTTGAAATTTCTACAACTGAAGTGAAGTCTCCGGGGCTTGAAACCGGGAATCCGGCCTCAATGACATCAACTCCCAAACCCTCCAATTTTTTAGCGACTTCTACTTTCTCTTGCGTATTAAGCCGGCATCCCGGCACCTGCTCGCCATCGCGAAGCGTCGTATCAAATATATAAACTCTGTCACTCATAATCCTGTAGAATTGTAGAATCTATTTAATGTTTTTATTTCTATTTTCTCTAAATAAGCCTACTTATTTGGCCTATTTGCCCCTTTCTTCCTTAATATCCCCTCATATTGAAACTACAAAGGTACAAAATTAAAATTTTATTTACAAACTAATTCCCCAAAACAATAGATATTTTTTGCAAAATCCTCCATTTTTTGCTAATTTTGTATCCAAAACATATAATCCAAACAAACATGAACGAACTGTTTTCAGTAAAAGACAAAGTCGTAGTCATCACCGGAGGAACAGGTGTCCTCGGTGCTTGTATCGGCGAATATCTCGCCCTCGAAGGTGCAAAAGTTGTCCTTATGGGTCGTCGTAAAGAAGAAGGGGATAAAATAGTAGCAGATATTACAGCAAAAGGAGGGGAAGCCATTTTCCTCGTCACTGATGTGATGGATTCCCAAAAAGTTGAGGAAAACTGCGCAGAAATCCTTGCTAAATATGGCAAGGTAGATGCTCTCCTTAATGCTGCAGGAGGAAATATGCCGGGAGCCACTATCGCTCCTACAGGCAATTTCTTTGATCTGAAAGTTCAGGAATTTGAGAAAGTGCTTGGTCTAAATCTCACCGGCACCGTCATTCCCACTCAGGTTTTCCTCAAGCCGATGGTTGAAGCTGGCAAAGGAACAATTGTCAATTTCTCATCTATGGCTGCTTTCCGCCCAATGACACGCGTCTGCGGCTATGCTGCAGCCAAGGCTGGAATCAGCAATTTCACTGCATTCCTCGCAAACGAAGTGGCTACTAAGTTCACACCCGCCATACGTGTCAACGCTATTGCACCCGGCTTCTTCCTGACAAATCAGAACCGTGCCCTCCTCACCAACCCGGATGGTTCTCTCACCGAACGTGGTGCTGACGTTATCCGCCAGACTCCTTTCAAGCGCTTCGGCAAACCGGAAGAACTTTGCGGCACAATCCAATATCTCATCTCCGATGCCTCTACCTTCGTCACCGGAACAGTAGCCGTAGTCGACGGCGGCTTCAACGCCTTCGCCATGTAATTATGGAGTAAGCATGCTCCGCATGCGTCCGCGCTCGACCATTAGTAACTAAAATAGCGACTCATAAGTGTCCAAAAAGAAGTTCCGGATAGAAGTCCCCGGAGGCGAAAGCAAAGTCCTCCTGCACACCTGTTGCGCCCCATGCTCTTCAGCTATTGTGGAGTGCATGCTTCTGCATGGCATTAAGCCGACCATCTTCTACTGCAACCCCAACATCTATCCCCTTGAGGAATACCTCAAGCGCAAAGATGAATGCACTCGCTACGCCGAATCCCTCGATCTGGAAATAGTCGATGCTGACTATGACCATCAAGACTGGCTCTGCCATGTACGAGGACTCGAAAGTGAGCCGGAAAGAGGTGGACGTTGCCTGCAATGCTTCCAAATGCGGCTTCGTAAGACAGCTGAATATGCCCGCGACCATGGCTATAGGGTCATTACTACCACTCTCGCCTCCAGCCGTTGGAAGAGTCTTGAGCAGATAGAGAAAGCCGGGCTCGCAGCATGCGCCGATATCCCTGAAGTTACTTTCTGGGCACAAAACTGGCGTAAAGGAGGACTCTCAGAACGCCGCGTAGCTATCATCAAGGAAATGAACTTCTACAACCAGACCTATTGCGGCTGCGAATTCTCCATCCGCTCACATCCCGACAATCAATAATTTTTATACGACTTATAAGACTTATACGACTAATAAGATTTATAAAAGAAAAACAAAATGCAAACCCTAACAAACACCGATTTCAACTTTGAAGGTCAGAAATCCGTCTACCACGGCAAAGTCCGCGACGTATATGACATCAACGACAAATATCTCGTAATGGTTGCCACTGACCGCATCTCAGCATTCGACGTCATACTCCCCAAAGGCATCCCATTCAAAGGACAGGTCCTCAACCAGATTGCTGCACACTTCCTCAAAGCCACTGAAGACATCGTTCCCAACTGGCTTGTTACTGTTCCCGATCCCATGGTCACAATCGGTCTTAAGTGCCAGCCCCTTAAGATAGAAATGATCGTTCGCGGTTACCTCGCAGGCAGTGCTTGGCGCGACTATGCTGCTGGCGCACGCGAGATCTGTGGTGTTCCACTTCCCGATGGACTTAAGGAAAATCAAAAACTCCCCCACCCCATCCTCACTCCTACCACCAAGGCAGACGAAGGCCACGACCTCAACATCTCTCATGATGAAATCATCGCTCAGGGACTCGTAAGTGCAGAGGTTCTTGACCAGGTAGAGAAATACGCTCTCGCCATTTTCGAGCGTGGCACTCAGATGGCAGCCGAACGTGGACTAATCCTCGTCGATACCAAATATGAATTCGGACTTCTCGATGGAAAAGTAATCCTCATCGACGAAATCCACACTCCCGACTCCAGCCGTTACTTCTACGCCGACACCTATGAAGAGCTCTTCGAGAAAGGGCTTCCACAGAAGCAGCTCAGCAAGGAATTCGTACGCCAGTGGCTCATCGCCAACGGTTTCATGGGCAAGGAAGGCCAGCAAGTGCCTGAAATGACCGACGAATACTGCAAGGAAGTCAGCGACCGCTATATCGAGCTATACGAGCACATCACAGGTCTTAAATTCGACAAGCAGCCCTGCGACAACCTCTCCGACCGCATCGAAAAGAACGTAACAGCTGCCCTCAAGACCCTCTGATCATGAAAAGCAGGCTTTCCAGCCTGCGTACTAATATCTGCAAGCATCCCTTTACGGGATGCTTGTTTTAAACTCATCTAAGTTCATTGAGCATCATGAAAGCACTTCGATTTCTCACGCTATCCGCAACACTCATAGCCGCTTCTCAAGCATACGCAACTAAGTATCTTGGAGCCAAGACACTCGACAAGGATTTTATCATGCTGGAATTTCGCGATGGAGAAGTACGTTATCGCGACAACGGCACCGGTCCAAGTGCCCACCTCGGACATTCTTTCGCTGAGGGAGACGACACTCTCAAGGTGTTCGCGCCTCGCCTTGTCACCGATCTTGCATCTGATCCAAAACTTTGGAAAGTGACCTCGACCGACGACAAAGACTTTGGATCCGTCACTCCGGTAGCTGTATATCGTAAGGCTAAGCCAATGAACACCGATCATACCCTTACCAGCGAGGTTGACCATACCCTGTTTCTCAAACTTCCAAAATCAATGCGACAAGGATGCTCCTATATGGTGAGTATCCCCGAAAGTATTGGTAGTGACAGCGACAGAGGCGAAGTAAAATTCGACATTTTCTCCTCACCATCTGAGGCAGTGCACGTCAATATTATGGGCTACAAACCCACTCAGGAAACTAATGCAGCCGACCTCTATCTATGGCTTGGCGATGGAGGACAACGCGATTACTCTGACTTCGAGGGAAAACGTGTTTGGCTCTATAATGTAGATACTCACGATAAGAAAGAAGTAGGGAAAGTTTCTTTCTGGAAAAAGCAAAGTGAATATGCCAATGAAGCAAATGGGAAAAACAACACTGGCAGCGATGTATGGAACATCGACTTCCCTCGCACCTCCCCGGGACGCTATCGACTGGTGGTAGAAGACGTAGGCAGCAGCCTTGATTTTGATGTGAATCCGGATGTATATTTTGAGCCATACAAGACCTCCCTACGCGGATATTACTATATGCGTCTTGGAGAGAAACCTCGTCCCGACATAAGCCCTATTCCTCGTCAACCGGCATTTATCCCAGGTGAAGCGCCAGCCGATCTCAAGATATATATTACCGACCTGCATCCTTGGAGCGATGACTGGAAAAAATTAAAAGGTGATGTATGGGACGAACCACATTTCAAATTGCCGGAACAATCAGTTTTCAATCTACACCGAGTAGAAGGCTACCGTATCAACAATGATGTCAAGGGTGGACATAGTGATGCCTTCGATTGGGACCGTCATCTTGCACATGTAAGCAATATCTACGACCTCTTGCTTCCATACATTCTGACGCAAGGTTCGATTGTCGACGACAATCTCGGTATTCCCGAAAGTGGCAATGGTATTCCTGACCTTATCGATGAAGCCCGAAATGAGGTAGACTTCTTCCTTAGCATCCGTGATGGAGAAGGCTACAGCCAGGGAATCACCAACCCTACACGCGACTGGAAAGTAATGTATCAAGCCGGATGCACCACTATGGCTGCATGGGCAAATGCCGCCAACTGTGCAATGTTAGCTGAATGCTTAAGACTCAACGGCAATGTTGAACTCGCCCGCTACTATACCGATGAAGCTATAAAAGCTTATGAATATGCTTCTCGTCAAGCTGACACACAACTCACCGACGTGCAACACATAGGCGACGGCGTCATGCGGGGTCTCGATTTCAAGAACATGGCAGCAGCATTCCTTTATAATCTCACTGGCGATACCCGATGGGAAGATGACATGGCAAGCACCTCACTCGCCACTACACCCGATTCACACGTATGGAGTCAAAACAAAGGAATACAGACATGGGCAACAGCCGCGTATCTCCACACCCCACACGAACGCCATTATCCTAATATTTACAACAACATGGTGGCGGCCGTCAACCGTCAGGCAAATGAAATGCATCTCAACAAATCTCAGACACGTCCCTCTCGACGCACCACCAACGACCCACGCTGGCAGACATCCGAAAATCTACAGCTTCTTATGTTGGCACATAGCATAGCATCCGACCATGTCCGCAAATCCGATCTCGAACGAGCTATGATTCTTGATGCCGACTGGTGTCTTGGCAGAAATCCCTCCAACACCGTAGAGATGACAGGATTGGGGCAGCGCCACATCACCGACTGCTACAGCACAGGTCGCAACGACGGAGTACCCGGCACACATCCCGGACAGACACCATTCAACGGCACCGAGACATGGTCGCCCGGACATAATGGAGGAGACGCCCAAGTACTTCTCGCCTACTGTTATCCCAAATGGGAAGACGGCTGGCCCTCCCAGGAATCCTTCTTCAACCAGCGCTACTTCTGGGTCAACGGCGAATTCACCCCCCGTGAAACAATGCGCGGCAAAATGGCCCTCCTTGCCTACCTCAACGCCCTCCCCTAAAGCTCAACTATTTGTTTAGCCGCCGTGCTTCTGCTCAAAATCCATCCATGACTATAGCTTCTTCCTCTCACCAAATATGCTGTTGTCATCTTCGAAAGAGACAATTCAGAATCCGACAAAAAGCAAGCATCCCACATCGGGATGCTTGTTTTTTATTCTAATTCACACTCCAAATCCTCAAGTTCATCTTGAACATCCTCTGCCTCATCTTCCAAATCATAATCTTCCTCAATTTCTTCGAGTTTTTCTTGTATCAACTCCAAATTATCTCGGATTTGCTCATACTCTTCCACTGAAGGATCCAAGAGCAGATCCGTCTCCTTATCCTCCAGATAATCCGTAATCCACTCCACATCAAATCCATGAAACACCCTCAATTGCCTCTTAACACCCTCAATCATATCCAGCGCATCTTGAATCAGACTCCCCTCAGTCTTCACCCTCCCCTTTCTCTCGAATACCGGCATATTCCTCAAATATTAAACGATTAAACACATTCTGGTTAAAACACACATTTCTCAACTCACTCGACGTTGAAGCCTAAGATTGAGATACCCACAAAATTAATCAAAAATCCCCATTCAAACAAATATTATTGCAACTCTCCCTTTTCTAATTTTTCAAGAAGAGACAACCCCATAAGCTAACCCTCAAATTAGTAATAAAGCATGCTCCGCATGCGACCACACGCGTATTTTCTATCTCTATTTATCGGCAATGAAAATAAGAAATGTCGGATGACCATAAAAAAAAGCACTCAGACGTGTCACCAAAGTCCGGTCTGAGTGCCTTTCGCATAATTCATAATTCATAATTAGCTCCGCTCCAGCTAATGCGTGTCATGATACATAATGAATATACGGTAAAAGGGTGTATAGAGCCACGGATACGGTCATGCCGCGGCTGTCAGGGTCGATACACACTGCCATTGAGTGGGGCGCTTCGCGTGGTGAGTGGTGCGTTTTGCGAGGTTTTGTGGGGCTTCGCTACGCATGATCTGCACTGAAGACTATGTTGTAGAGCTTCGATGGGGAGGCTGGGAAGCCTCCCTTCCATAGCTTGACGCCTTTTTCGTGAGAGTGAGGGCCGGAGTGGGCATGTGTGAGCCTCGGTCCTGCCGGATCCTCACCACTCATATATCATTGGTTGGCGCTTGTACCCCATACGCCGACGGGTTGTTGCAGACTTGTAGACTAATTCTGACTCAGGGATCGTCCGGTTCACGTCTTGGTGAGCGGCGTGGGGCAATCCCAGGACAGCACATGCCGGGCACGTTTGGGCCTCTGTTCACACATGAGGAACTTCTGTCCAAAGGTAGATGACCATTCACCTGCGACAGACACGTCTGTCTATTCCGTTGCGTTGGACTCTCAAGCCTGTGGGGATGAAGCTGACGTCTTCTTTATGGCGGCTACTTAGGAGGGTTCCCTTGCCCCGGAGGGGCGGTTGTCATCGTTTTCGTCGTTTTCAACGATAAAGCGTATGAACAGCATGAGGGCTCTTATTCGCCTGGAAGCGCGTATACTTACTGGCCATAGACCTGATTGCCGCGAGCATCAGCAACCGTTTGGATTTCGTTTCCGGGTGCAAAGTTAGTACAGAAATGGGGGTGCTCCCCCTTATCTTAATAAAAAAGGCTCTTCTTCAATTTAGTTGAAAATTATTTTCAGTAGAGAGATCTCGAAAAAGTTAGGAGAAGGACGCGCGGGGACGCGCCCGGAGGTCGCTAACTACTTTGGATATGTACTGAATAGTCGGATATGAGAGATTCTTCAACTAAATTTGAGAAGAATCATAAAAAATGAAGCATGAGCTTCATTTTTTAGTGGAGGGTGGAGAGTGGAGGGGATAATTGGATATTAAGGGAATGGGGGCAACCCGGATTGCGACGCGTTAGGATATCGTCAACCATCCGATAACCATATTTATTTACAATTAGATCGAAATCAGATCAAGAGCCTATGCAAGAGGTTTGCGTAGGGATAGGCGTTGACTTATATTATTGGCTGTAGAGTTCATCTTATTAATTTTTTAATTTTGCTTCTATTTCTTCAATAGAGGGCAAAGCGCTTTTAAAATTATCAGGTAGGAATTTTTCCAACTGGTACTGAGATACTCCTATAGGCATATTATAACCTTCAAGAGAGTATTGTGCTAAAACATCATCTTTGGTCTTACATACTAAAAGACCAATAGTCGGATTATCATATTCAGTTTTAAGAAGATGGTTCACAGCGGTTACATACATGCCGAGCTGACCAAGATAGCCAGGTTCAAATTTAGTCACTTTCAGTTCAATTACTATATAGCAACGAAGTTTTAGATGATAAAAAAGAAGATCGGTATACTGCTCTGTCTGACCCACATTAAGCTTATATTCCTGACCTACAAAAGCAAAACCTTCTCCAAGTTCAAGTAGAA
Source organism: uncultured Sangeribacter sp. (assembly GCA_964396365.1). Classification (GTDB taxonomy): domain Bacteria; phylum Bacteroidota; class Bacteroidia; order Bacteroidales; family Muribaculaceae; genus Lepagella. The sequence goes on along the minus strand of CAYNEZ010000011.1, from coordinate 5,609 downwards.
ATTTTGTAATGTTTTTCAGCAATTCTTCTTTCAGTTCTCGTTCTTTATAAGGCACAGTGAGATTGGTAAAATCAAATATATATGGGTCTTTGGTCATCTCCTGTGCCAACTCACTTGTGATTTCAGGAAGCTGCACTTTGAAATTAGTGACGGACTTCCCTTGGCGGAGGTGAAGTTTCATGTCAAGCATGTGGTCTAACACCGCACGCGACCAACCATGTTTTACCGTTTCCCTGATATAGAACAATGCCGTCTCCGGCTCACTGAAAAATTTATCTATAAGCAATCTGTGATGTCCCTATGGAATTCTGAACAAATATGCCACAAGTTGTGGCATATTTGAGGATTGAGATTCTGCCGCAACTTGTGGCAGAATCTTTGAGTACATTATATAAAATTTTCTAATTGCTTGTAAATTGCGGCTTGAAAATCCTTTGGCTTCCGGAATTGCAGCTTTCAAATCGCGGCTCAATGTATCGAAAAATCTACTGCCATACTTATTATCAGCCTGCATAGATTCTATGCCTTGACCAAGTTCCCAATAGAATTTAAGCATTTCAGTATTGACTGCCACTGCCGCTTTTATCTGAGCATTGCGGTATTGAATGGATAACTGACCTATCCATTCCTTATATTCTTCGTCTAAGATTATTCTGCTGCTCATATATTGAAAAGATTAGGTTCATCATCATTGACTTTATTCTCCTCTTCATCTAATTGTTCTTCTACATCAACAAGATCTTCCTCTTCTTCGATTTCCGGAACGGAAATGATATTAAGTGAATAGTCGTCTTTGTCGAATTCGCATCTTCCGAGAAGCATCTGAGGGATTTTCTTTATTGTAATGTTGGAATAGCGGTTGCGGCACTCCGGTTGAAATGAAGTGCAACAAATCAGAAGAGATTCATCCTCTGCCATTTGTTCATGAAGCTGCTGCAATGCCTCCGCAGTAAGGAACTGGGTAGTGGTAAATATATAATCTTTCTCCGATCCATAACCTTGTTTCCAATACATATCCTTGTCAGGCGAATATGTATACCCCTCTTGCTTAGCCATTGCGGCGGCAAGCATATCGGCATTATACTCCTTGTTGATTACGAGATTACCGTACTTATCATGATTAAGAAGACTCGGTGCAAGCTCATAGAACTTAAAGCCTCCACCTCCTTTCCAGTTAACTGCCTTCAAAATACCGCCTTGCTCACCATCAATGACTTTTCTCATACGAGGAGCGCAGTGGGTATATGCATGGTCGCCTAACTCCACTCCAATCCATTTACGTCCCATCTTTTGAGCGACAGCTGCCGTAGTACCGCTGCCCAAGAAGCTATCGAGGACAATATCACCAGGATTGGATCCTATAGTAATCACTCTTTCAATTAAACGTTCAGGTTTAGGTGTAGCAAAAACACTTTGAGAATTAAATTCTTTTACTTCTTTTTTAGCCTCTTGATTATTGCCTACTTCCGTATGTTTCCATATAGTAACTGGCGTTGCTCCACTTCTCACTTCCGAAAGGAATCTTTTAAGACGCGGCACATTATTACCATCAACACCAAACCAAATTCTATTATCCTCAATCATTTCTTGGAATCTTTCTTTTGAAAAAATCCAACTTCTGCTTTCTGGTGGTCTAACTATTCGACCACTTGGAGTCGTTATTGAATAATCACATGATGGAGTATATGTTTTTGCAGAACAGTCTCCAGATGTCCAAGGTCCTCGAGGATCATTATCCGGATTCTTGTATCTACTATCCATATTAGCAGTACGTGGTAAAAGGTTTGGCTTCCAATTACTTTTATTCTTTGCGTATACGATTATAAAATCATGACTATCAGACAACCATTTAGCATCATTCGATGGAGAAAACTTTTTTTCCCATATAATATTGGCAACAAAATTATTTCGACCAAATATTTCATCACATAATATTTTACAATATGCTTGTTCTTCGTCATCTAAAGAAATCCATAATGATCCTTCGTCTGAAAGTAGTTTATGCAAATTAATCAGTCGTTCTCGCATTAATGACAACCAAATAGAGTGCTCAACATTATCATCATAATGCTCAAAAGCACTCCCAGTATTATAGGGAGGATCAATGTATATACATTTGATTTGTCCAGTAAAATCTTGTTATAGTGCCCGTAGAGCAAGAAGATTATCACCATGAATAAGCATATTGAAGCCATTGTTTCCCATTGGGTAAAGTCCCGGTTTCTACCTCACCATAACTATGTTCGGGAGAGTATATAAGTAAGCGTGGTTCAACAGCAAGTGGCTCATCCTCCTTACCAATCCACGTCAATTCCAATTTATTTAGCTTGTTTTGTACCATATTTTTCTTTAAGTAAGTCTCTTATTGATTTTATTACGCTTACAAGTGATTCACTTTTAGTTTTACCATCTTCACTATATATATCCATAGATAAGTATTCTAACGACTGCTCTATAGGAGCGAATGGTAAAAACTCAACTTTTCCGATATACTCTTGAATAGGAAGGGTTACATCTACAATATATTTATTGTTATACTTACCTTTTATTACTATATCAAACTCAATGTCTTGCCACACCTGATTTATAAAGGTTGATGAACTATCAAGTATAAAAAATTTTTGAGAATGGGGTGCTATTGAAAACGGTCTATTAGAAATTCTTTCAAAATCCAATTATAGGGTTCTCTGAGCTTCGAAATAAAGTTTTCCGAAATATTTATATCGATGTTATGAGCAGGGAAATTACCATCATTTGCAATTCTTAAAGCATAACATTTATTAAATATTTCTATAGTAAAAAACAAACGTGGCCTATTTTCTTCATCCCATTGTTTCTTTAATTCATCAACTTGATTTTTATTTTGACGAACTGTTATGAAGGTTGCGACCATCATCATAGCAGTTACAATAGCACCTATAGCAGTCCAATCTATTTTAGCTAATTCAAATGTAATACATTCTATAATCATAATATTTTCCCTACAATATTATTAACATTGTGTATTCATTCTTTTGGAAATTTTGCATAAAAGTTTATTGTATTTTTCCAATTATCTATATCATCGTGGATAACCCGAATCACTCTTAAAAATCCATCTGACTGAAAGAACATATCTCGAGAAAATTGTAATTCAGATCGCTTGTTTGGCTTTTCGCATGAAAAAAAATCTTTAATCTTGGTTATCACAGATTCTAATTGAGTTCTTTGGACTATGAATATATATGAAGCACGAGAAATAGAAGTATTTTCATAGGTTAATACAACTTCGTTCAAAGTTTTTCCAATAGTAAAAAGAAGAGATGGTTCTTCACGATACATTCCAGACGTGTACACCTTTTCTCCAATTGGAATTATTGGATAATACTTTAATTGTTTTTTCTCGAGGAAAGATAACTGTTCTGATTTATATTTTATCAAAACATCCTTTGCTGTCAGCCCTTCATTTACACTTGATACCTTCTTTCGTCGATCATAAACTTTATAGATATAAGCAACCGAGGAAATGACATAATCAGCATATTGCTCATCAATATTAATAATCTTCCCATTTTTTGTAACACATTCAATATCAGGAAAACTCCAAAGTATTTTATTGCCAAGTTCTGAAAAGTCTCGTGAAGCTTTGTCTGTAATATAAATATAAGGCAATATTGCATTCGGACCTTTTTCGTGGTTTGGATGGTAAAAAAAGGCCTTATTATTAACATATCTAACATATTTCCAGGGTAGAAGGAATTTTCCATTTTCAGGATATTCTTGCAATGCAACTTTCAAATAGTTCTGTGATTCAAAAGTTTTTCCTTTTGAATAGCCAAACTGTTTATCTAATACAAGATATTTCCAGAAATCAACAAGTTCATAATTTGATATAGATCTTTTCTCTCTTACGTCATAAATAAGGTCAATCATTTCTTCTTCATCATAAGATAAGAATGTTATAAGTGATCTGGCTAATGAACTTAAAGAATCATTTTCAAATGGACGAGACGAGGAATAACTATCTAATGCATAATCCAGTATTAAAGATTCTATTTCATCATTTGATAGCTCAGGAATGAATCGCTTCAGCATCTCTAAGTTTATTCCCAACCATTTTATATAAGTGCAAATCTTAAATAATGGAAATGGAGTATGATCATTAGCCTTATTGAAGATATACGTATAAAAATTACATAAAAGGGCATGATATGGAACATCATCATATGATTTGTCACCAAATCTGTAGGCGTTCTCGGCTTCTACAAATTCTTCATTTTCATATGAAACCATACTGTTTAATTTAAGCATAGTGGAATGCTGTTCCTCATTATGGGGAAACATCATTAACAATTTTTCTATATCTGTTTCCAATCTAACAACATCTACATCTGGTAAAGACGTATTCACAAATTTTATGAAAACCTTTTCATTCTGAATGTTTGAAATATTATCACCAGGAAGGATTGTATAATATTTTAGACGTTTGTCTAAAATATTAGCGGCCTTAATAATTTCTTCTTCATTAGAAGTGGAACTTAAATGTAGGTTCGAAGCAATAATGCTGCATAATGAATCATTCAAAATATTACTTACTATATATCTGCAAAGTTTGGTCGAAGTTATTGCTTTGGAATACAATTCAGAATTATTTGAATTATCTTTATTTACATACGTATCAATATCTGTAAAGAATTCGAAAGGAGAATTGAAAGAATCATTTTTAACAATGAAATCAACTAAATTTTCCACGTTGGATACTGAGTATGGAAAAAAACTCCATATCCATTGCTTTTTAGACAAATCACAGATTCCCCACCCTTCATCTTTGGTATCTAATTCTACAAAATTATTTAAAAGCAAAAATTGAGCTTGATTTTTTGTCAATCCCTTTTTCGATGCAAAGTTTGTCCAACTATTTATTAAATTGATTAGGTAATCTTCATTTCCATCTCGATTTTCATATAAAGGATATCCAAGCTGACAATAAACAGCACAAGTTTTGTTAATATCTTTATTTGTTTCTTTATATACATATTCTGATATTGTGATAAGATTTGGAATGGTTAACACATAGTTTTCCATAATCACATCACGATATATTCCTAAATTGTATTCCCTTATTTTGGACTCCGCTTCTTTGAACAGAGAATCCTTTTCATTTTTATAGACCTGTTTTAAATCAGAAAAATACGGAATACTGTTCGAATCTATTAATAATTCAATATATTCTGAATAAAAACAAGCGAGTTTATGTGCAAATCGTTTTTTAACTTGTGCTTGCTCATAATTACTCATATCTCTTGGAAAAGATATGACGAATTCTCCTATTAGTCGTAAAAGTGATTCAGGAAAAAAAGTTTCCATATCAATTAGGGTTTAATGATAAAATTATAGTTGTAAATTTTCTGTATGAACTATTCACTTTCTCTTTTTCGATAGAATCTTCTTTTCCTCGGATTTGAGTCGACGTTCCACTTTCTTTATATCCTCGGCAGGTGGCAGAGCTTCTGGACGTATGCCTCGGTCAAGAAGCATACTGCAGACTGCTGTATTGTTATCTATTTGCTCCTGCTCTATCTTGACCTGTCCATGGAGATCTTTCTGCTGAACGTTGACAGAGGTCATTT
>CAYNEZ010000010.1:0-33099 GCA_964396365.1 uncultured Sangeribacter sp. | reverse complement strand
GCTCTTTCGCCAATAAGTTAACACTTGTACTCGGAGATCGCTCCAGACTTATCCCGCGATTTGTAATATTGCTTGCAGTTATGCTAATGTAGGATAAAAAAACTAAATATATTTGCAGAATATATTTATTTTAGCTAATTTTGTGGTTGCAGACCGACAGGCAGAAGCCCGGTCAAGGGTCAAGCGGGCGGTTCTGTGGATTTTTTTGTTATCAGCGTTTATCTGACGCTCTTTTTTGGCGATTAGAAACTTCGCAACTTTCAATCACAGTCGAGAATGAGACAACGGTAGACGCCTTAGTGGTTGTATTATCCTGCCAGTCAGCGCATAGGCGTTGGCTAAATATGTGTATCAATACATCTGCGTGAGGCTTCTGCGTTGTCCGTTCGACTGTGATGGGCATTGCGAAGGCCTCTAATCGTGGAACGGGCAATAGGTATGGCTCTCACGCTTTTTTATATGTAATATCCTGTAACGATGAGCCTTGCAGGATTTCCAACAACAATGAAACATTCTTATTTTCAACCGGGAATATTTCGTGCCTTCCAAACTCTTGGAGTATTCCTGACATCTTTAACTTTACTCACATCTTGCTCTAATGAATTAGAGGATTTCTCTTCCGATAAAGAAGAACCTAACAGCACCATTATCGCCTCCAAAGAGGATTCCGTACTCCGTTTTCTGACAATTGATGAGTTAGAAAACATCTCAGTATCCGAGATTCCCGGAAAACATGATGGATATGAGCTGAAAGAATTATCTTATGAATGTGTGGACACGATTGAGCTCCGCGCACTCCGCTTCGATGTCAAGGCAAAGCTGCGTTCTTCTTCAAATCAGGAAAAAATTATAAGTTTCTCCGCTGAGGTTGGACCGGATTTAGTTTCTGTGGAATATTATCCTGGAGGGGAGATGATACCTGCACATGATAATATGTTAAACGCATTCTATCCGAAAGTTGAACGATACCGCAATTATTCAGATGGTTCACGAATAGGCCCAGATGAATTCTATGATTATGGACATTTTATCAGACATTTTTTAGGCTTAGAAGGATTTGGTTCGGAAGAACTTTTTTTTGGATTAAAGAGTATAAATGATCAAATTCCTGAAGTTATTGGAATTGAAATTAATCCAGAAATGTATTGGTATGAAAATGGAACATATCGTTTTTATCAAAAGACAGTATTGGAATACAACATTAATACAACTGTAATAGAAGAAAGTGGAAAAACTTATTCTGGGGAAGATCTACTACCCATTCAAATCACACCAGGTATTTATGATCCAAATTCATTTATGGTTACTGAAAACTGGCATGAAAAGTTAGGCCACTACTATCATCCAGAGTATTATTCTAGTAGGGAATATGATGATGATCCTGCTACAGTAGAAATACTTAATCTTTGTAGAGATGTAGAAGATGTCTCACCCAACCCATTTCCAAAAGCTAAACAGGATCTATCTAATGGATGGTATTTTGCTCTTAATAATGATCAATGGCATAAATATTCAATTCTAAACTCAAGATATTTTAACGACATTGAATATACTTCATTCGGGATGAGCTCTTTCTTTTTATTCCATTCTCAATATCTTATTATTGACGGGAGAATAATTCACTTTGATGATATAATTAATAAAGATTATAGTGGCATTAAAAATCTAAAATACTCAAATAGAATTTCAAAAGAACAAGACGGATATCTTGCACAATTCGAATATGAAACTTCCTTATATGGGGAAGGCTTTAAGGCATTATTAGACGTACATATTAAACTTGTTGATGGTTCATCTGAAACAATCGATCGCCGGAACTACAATATTATAGCAAACGGAGATCATGAAGAACTAAACAAAATCAACAACGATAATACTCGCACCCAACAAGAAGATAATTATGAAAGAATAATTCAAAATAATACAGTCAATACATTTATTGTAGATGAGTGTCTACCAAAATCCATCAATGGTATTACCACCAATAAAACTATAAATAAATAGGGAAAATGAGAAAATTTGCGTTATTATTTTTAGTCACAATAATAAGTGCCTTTAATCTATTCTGTGAAGAATTTACAATCAATTACAATGAAGGAACTGATCAACCTTACAAGCTTGTTTTTCATATTCTTGATGATGTAACTGGAACAGTTGAAATATCTGAATCTATCCTTTTCGAAGATGCTAAGTATACGGTTGATGTCATAGAGTTGCCATCCTTTGTGTCATACAATAATCAAGAATATATCGTAACTACTTTAAACTGTGGTATTGGCTCTCTTGATGCAGGTCCAAAAAAAATTATTATTCCATCTACAGTACGATGGATTAAACGAGGATTTTCATCTCCTTTTTTAGAGGAAATAATATTTGACAATGCACCCATCGAAGAATTGTATTATATACAGCCATTCTCGAATAATGAGAATCTGAAATACGTGGATTTCGGAAACTCCTGTATTCTAACCAAATTGCCCTGGGGATGTTTTGAAAAATGTCCTTCTCTTACGTATATAAATCTCCCTGAATCATTAAAATCTATTGAACCCTATGCTTTTGATAACTGTATTTCATTGCAATCTATCACTCTACCTTCTTCATTAGAATCTATCGAAAGAGCATTTATGGGTTGCATTTCTTTGGAAGAAGTGATATATAATGGTAAGAATCTCATTGACGTAGGATGTGACACTTTCAAAAACTGTGAGTCGCTAAAGTCAATCTCTCTTCCTTCTGTAAGTTATATCGGGAATGGAGCATTTCTTAACTGCAAAAGCCTGTCTTCAGTCACTCTCAATGAATCGAGGAATGGCGATATCAGAATTGACTCCCATGCATTTGATAACTGTATTAAATTAAATGAGTTAAAATTTGATGTGGCATCGTTGAAAGAAATTGGTGAGGCTGCATTCCAGAACTGTTCCTCACTTCAAAGTTTTTCGATTCCATCGGATTGTGAGAATATAGGGTCAAAGGCATTTGTGGGTTGTATAGCTCTTGAGGAATTCAATGTTATCGGTGACGGTGGGTCTTATTCTGATATTGACGGTGTGTTGATAAGAGATGGGTACCAGATTGTAGCGTATCCTAACGGAAAGGGAGATGTGCAGTTTTCCATCCCTGAAACAATCACATCAATTGCCAGTGGAGCTTTTGAAGGTGCTGTGAATCTTGCAGACATCAGCTTCCATAACAATGTCACAGATCTTGGTGTCATGGCATTCCGAGACTGCAAGGCTCTTAAGAAGGTCGATATGCCGGAAAGTCTTAACCATATTCCTTCCGGTACATTCTCAGGATGCAGTTCTTTGGAAAGCGTCAATATCCCGGACAACTATATTTATATCGGCACTTCATCGTTTCAAGATTGTTCGGAACTTCCGGAAGTTAAGTTGCCATCGGAACTTAAGGTGCTTGGAGAAGGCGCATTCATCAACTGCACTAAGATTGAGAATATCGAATTGCCCGACAATATGACTGAAATACGTACCAATACATTCCGTAATTGCGAAGCTCTAAAGTCTATATCCTTGCCGGCACACCTGGATACTATTCATAGTGCAGCACTCCAGGGGTGCAAGTCCTTGAAGAGTATCAAACTGTCAGAGTCTCTTAAAAGTCTTGAAGAACGAGCTTTCAAGGGTTGTGAGTCTTTAGGAAATCTTACTATTCCTGATGGAGTGACGCAAGTGGGAACAAATGCCTTCGAAGACTGCTCTTCGCTTAAGGAAGTGGTTGTGGGCAACGGAGTCAAGGAGATAGGGCAATGGGCTTTCTATAACTGCACCGATATGGAGAAGCTTGTGCTTGGAAATTCACTTGAATCAATCGGAGCACAGGCTTTTGACGGAGACATCAACATAAAGAATATCACATGTCTTTCTCCTGAGCCACCCTCATTCCCCGGAGGATTTCCAACTGAAGTCGTGGAAAATGCTACTGTTACAGTGCCGGAAGGAAGCGAAGATGCCTACAATGCAAGTCCTGAATGGGATCCTATGGTAGAAGGGGAAGTGCAGAAGGCCGAGAGCATAGAACTGAACTATACAAAAATAGATTTGGAACCAAAGGAGACTGTAACCTTGGTAGCAGTCGTATTGCCGGAAGATGCTGTTGATAGGTCAGTGACATGGTCTTCAAGCGACTATTTCGTCGCTAAGGTTGATGAGACCGGGCTTGTGAAAGCAGGCGATTACGGCTCAGCCGTAATTACAGCAACTGCCTCCAATGGAGTGACTGCCACTTGCCGCGTGACCGTAAAGGATAAGCCAATAATGGTTTCATCCATCACTCTTGACCATACCAATATTGAGGCTGCCGTTGGCGAAACGATTAAGATTAGGGCAACAGTGCTCCCAGAAGATGCCACCGACAAGACTCTAAGTTGGGATTCTTCAGATGAGGGAATAGCCACAGTGGATAAAAATGGAGTAGTCAAGATAACCGGAATAGGGACCGCTGTCATCACTGCAAGCACCACCGACGGTTCGGATTTACATGCCGAATGCATTGTGAATGGAGTGTCGTCGGTAGATTCTATTATTATGGAACAGGGGCATATTGATATATACAATCTGGAAGGTATTCTCATCAAAAAGGACGCTGACTTAGAATTTTGGAATACTCTCCCCAAAGGAATATATATCATTCATATTAAAAACAATGTATACAAAATAACAAAATAAGACCCATCTTACAACATCACTCATACAACTCAAGGACGCATACCACCCAATGCGTCCTTTTTTATATTTGCATATTCGAAATATTATACTTACTAAAGTTTCTGATTTGGTAATTGATTATCATATAATTTTTTATCGCGCAGAGGAGCAAAGGGCTCGCTGAGTAAACTGCCAATGCTTGTCAGGGCTATGCTGTCGAAGGCAGCAAAGTGCGCGGAGGCTCGCTTCGCATCCGCTCCGCATTGCAGATTTCCCAAAGCTTTTGAAATGCTGTGCTTTGTCGGATTTTTTGCCGAGTCTGCCTCATTCACGCAATGCGGAGCGAAGCGAGCGAGCCTTTGCGTGCTTTGCTTACTGTAGAGAATAGAAGTCAAGACTTGGCGAGCCCTCTGCTCCTCTGCGCGATTAATTTCTATGAGATTATTAACGATAAACATAGCTTGAATTTAAATCCGAAACTTGAGTTATACTTATTTTTGCATCAAACGACGACATTAAAAAAAGAAGACATTATATTTGATTCCGACGTGGGATAGGGGCTAATACACGAAACATTAGCACATTCCTAAAAAACTATTGCTCTGGTATTTTTTCGTGCGAAGCATTTGCCATATTCAAATTGAAATAGAGTAATAATATTTGTAATAATGATAATATTTTTGTATATTTGCGCCCTAAATAAGATAATTATGGCAATGACAATAAACTCTTCTCCTGTACTTGTGGGAGAATCTGCGAAAGCTTTTTTAGAAGAAGCTGAACGCAACAACAAACTCCACACCCCTCGTCTTTCACTAGAACGAGAAGAACAACTTCGCGATATAGACCGCAGATCGCGCGAACTTTTGGCTTATATAATGGGTCGAAGAAACGGATAAGACTATGGGGTTTAATTTATCGGAAGATGCAAACCGACTTCCTTATACTGAAGAAGTCGCTGCATTCTGCAAGCCTTTTTCATGTAAAGATAGGGATCTTGATGAGTTTTTCTCTAAGGATGTCTTCTTTTATGATGTAGAGCTAATAGGCAAAACCTATGCTTGGGTTGACGCTAAAGAGCCAAGAAATATTTTAGGTCTGATTACATTAGCCAATGACAGTGTAAAAACCCATATTTTAGCTACGTCTGCCAGAAACAGATTACAGAGATCTGTGACTAATGCCAAACGAGGAATCAACTTCCCCGCTGTTTTGATTGGCCGTTTAGGTGTATCCTCCGATTTCCAAGGTAAAGGAATGAATATAGGCAGTCAAATTATTGATTACATAAAAGATTGGTTCCGTTCCAGTGATAATAAGACTGGTTGCCGTTTTATTGTCGTAGATGCTTATAATAATGAACGGACTTTACGATTCTACGAAAGGAATGGCTTCAAAACCCTATACAAAACAGAACAGGAAGAACGTGATTTCCTTCATCTTGATAAAGACGATCCATTAGAAACAAGATTCATGTTCTTTGACTTGAAAGTCAAATAAAATAATCTCAATTGAAAACATTCTATTGAATCTGAGAAATCTCATATTAAATCGACTATGACGAGTTCACGCAGAAATAAGCCGAGCATCCCCTTAGCTAACTGTTGCGGATTTTCGACAACGGAATAATCTGAATATAGAAAAATGAAGACATTATATTTGATTCCGGCGCGAGGGGGGAGCAAGGGGATTCCCGGGAAGAATATCAAAAATTTTCTTGGGAAGCCGCTTATTTGCCACGCTATTGATCAGGCGAGGGAAGCGGGAGCTGAAGATGCTGACATCTGTGTCAGTACTGATTCGGAAGATATACGCAAAGTAGTGGAGGATTACGGACTCAAAGTGCCGTTTATGCGTCCGGATAGTCTTGCGACTGATACTGCAGGGACCTACGGAGTGATACTTCATGCTTTGGAATGGTATCTGGAGCATGGTATCGATTATGACCGAGTAGTGCTTCTGCAGACTACCTCTCCACTGCGGCGTGCAGAAGACATCACTGGAGCAATTGCAGCATGGAAACCGGGGATTGACATGGTGGTCAGCGTATGCGAGGCGGCTACCAATCCTTATTATAATGCATTCGAGACGGATGAGAAGGGGAACTTGCATATCAGCAAGGGAGACGGGCATTATACGCGGCGACAGGATGCTCCTAAGGTGTGGGAATATAACGGAGCTGTGTATGTGATGGATGCAGCATCATTGCGGCGCATGCCAATGTCGGAGTTTCCGGTACGCAGACCATATGTCATGCCTGTGGAGCGATCGGTAGACCTGGATACACCGGCTGATTGGATAAGGGCAGAACAAATCGCAGCGAATGGTGGAGCCTGAATACTGAACGGGAAGTTAGCTTTTGTCGGCGTGCGGCGGTTGGGAAACCGCCGTTCCATTAGTTGCATCAGGAGTCCGATTCTTGCGACTACGGGCGTGTCTTCGATGGGCTTCGAGCATTGCGCGATGTCGGGCAAAGCGTTCTTTCTTTCGTTGCGCCTTATCAGCTTGCTGTGCCTGCTGGTGTTCCCTATGGGCCTCAAGCTTAAGCTGACGCTCTTTTTTTCGGCGCACCTCTCCCCTACCTTGTATAATATCCCTAACCTCCTCGGCAAGAGCCTTGTCTATACCCATATGCTTCAGATGTCTTCCTGCCATCAGCCCACCAATATGCTCATGGCGGGGATAACGCATAGTGCCTGACTTATCACGCACTGCGGCGCGCAACATACCGACATTCCCAAAGAAAGCAGCCAATCGCTGCGCCTCATCCTCAACACCTTCTTCCTCAAGACGCGCCACTGCCTCCACAGCCAACTCAAGCAAAGACTTATCTCCCGGTTCGGGAACAGTTTCCGACATCTCCTGCATCAGCTGATTCATATACTTAATTCCACCTATTTCGACCAGCACCCCAAGCGAATCCTTGACATTCCGACCGAAGAGCATCTTACGAAATTCAGCACTCCAGCGTTCGCGCGACACAATCGCGAGTCGCTCCACACTATGCTTCAAAGCTTCCATCGTAGCTTCATCGATTTTCCAGCCAAAACGAGCAGCAAAGCGCAAGCAGCGTAAGATCCGCACAGGATCATCGTCAAAAGTTTCATACGGATCAAGGGGAGTCCTGATAATTCCACCTTTGATGTCGTGGATACCCCTACCTGTCATATCAAGAATTTCGCCTGTCTTTATATTCCGGTAAAGGGTATTTACAGTAAAATCGCGACGGAAACAGTCTTCTTCAATGGAGCCGCTCACCACCTCCGGACAACGGCTCGTCTTATCAGTATATTTCTCAGCCCGGGTCTGGACCACCTCTATCTCCTCCTCGGGGAACTTACGCAGACGCAACTTAGCAGTACCGAACTTACGGAACAACACGGGCATTTCCACAAGATATTTATGCCGCAGGAGCCACATGGCAAAATTGACGCCACCATTTGGAAGATCAACAGCAATATCCACGTCATGAATCGGAGATCCAAGAATCTCATCGCGCACACATCCTCCGACGGCATATAGATGTCCATCCCATTTAGTGCCTTCGCTTATCTTACGAAAGTAATCAAGAATCTTATGGTAAGTATTGTCTGTCATAATCAAGTTTCGCAAGATCAACTTGGGTTATAAGGTTATAAGATTAAAGTTTAAGGGTTATGCCTGCACTGCAGGAATCTTGGTTTTCTTAAGGTGCTTTATCTGCCATGCAAGCATGAAGCCTGCGACTATAGTAGAAAGGAAGTCGCCTATAGGGAAGCACGCCCACACCCCGTCAAGCCCAAAGATGGGAGGGAGGATGAACAGGGCGGGAATCATGAAAATCACCTGACGAGTCAGAGAAAGGAAAATTGACTTTGTAGCCATGCCAAGCGACTGGAAATAATTTGTGGCAACTATCTGGAAGCCTACCATCCAGAATCCAACCGTAGTGACATGAAGACAGTTTACGGCACACTGAATCTGCTGAGGATCCTGCATGAAGAGCTTTGCAATCATCTCTGCATTGGTGGCTCCAATAATCGATCCCAAAGTAGTGAAACTTGCACCCGTCAGAGCGGCAAGCTTGAGGGTGCGGAAGAGCCTGTCGTATTTTCCAGAACCATAGTTATAACCCAGTATCGGCTGCATACCCTGGCAAATACCGATCACAACAAACACGAAAATAGTAACAAAGCGATTAAAAACCACGACTGCCGCAATTGCATCATCACCTCCATATTTCAACAAAGATGTATTCACCACCGCATTTATGCAGCTACCCGCAACATTGATAAGAAACGGCGACATACCAATATAAAGGATCGAAGTGATCACACGCCAATCAAATTTGAAAGTACCGCGCTCAAAATGCAAGGTGCTCGACTTCCTGAAGAAGTGCTGCATTACGAATATGGCTGTCACCACCATTGATATATCAGTAGCGATTGCCGCTCCCTTGATGCCCCATTTGAAACCGAAAAGGAAAAGAGGAGCAAGAATGGAGTTGAGACCGGCTCCAATCATATTGGTCCACATCGCCTTCCCCGGATAGCCAGAAGCACGCATCACATTGTTGTAGCTAAACGTAAGATTCATCAACACCATACCCGGAAGCACCCATGTAAGGAACTCCTTAGCATAAGGCATACTGGCATCAGAAGCACCAAAAAGGCGCAGCAGAGGCTCGAGGAATATCGCAAAAGCCGTGGTATATAGAACTCCAATAAGGATAGTGAGCTGCACTGAGTTTCCGAGAATCACGGCAGCCCTATGATGATCTTTCTGACCAAGCACGATAGAAATACGCGTAGCCGCACCAGCACCAATCAGCATACCGAATGCAGTGCCAAGATTCTGCACAGGAAACGTCACAGCAATACCGGCCACCACATTCGGATCATCTATGGCATGGCCTATAACAATAGAGTCGATGATGTTGTAAAGAGCCATCACCACTGTTCCTATCACAGCCGGGAGGCTATATTTCCACAGGATCTTACCGATAGGAGCTGACGAAAGTTCTTTCAACCTCACATCAGAAGGTTCGCGACCTGCAACAGATTGGGTATTATCACTCATTTTCGTATAATTATCGTGCGATATTGTAAATTTATCACCTTATTCTCTAATATTAAACAATCATCTGGCGATTTTTATTGTTATAACATTAGGAATACACTTTGTGTTGTTCGTTTCCCATCAAATGCAAGGGGATCACACCATATGGCCATCGCGAAGTAGCAGAATTCCACAAAGGCAAAAGAAACAATTTAGCAACTTAATTATAAATACATTAACCACAAAACAAAAAGACAATGAAGATCAAAGCATTATCTTGTGTATTCTTGGCAGTCCTCATGCTCGTATCAGGCTGCAACACTACCAATCTCGGTAAAGGCGCAGCTATCGGCGGCGGCGGTGGCGCAGCTCTTGGCGCAGGCATCGGTGCGCTTATCGGCAAAGGCAAAGGCGCAGGCATCGGCGCAGGCGTTGGCGCAGCTGTAGGAACAGCAGTAGGCGCTATCATCGGCAAGCACATGGACAACCAGCAGAAGAAACTTGAAGAAGAGCTGAAGACTGCATCAGTGGAGAAAGCAGAAGTAAACGGCACACAGGCCATCAAGGTGACTTTCCCCGGCGGTATTCTTTTCGCCACAGGCAAGTCAAATATCCAGCCTGCAGCACAGGCAGAGCTCACATCTTTTGCTGAGTCACTCAAGCAGAATCCTCTTACCGACGTTGCAATCGGCGGATACACAGACAACACCGGTTCGATGGCAGCCAATACAAAAGTGGCTGACGCACGTGCAAATGCTGTAAAAGTATATCTGGAAGGCCAGGGAATCGCCGGCAATCGTATCGAAGCAAAGGGATTTCCTATGACTGACTATGTAGCAAGCAACGACACTGAAGCAGGACGTGCACAGAACCGTCGAGTAGAAATCTACATCTATCCTTCAGACGAAATGGTGAAGGCTGCAGAAAACGGTCAACTCAACTAAAAGCAAATTTGCATGAATCTTCAGATTCATGAACAGAATCATTAATCCACCCTGTGACATCATATCTCACAGGGTGGATGTTCATATCCATATTGCATAATAAAAGAGCCAGCAACATCCTGATTCCAACATATGAGAACCCCAAGACACTCTTGTCTCCTCACACTTCTGACGATTATATTAATTTCCTTGAGCACCAACAATTCTCAAGCCCAAATCTTAGTGCCCGAAGGAGTGACTGAAAATACCGATTCCATCAAGAAATCAATGGACATCGGACCTTTCTTCGGCCTTTACAAGGACAATTACTTCGCTCTTGGCACAGATCCATTCCATAAACCCGATGCCTATAACTCAGGAATAAAATTCCAGCTCTCCATCTCCCAGCGTCTGACCAACGCCACTCTACCATGGGGCACATACGTCTATCTTTTCTTCACAGAAAAGGTGTTCTGGGAAATATTTCAGAATTCCATGCCTATGAGCGACCTAAACTTCAACCCCGGTATAGGATGGTCGAAACCGTTCTTCGTAAAAGACCGATATTGCGGGAAAATGACACTTATTGTAGAGCACGAAAGCAACGGCCGAGACGGGGATGCCTCCCGCTCATGGAACAAAGTATCGCTCGCCGGAAGCGCCTATATCACCGAATGGCTTTCCGTGCATGCCAAATACTGGATACCTATAGTAGACGGCATGAACAATAAGGATATCCTTAAATACAGCGGAATCTTCCAAATGGGATTTCAGCTTAACTCAAACAACCGTCGATTTACCTTGGGAGCAACTTTCGTGAAGCGTCAGGGATGGAACATGAACTGGAACACCAGCATACAAGCCGGATGGCGAATCCACAAGGATTCAAACCAATATCTCTTCCTTGACTTCTACAACGGATATGGAGAAGGGCTTTTGGCCTACAACCAATTCCACAACCGCCTGCGTTTCGGAATCCTCATACGCCCACAGTTCTTCTCGGAGTATTGATTTTGCATTTCGAGTTTTGCGCAGTGGGTTTGCGAATATGAATGGCACGAGCTCAGAGAGATCTATCTGGCATAGGCGCCGAGTGCAGGATTTCCCCATTCAAGACGATTCACTCCATTCATATCATATAGGCATTCCGGAGTGACATATACAGGATTGCCTGCCCCTATAGCCGGAGAATCCTCCTTAAGAGAATAATTGAAGATATATTCTTCACGTATCGTCTCAAACTCCGGATTTTCACCCCATATGCATGATATGAAATGATCATCATCCGATCCGTCGACCCCAAGAAGCACATTGCGCATATATACGTCAGTCTTTGCCAAATCACCCGGGCTCAAGGGCTGCGTGATACCATATATAATGCAATTATTGAAGTCGGCTTTCATCATAGGATTGGATATCCCTGAGTTTTCTTCGCCTGACAGATGCGACAGTGTCAGAATCGACTCAGGCGATATGGCGAAAAGATAGTTGTTGGCCATTGTGCACTGCACAAAATCGTGAGATCCACCACGAAGCCACACGACAGCTTCGCCGGCATCGGAGAAACAACATCCATAGGCATCCACCCATGCATGTTCCGACCTAAGCACATTACCTTGCGAATTATGAAGCCATGAATTGACTAATGTCAGTTTGTTTCTGTCAGTGACGCCACAGCTGTCAACCAGAACCCCATGCACAGTAGACTGCATCTCCACATATTCCATACGGTTGCCAAATGATTCCGCTCCAAATCTGATTCCCTGCCACTGTCCGGAAAGAATCTCATAGCCAGTATCAGGAAGCACATCGTCAAGTCTATCACCCCGCAATTCCACCATGCGTCCCACTTCTCCAAGGGCAAGCATGCGACCATCTACCTGAAGCATTCCTTTATCGTGGAAAAGGACCCGCGTGCCCGGACTTAGAGTCAGAGTCGCTCCTTTTGCAACGCGGAGAGTATCGAACACCACATATGGCATCTCAGCAGTAAACGTGACATCCGAATCCAAAGTAACCCCTCGCAGACGCCTTACGTTTTGGCCATAAGCCTCCAGGGTAACAGTCTGAGTCACACCATTAGTAAGGAAGTCCATCATCCCCTCCACCTTAAATGGGAGAGGATCATCATTCCCATTGATAAGACACTCCACGAAGACAAAAATAGAATCGTTTGCCCGGATCTCAACATTTTCAAATGACTTCCCTGACACCCCATCAACATTCATGGAGAAGACACCGTCATCATTCCTCATTCGGATACTTGAGATGTTGACGGCTTTTGAAGCCCGGTTGTAGACCTTCAAGCGTGCAGTGGGAGTGCCGAGATCTGTGAAAACAGTGTCAAATCTCAAGGTATCAGAAGAAAAAGTCAGCAAGTCAGAGGGAGAATCCGTAAAATCATCAGATATACACCCTGACCAAAACACAGAGACAATGAGGGATATGAAGAAAAAAAAGAGTATTCGCATTGTTTTCATATACGAAAAACGTCGGTAACAACGTATTTATTATATGAAGTATATGATAGTGGCCGGAGAAGCATCAGGAGATCTTCATGCTTCAAGGCTGATGGAAGAAATAAAGGCAATAGACAAAGAAGCTGACTTCAGGTTTCTTGGAGGTGATCTTATGGCCGTGGCAGCCGGAAGAGATCCCGAGATACATATCGAGAAAATGAACGTGATGGGCTTCACAGAGGTCATCCGATCTTTGCCTACTGTCTTATCCAATCTCAAGCACGCCAAAGCGCTCGTCAAGGAGTTTCATCCAGATGTGCTTGTACTGGTCGACTACCCGTCGTTTAATCTAAAACTTGCTGCCTACGCCCATAAACTCGGCATACGTGTCGACTGGCTGATTGCGCCCAAAGTCTGGGCTTGGAAAGAATGGCGGATTCCAAAACTGAAGAAATATCTGACCAATCTCTACAGCATACTTCCATTTGAGACTTCATACTTCAAACGCCATGGCATGGATGTAAGATATGTAGGCAACCCCACAGTGAAGGAAGTGGAAGAGTCAATGGGGCATATACCTCCCAAAAAGCACTTTCTTGAGCGTCAAGGGATCTCAGACACCCGGCCTATCATCGCCATCCTTCCGGGATCGCGCAAGGCGGAGATTCGCAATAATCTCCCACTGATGATTGAGGCAGCCAAACGATTTCCTGATTATCAATACATAATAGCTGCCGCCCCATCCGTACCGGAGAAATTCTACCGTTCCATTGCGCAAGACACCGGCTTGCAACTTGCCTTTGGAGCCACGCATACGCTGCTCAAATACTCCACGGCAGCCATTGTCACTTCCGGCACTGCAACTCTTGAGACGGCAGTGATAGGGACTCCCCAGGTGGTATGCTACCGAGGCAATGGCTCGAGGCTCACCTACGAGCTGATGAAGAGGGTGCTCCATGTGAAATATGTATCCCTGCCCAACCTTATCGTGGGAAACAACATAGTCACCGAACTCCTTCTTCACAACTGCACTGCCGAAAAGATAGCCCGCGCACTTGGACCATTGCTCCAGCCCTCGCCACAGAGAGACTGGCAACTTTCGGGATACCGCAACATGAAGAAAAGACTCGGCACTACTGACGCATCAAAAATCGCGGCAGAGCATATCTGCAAGGTTTAGATTATATAAAAGAATATTTTTTGACAGACAAAGGAATACATATAAGATTACTTCTCTTGGCAGCCGCAGTGATCATACTTACGGGTTGCGGGACAAAGAAGAACACTGCCATTTCACGCAATTGGCAGGCTTTCAACACGCGATATAATGTCTACTTCAACGGCAATGAGCATTATAAGGAGACACTGAAAACAATGGAGGATGAATATGAAGATGATTTCACCAGAATGCTTCTCACGCACCCTGCCGATGCCCGCGCCGATGAGACAATGCCAAAGCCTAAAGGGGACTTCAAGCGCACAATCGAGAAGATGCAGAAAGCGATCCAACTCCATTCCATAAAGAAGAAACCACCTAAGAAATCAGGATCTGCAAAGGAAAAGGAATTCAGAGCCCGCGATGAGTTCAACCCATTCCTCCACAATGCGTGGCTGATGCTGGGCAAGGGGCAATATTTCAATGGAGACTTCATGGGAGCGGCAGCAACATTCCTATATATCTCCCGACATTTCGTATGGCTCCCGGAAGTAGTCACCGAGGCCTTGCTATGGCAAGCAAGATGCTATGCCTCACTTGACTGGACCTATGAAGCTGAGAATATCCTGGTCAAAATCAAGGACAAAGACCTCACCAGCAAAAATCTAAGGCAACTC
This sequence comes from uncultured Sangeribacter sp., assembly GCA_964396365.1. Classification (GTDB taxonomy): domain Bacteria; phylum Bacteroidota; class Bacteroidia; order Bacteroidales; family Muribaculaceae; genus Lepagella. The sequence continues at coordinate 18,180 of CAYNEZ010000010.1, read as the reverse complement.
TACGAACTTGTGGAAGCATCCTACCTCATGAAGGCCGGGCGCTATGCAGAAGCAATTCCATATCTGCGAGAATCAGCGCGCGGAGCCGGAGGAGTACAGAAACACAGGCTTTATTTCTTGCTTGGGCAAGCTTGCCGACAAGCCGGAAAAGACGATGAGGCGTATGAAGCATTTAAAAAAGCCGGAAGTGGAGTCTCGACACCTTATCGGTTGAAGTTTAATGCCCGTATCAAACAGAGCGAGGTGTTTCGTGGAGCTGACATATCAAAAGAAGTCGCTGCTCTTAAAAGCATGACCAGATATCAGCGCAACATCGACTATCTTGACCAGATATACTATGCCATCGGCAATCTTTATCTCTCACACAAAGACACCACCGAAGCCAAGGCCAACTACAGCCTGGCAGTAGAAAAGTCTACCAGAAACGGAGTGGACAAGGCAATGGCAAACCTTGCACTCGGTGCCATCTATTTTGATGAGCGAGAATACACCAAAGCCCAGCCATGCTATTCGGAAGCCCTGCCACAGATACCCAAGTCTTATCCTGACTACAGGCAGATAGCACGTCGTTCAGATGTGCTTGACCAACTCGCCGTCTATGCAGGGAATGTGGAACTTCAAGACTCACTTCTGACAATAGCTGCGCTTCCCGAAGACCAGCGTCAAGAATGGGCAGACAAGCAGGTAGAAGAGCTGAAGCAAAAGGAAAAGGAAGAAGCTGAGGCAGCCGCCAGAGAGGAAGCCATGGCCAATCGTCCACAAGGGAACTCCCCCATCGACCAGCAAGGGGGAAACACCGGCATGCAGTTTAACACTGACAAATCATGGTATTTCTACAACAACATGACAAAATCAGCCGGAAAGACCGAATTCCAGCGACGCTGGGGAGCGCGCAAGCTTGAGGATGACTGGAGGCGCCGCAACAAGACATCATTTGCCTTTGAAGACGAAGCGCAGGATGAAGACTCAGAAGATGAATCAGAATCAGAAGAGACAGCAGAAGGGGAGGCACAAGCTGAAGGGAAAGAGGCAGAACCCGACCACTCTGCAGATCCGCACTACCCTGAATACTATCTCGCACAGCTCCCTTTGACCGAAGAGCAGCAGGCAACGGCAAACGATGTGATTCAGGAAGGACTGTATAATATGGGTGTCATCCTCAAGGATAAGCTTGAAGACTTCCAAGCTGCAAGCATAGAATTTGAGAATCTCCTCAACAAATATCCCGACAACGCATATCGATTGGATATTTACTACAATATGTATCTTATGGCAGCCCGAAGCGGGAACCAGACTGAGATGGATCTATGGAGAGACCGCATCATAGCCGACTTCCCCGACAGTCCCTACGGAAAGGCAATGCAAGACCCAGACTACTTCGATCGACTCAAAAAAATGCACGAAGTGGAACAAAAATTGTATGAAAACGCATATTCCGATTATCTTGCAGACCGCAATGCGGAAGTACATGCCATAATGGAACAGATGGAAGCGGAATATCCACTTTCTGCAATAATGCCCAAGTTTGTCTTTATAGATGCCCTTTCCTATCTTACGGAGGGAGATTACGACCAGTTTAAGGAACGCCTGACAGAATTGCTCAAGAAATGGCCCGATACTGACATGACAGACGTGGCTGGCGCGATGCTGAAGGGACTGAATGAAGGGCGCACCCCCAATTCGGGCTCTACCAATACAAGGGGTATGATATGGGAGATCAGGCTTTCATCCTCTGATCAGCCACTTGCCACCGACGGCCAACCCGCAAACTTTGAGCGCGACCCCAATGCCCCACAATATCTCGTGCTTGCATATCCGAGAGATGAGATCAACGGCAATCTGCTTCTTTATGATGTGGCGCGCTTCAACTTCTCAAGTTTCGTGGTAAAGGACTTTGATCTCGAGCCTATGAGTTTCGACAATGTTGGAATACTCGTCATAAAAGGATTCAGCAATCTACGGGAGCTGGAAAATTACCGCAAGGTTATGGTGAACCGTGATTTCCAATTGCCGGAAGGAGTGCGCCCGATCATGATATCGAAGTATAATTTTGAACTTCTCCTTAAGGAAGGGCGTTCTTTTGAAGAATACTTCCGATTTGAGGAAAACGCCATGGCAGAAGAAGCCGTAGATGCAGCGCTCGAGGGAGCAGAGACAGAAGAGGGAACAGAAGAATCATCAGATAATGGCGAGGAACCGGAAAATTCTGAAATATCCGAAAATCCTGAGGAATCAGGAAATCACGAAGAGATTTCCGAGAATCCCGAGGAACCAGAAAATCCCGAGCCATCTGAAATCACAGAGAGCACAGTGACATCTGAACCCACCGAGACTACTGAGGCCTCTGAACCCACTGAAACCACTGAGACATCCGAGAACGCTGAGACATCTGAAATTTCAAATGACTCAAGCGGGTTATCCGCATTCTGAAGACTAAAGACTGAAGACTAAAAAATATGACAAAAATCCTCTGGGCCGATGACGAGATTGATCTTCTCAAGCCCCACATAATGTTTCTAAAGACTAAAGGATACGACATCGTGACCGTCAGCAACGGTCAGGATGCACTTGACACACTTGATGCAGACAACATCTCACTCGTATTGCTCGATGAAAACATGCCAGGTCTTTCCGGTCTGGAGACACTGCAGCGCATCAATCAATCGCATCCTGATGTGCCTGTGATCATGATTACGAAATCGGAAGAGGAGAACATCATGAACCAGGCGATCGGCAACAAGATAACAGATTATCTCATCAAGCCGGTCAACCCTATGCAGATATTGCTGTCAATCAAGAAAAACCTGCATAGTGCCAAGATAATCGCGGAACAGACTTCTTCAGGATATATGCATGAGTTTCAAAAGATTTCTTCCGACATCAACTCCGCATCGTCCCTCTCAGATTGGATGGATTGCTATCGGCAGCTCGTCTACTGGGAGATGAAGCTTTCTGACTCGGAAAGCAACATGGATGAAATGCTACTTATGCAGAAGAGAGACGCGAACTCGAATTTCGCAAAATTCGTGAAGCGAAACTATGAATCGTGGATTACATCGGAACGCAATCATCTCATGAGCCCGGATATCTTCAGCCGAAGGATATTCCCACTGCTTGATGCCGGAGAGAAGGTATGCTTCGTGCTTATTGACAACTTCCGTCTTGACCAATGGCGATGTGTGCAACCATTGCTCGCGGAATTTTTCAATGTCAGCGAGGACTTGTATACGACCATCTTACCAACATCTACACAATATGCAAGAAATGCCATCTTCTCAGGGCTGATGCCATTGAAGATCAAGGATATGTTTCCTGATCTTTGGGTAGAGGAAGATGAGGACGAAGGCCTCAACAATCATGAGGAAGAGCTGATAGCCACCATGCTGGAGAGATATAGGAGGAAAGACAAATTCACATATACCAAGCTAAATGACTCCCAGGCATGCGAGAAATTCCTGACAAAGCTCAATTCCATCAAGGATATTCCTCTCAATGTCATAGTGATGAACTTCATCGATATGCTGAGCCATGCGCGTACGGAATCGAAAATGATTCGCGAACTTGCCAATAGCGACGCAGCCTATCGGTCGCTGACGGAATCATGGTTTCGCCATAGCTCGGCAGCAGAGATGTTTCGCCGTATAGCAGAACTTGGATATAAAGTTGTGTTGACTACCGACCATGGGACTATCCGAGTAGACAATCCCATAAAGGTGGTAGGGGACCGCAACACCAACACAAATCTACGTTATAAGGTAGGGAAAAATTTGAACTACAACCCCAAACAAGTGTATGAGATCAAGGATCCGAAGAAATATGGACTACCGGCACCCAACCTCTCAAGCACCTATATCTTCGCCACCAACGAAGACTTCTTCTCCTATCCGAACAACTACAACTACTACGTGCAGTATTATACCGGCACATTCCAGCACGGAGGCATCTCCCTGCAGGAGATGCTCGTGCCACTCGTCACCCTCACACCGAAAGAATAACAGATTCCCGAAAGGCATATTATCAAGGCCCCATTTTTATGATATGGGGTCTTAAAACTTACTATATTTTTGGCATTTTGAAATAAAAATGCTAAATTTGCCAAACGGAACTAACAGAACAGCCATGGATGACAAGATTATCACCGAAATAACGCCTCTTTCGAAGAAGGACTGTTTCTATCTCGTAGATAGATTCAAGGACCTCTTTACATTTCCCATACACCGCCACCGTGAGTTTGAGCTCAATTTCCTCTCAAACTGCAACGGAGCGCGCCGCGTAGTGGGAGACTCTATGGAGACCGTAGGCGACTTCGATCTTGTCCTTGTCGGGCACGGCATAGAGCATGGATGGGAACAGCATGAATGCACAAACTCCGCCATAAGGGAGATTACCATCCAATTTTCCGAAGACCTCTTCGGGGAAACCTTCTTAGGGAAAAACCAGATGGCAGGAATACGAAATCTTCTTGACGAAAGCTCCAACGGCATTGCATTCCCTCTGACAACAATCCTCAAAGTACACTCCAGACTTGAAAAACTGACCACCATAGATTCAGGATTTAACGGTCTGCTCGAATTCCTGGCGCTTCTGAACGAGATTGCAGAACTCGGCGACTATCGTCTACTTGCTTCATCCACCTTCGCTTCTGTCAACCCGGCATGCGACAGCCGACGAGTACAGAAAGTTCAGGCATATATCGATTCCAACTACAAAGGAGACATTCGCCTTGCAGATCTTGCCGACCTCGTAGGTATGACTCCAACGGCATTCAGCCGATTCTTTAAGCTGCGCACCGGGAAATCTATATCCGATTATATCATCGATGTGCGACTCGGACATGCATCACGCATGCTCGTAGACTCCACTACCTCAATAGCAGAGATATGCTATGACTGCGGCTTCAACAACATATCAAATTTCAACCGTATTTTCAAGAAGAAAAAGGGACAATCACCGAAGATATTCAGGGATATCTATCAACATCATAAGAAGTTGATCTGATAAAACCAACCCCGGGCTAAATGAACTGCACCCCAAAAGTCAGACACAAAACTTTTGGGGTGCAGTTCAGTTGTGAGGTATCAGTTTTATTCTACCGTGAGTTTTAGCGAAGCGGGATCTATACCTTCGGAAGCGACTGAAAGGGTAGCAGATCCGGGATCGGATTCTGACTGGAGCAGGATCTGGGCCAAGCCGTTGAAAGTCTTTACGGCAAATACTTTTCCATTGCCATCTGCAGGACGTTCTTTTGCCTTAAATGTCGGGTCGCCATTGCCAACACCGAGAATCTTGACAGGGCCATCTGCTTTCATGCGAATCTCAATATTTGCATCGGGCACGAAACGACCTTTTTTGTCAAGCACCCTGACGGAAGCAACCGACACGTCGCGCCCATCAGCATCAATTACACTGCGGTCGGCAGTCAGTTCTATTTTTGCAGGGGCACCAGTAGTCTCTATCTGTTTCTCCATCAGCTTTTTCCCATTCTTGTAGCCAACTGCCTTGACTTTGCCTGGTTGATATTCTGCCTTCCAGCTAAGATGACCATTCTTAGGCATCGACCGGCGTCCCAAGCTTTTGCCATTGACGAAAAGCTCCACCTCATCCATATTGCTATATGCCCAAACGTCGACCTCCTCACCTTCGTGGCCTTTAAGGTTCCAATGAGGGAAGATATGGAGCACAGGCTCATCGGTCCACCAAGACTTCAAATAAAAAGCCTCATCTTTGGGGAATCCACAATAATCAAGGACACCAAACTGAGAATTTGTGGCAGGATATACCATTGGATTAGATTCGCCACGATAGTCGAAACCGGTCCAATAAAAGAGACCACCAAGCCAGGGACGCTCATCGTAGAATTTCCATCCTCGCTCAATTGCATTGTAAAGACTGTCGGGACCACTTGGAGCGCGGTTGATAGCCTTCATGAATCCATTGGCATGGTCATCGTAATATATACCACGCGCTCCGCAACCTGTAGTCTCTTCAGTTCCCAATGCCTTCCTTTCGGGATAATTCTTTCTATGCTCCTCAATAGGATTCTGGAGCACATAGTTGTAGCCGGCTATATCAACCGGAACAACAACAGTAGGGCCACCGGAAGTAGCCATAGCCATCGGGCGTGTAGGGTCGAGACGATGGGCATATTCACGCATCGATTCCGAAATACGACTGCCGAAGTCATTCCATTCTGTTCCCCACTCCTCATTTCCTACGCTCCATACTATTACAGACGGATGATTACGGTCGCGCTCTATCATACGCTTTAGCTGACCGATATGATAATCATTGACTCCGGTCAGACGATTCTCTTCCATCACCAAGATGCCGAGAGTATCACACGCCTCAAGCATAGCCGGCGACATAGGATTATGGCTTGAGCGATAACCGTTGACCCCATATTTCTTAAGCTCTTTGAGACGGAATGCTTGCATGGCATCAGGAATTGCAGCGCCAACTCCAGCATGATCCTGATGCATGTTGACACCTTTTATCTTCACGTTACGTCCATTGAGAAAGAATCCCTTGTCAGCATCAAATTTGACATCGCGAAAACCGGTGCGAGTCACTTTTGTGTCCACAACCTTTCCATCCTTCACAATCTCAGTGACCACCTGATACATAGCGGGCGCATCGATATCCCACAACGTAGGGCTGCTTAACGCTACGGTTGCTTTCGATGTTCCACTCTCCTTCCCGGCGAGTGTCATTGCTCCGGATTCCGGCATCTCAGTCCTTTTTCCATCCGGGCCTATCAGATGATTACGCACCTTGAACTCAACCGGCGCATTCCCTTTATTATCAACGGTAGTCTCGACATTGACAGTGATCGCATCGTAGGGATAACTCATGTCGGCATACACGAAAGTGCCAAAGGGAGCAATATGGAGGGGATCACTCATATCGAGCCAAACATTCCTATATATACCGGCTCCTTCATAGAACCATCCTTCTTCGAGTGTGGCATCAGCTCTTACCGCAACCACATTTTCCCCACCATAATTGAGATACTCAGATATATCATACACTTGGGTGGTATACCCGCTTGGCTCGCTCCCGAGATAGAATCCGTTGACCCATATTCGGGCATCGCGGAAAATGCCATCAAACTGCAGTGTGAAATGCTTTCCATAGTCTTCTGCGGGGATTTCGAATGTCTTTCTGTACCATCCCACGCTTGTCTCAGGATACTTATATCCTACAGTCTTATAGCCGTGGCTATGGCTTGCTTCTTTGGCAAAGGGCAGATCCACAACCCAATCATGAGGAAGAGTGACAGATTTCCACTCCTTATTCCATTTTGAAGAGTCAAATTTTAGAGAATATGGTCCCTCATTATGTATGGAGTTGGCTTTAGTCAGATAATTGAAATACTCTGTGCCGCATCCAAAATCCTTGGCAGGATCTGAAGCATCACCAAATGCGAACATCCATCCGTCGTTGAAAAGAGTCCGCTCGGAAGCCGATAGGCAAAACGCTGTCAATGACAGCAGCAAAATGGGAAGTGCTATTCGATTCATATTTAAGTGTAATATTTATAAGTCTTATATGATGTATATGTCTTATAAGATGTATATGTCTTATAAGATGTATAAGTCCTATAAGATGTATAATTCTTATAAGATGGATAAGTCTTATATGATGTATAAGTCTTATGTGATGTATAAGTCTTATGTGATGTATAAGTCTTATGTGATGTATAAGTCTTATAAGATTTATGCGATTGGATTGTGATGGAGTATTTATTGCAAATTTACAAAATAAAACTTAATATATATTCTTTTCCCGGTAAAAAAGAATGGATATGTTAGTATCGGGTAAAATAGTATCATTTCGCCTTTGATATTTTTCATAATTTTGCAATTGAAAGAGAATAACCCAAAGCATCATGAATAAAAACTCCACAAAGAACATACTTACCGCCATACTTGCCATGACGGCTTTAGGAGCCACCGCAAAGGTAGAGCTTCCCGATATCATCAGCGACAACGCAGTGCTTCAGCAAAACTCAGATGCCAAGCTATGGGGATGGAGCAAACCCGGCTCATCAGTCGATGTCACCACATCTTGGAACGGAAAGACATATACCACCAAGTCAGACAGCAAAAGCGGCCGCTGGGAACTGACAGTTTCAACACCGGAAGCGTCCTTCACTCCATATTCAATTGAATTCAAGGATCCTGACGGCACTGAAAAGATCGACAATGTCCTCATCGGAGAAGTATGGTTCTGCTCCGGACAGTCAAATATGGAGATGCCTCTACGCGGATTTGGCATCCAACCAATAGAAGGAGCTGCACAAGCAATCGCATATTCAGGGAAATATCCGGGCATAAGGATGGCAAATATTCCCAAGCGTGAAGCTTATACCCCGCAAGAGAAAGTGGAAGGGAAATGGAATGTCTCTAACCCCAAAAACGCAGGAGAATTCTCTGCCCTCGCATATTTCTTTGCCCAGTCGCTGACCGACCTGCTGAATGTACCAGTAGGAATCATCAACTGCGCCTATGGAGGCTCAAAAGTAGAGGGATGGATTCCAAAATGGAAACTCGACACCTACGAAGGATGGGATATGGCAGCAGAGGAGAAAAACAAGGATATGGGCAACTGGGAGCGTATCGGCGTAATGTATAATGCTATGCTCAAGCCAGTACTTGGCTATACTATAAAGGGATTCCTATGGAATCAGGGAGAGTCGAACGTAGGGCGCGAGAATGAATATCCCCAGCATCAGAAAGACATGGTAGAAATATGGCGCGACGAATGGGGGCAGGGAGAACTGCCGTTCTACTTCGTGGAGCTCCCCGGCTGGAACTACGACAATCCGGAGGCTGACAATGCCGCTAAATTCCGTGAATGCCAGCATAAAGCAGCGGAGATATTGCCAAACAGCGGTATCGTATGCACCACAGACCTTGTATATCCATTTGAAGTGCCCGACATCCATGCCCGCAAAAAGAAGGAGATAGGGGAACGACTTGCATTCATGGCAGGCGCACGCACCTACGGAATCGAAGGCCTACCAAACGTATATCCCTCATATAAGTCGGTGGAACTCAAAGGAGATACTGCAGTGCTCACCTTCAACAATGTTATCGGCGGACTAAATCCAAACACAGATCTTCCCGGATTTGAAGTGGCGGGAGAAGACCAAGTGTTCTATCCGGCAAAGGCAGTTGAAGACTGGAACTGGCCATATACCGTGACCGTATCAAGCGATAAGGTAAAAGACATCAAGGCTGTACGCTACTGCTTCAAGAACTTTGCCATCGGTCAGCTCAAGGATATGTATGGGCTTCCACTCATTCCTTTCCGCACTGACAATTGGTGATCATAATAATAAGATTTATAAGTTTTATAAGTCTTAAAAGATTTATAAAAAATACGCAAAAGCATATGAATATGAAATATAAAAGTCTGATAGGGGTAGCCTTGATGGGAGCCATAATTTTGGGGAGCGCATGCTCCGGCAGCAAGAAAGCATCTGATGCGACGGATGCCAACGATCAATTCGTGACAGTAAAAGATGGTGAATTCCATATCGGGGATTCTGTCTACCGATATGTGGGCACCAACTTCTGGTATGGAGCAATTCTTGCATCTGAAGGGCAGGGAGGGGACCGTGAACGTCTCGCACGAGAGCTCGACACTCTCCAGAGCATAGGCATCAACAATCTCCGTATACTTGTAGGTGGCGACGGAGCTGAAGGGCTTGCATCACATATCTCACCGACATTGCAGAAAAGTCCCGGAGTCTACAACGACACAATACTTCAGGGGCTTGACTATCTTCTTGATGAACTTGAACGCAGGAACATGAAAGCTGTGCTCTATCTCAACAACGCATGGGAGTGGAGCGGAGGATTCTCAACATATCTTGAATGGGCAGGAGAAGGGAAAGCAGTCAATCCTGCCACCGATGGCTATCCAGCATATATGGCATATGCATCTAAATTCTCAGCGAATGATTCTGCACAGAAGCTTGCTGCCAACCATGTCAGAAACATAGTAAGCCGAACAAACAGCATAACCGGCAAACCATATTCAGAATCACCGGCAATCATGGCTTGGCAGATAGCCAACGAACCACGTTGCTTCAATCCTGCCAATAAGGAAAGTTTTGCCAAATGGATAGGAGAAACAGCCTCTCTCATCAAGGAAATTGATCCCAACCATCTTGTATCAACAGGAAGCGAGGGAGCATGGGGATGTGAAAATGACATGGATCTTTGGACTCAAATCCACTCCTATCCGGAAGTAGACTACGCCACTATACACATTTGGCCCTACAACTGGAGTTGGGTGAACGGAGAAACCGTCACCGACAGCGTAGCCGTAGCTTGCCGCAACACATCTGACTACATCAACGCTCATTACGATGCCCTTGGCAAAGCATTGCAAGCCAACGGAGGATCTTCGAAGCCAATCGTGCTTGAAGAATTCGGATACCCCCGTGATGGCATGGCAATCGCCCAGGGATCACCTGTCACCGGACGCGATGCCTACTACAATCACGTATTTTCAGAGATAAAAGGTGGCGGAAAGATAAAGGGTGCCAACTTCTGGGGCTGGGGCGGCCTTGCAAATCCGACTCATGAAGTGTGGCAGCCAGGAGATGACTACACAGGAGACCCGGCACAGGAAGCTCAAGGACTCAACTCCGTATTCGCTTCCGACTCCACAACCATTGCCATAATCAAACAGGCAATACCCTAACGAATATCATCCACTTATATTACAAATTCATTTTTTATGGCAGAAGGAAGTGGTCGCGAGATTTTTCTCAGATTACCATCACATTTAGTCGCGACCACTCTCCTTCGCACATAAACCACAAACACTTAAGGAAACATGAAAAAAATTATAACCTCACTTGCCGTCGGCTTGCTCCTCACCTCTTGTGGAGGAGGGAACAAAACCCAAACTGAAGAAAAAGAATCCCTCACCCCTGCAGAGTCGATGATAGCACTGCTTGACTCCACCTCATCTTCAGGCAAATTCTTCTTCGGACATCATGACGACACCGCATACGGACACGAATGGAAATATCAACCCGGCAAATCTGACGTAAAGGACGTGACGGGCGAATATCCGGGTCTTATGAACTGGGACCTCGGCATGATAGAACTTGATTCGGCACGCAATCTCGACGGAGTGCCGTTTAAATTCATAGCTCAGGAAATCATCGCCCAAAACGCACGTGGAGGCATCAACGCCATCAGCTGGCATCTTCGCAATCCACTTAGCGGAGGAGATTCTTGGGATGTCTCTGCATCCCCACTTCAGCAACTGCAGGAAAACGCCGCGCTTGCCGATACCCTTGACCTCTGGATAGGCAAGGCAGCCGACTTCATAGCCTCTCTCCGAGATTCAGAAGGAAACAGAATCCCTGTCATCTTACGTCCTTGGCATGAGAATACCGGAACATGGTTCTGGTGGGGCGCCGGCAATTCCACACCGGAACAATATAAAGACCTTTGGAAACGCACGCGCCGAATATTTGATGAAAAGGGAATCGACAATGTGGTATGGGTATATTCTCCCGACCGTGTCCCAACTCCAGAACAGTATTTCGTGACATATCCCGGAGATGAATATGTGGATATCCTTGGCAGCGACATATATCATTTCGGAGGAGCCGAAAACGTAGACCAATATCGCCAATCAGTAAGCGGATTGCTCCCATATGTAGCCGAGGAGGCAGCAAAGAGAGGGAAATTGGTAGCGTTTTCTGAGACCGGCCTTGAAAGCGTAGTCATGGACAATTGGTTTACAGAGGTGCTTCTTCCCCTTGTCAGTGACATTCCTGTGGCATATGTATGCGTTTGGAGGAATGCCAATCAAGAAGAAAAGCCGATGCACTATTATGCACCTTATCCAGGGCATCCTGCGGCTGAGGACTTCAAGAAATTTCACGACAATCCCAAGACTATATTTGTAAAATAATCAACTGAATACGATATGGATATTTTTGAATACCGCAAAGACCTTATAACAAAACGCTACGAAGAGCTAATCACCCGACCGAACAAGGCAATAGAAGGGAACGGCATATATGAGAGATATGAAAATCCGGTGGTGACAGCAGAAATGGTGCCTCCTTACTGGAAATACGATTTTGACAAAGCCACAAACCCCTACTTTATGGAGCGGATAGGATGCAATGCCACCCTAAATTCCGGCGCAATAAAGTTGGGAGACAAATACGTAATTGTAGTTCGAGTCGAGGGAAGTGACCGCAAGTCGTTTTTTGCAGTTGCTGAGAGCCCTACAGGAATAGACAATTTCAGATTTTGGCCTCATCCCATCACTCTTCCAGATACAGAAGATCCTGCCACAAATGTCTACGACATGCGTCTGACACGCCATGAAGATGGGTGGATCTACGGCCTCTTCTGCGTGGAACGCCATGATGACTCCAAGCCCGGCGACCTCTCAGCGGCTACAGCAGCATGCGGCATAGCACGAACACACGATCTCATTAACTGGGAGCGGCTCCCTGATCTCAAGAGCAAATCGCAGCAACGTAACGTGGTGCTTCATCCTGAATTTGTAGAAGGCAAATATGCCCTTTACACTCGTCCGCAAGATGGCTTCATTGATACCGGAAGTGGCGGAGGCATAGGTTGGGCTCTCATCGACGACATTTGTCACGCAGAGATTAAGGAAGAGATCATCATTGACCCCCGATATTATCACACTATCAAGGAAGTTAAAAATGGAGAGGGACCTCACCCGATAAAGACAGACCGAGGTTGGCTTCATCTTGCCCACGGAGTGAGAGGATGCGCTTCCGGACTCCGCTATGTGCTCTATATGTATATGACATCGCTTGAAAAGCCATGGGAGAAGATAGCTTCGCCGGGTGGATATTTTATGGCTCCGGTGGGTGAAGAATATATCGGAGATGTGATGAATGTGCTTTTCACCAACGGATGGATTGCTGACGAAGACGGCAAGGTATTCATCTATTATGCTTCTTCAGACACACGCATGCACGTGGCCACCTCCACTATCGACCGCCTTGTGGACTATTGCTTCAATACCCCACAAGATGGACTCACTACAAGCGAGTCGGTCAAAACATTAAACAGACTCATCGACAAAAATCTTTCCCTCGGAATCAAATAAGAAGGAGTTATGGCAAGTATTTCAGAAAAAATAGGCTATGCACTTGGCGACGCTGCCTCAGGAGGCATCGTATGGAAGATTATGTCGATAGCCTTCCCGTTCTTCTTCACCAATGCCTTCGGCCTCTCGCTTGAGGATGCCGCCCTGCTTATGCTTATTGCGCGTCTGTTTGATGTAGTGACCGATCCCATCATGGGGAGTCTTGCCGACCGCACACAAAGCCGCTTCGGCACATATCGTCCCTGGCTTATCTACGGAGCTATTCCCTTTGGCATAGTATTCGCACTTCTGCTCTATACACCGGACTTCGGTCCGGATGGGAAACGCGTGTACGCCTATGCGCTATATCTCCTAATGATGGTAATGTATACCGCCGTCAATGTTCCATACGGTTCGCTGCTCGGCGTCATGACAGAAGACGACCATGAGAAAAATCAATTCTCTGCCTACCGCATGGTGGGGGCATATGCAATGGGATTCATTACCCTGCTCTCCTTCCCCTACATCCAGAAGATGATCGGGGGTAATGAAAACGATCCTGCAGTGTTGGCTCATCAATATGCCATCATCGGTGTGATCTTCGGCATCTTAGCCGCAATCATGACTCTTGCTTGTGGCCTTATGACAAAGGAACGCCTGAAACCGGTGCGCGCTGAGAATTTCAGTTTCAAACAGTTTGGAGATCTTTTCCGCAATAAGCCATGGGTATGCATGACGACTATCAGCGTCCTGACAAACTTCTTCAATGGATTCCGCTACGCGGTGGTGGCATATATGTTCGACTACTGTCTCGACGGCGAAGTAACATTGGGAAGTTTCATCATCAACTATACCGTCTTCATGGCATTCGGAGAAATCACCTGTATGATTTTTGGCGGAATCTCGCCAGCCTTTACAAAATGGGTGGGATCAAAACGCGGTGCATTTACCTGGGCAGCAGTAATATGCTTTGTCACCTCGGTGATATTCTTCTTCATCCCGATGAATACCTCCTACATATGGCTGATGATCATTGTTTCAGTCCTAACTTCTGTCGGAGTCGGAATATACTCACCTCTGCTCTGGTCAATGTATGCAGATGTCGCTGACTATGCTACCCAGAAGAATGGAGTCTCCTCGACAGGCCTAATTTTCTCATCAGGGACAATGGCTCAGAAATTCGGAAGTGCAATTTCAGGCTCCCTTATAGCCCTTTTGCTTGGATTGGCAGGAGCCACGATGATTGAGATTGATGGCAACACCACTATCAATCCGGCATCTATCACCGACTCTGTGCGCACCATGATCTGGGCTCTATTCTCCCTCTTCCCTGCTGCCATCGCTGTCATTATGGGAGTGATGACATATTTCTTCCCAATCAAGAAATAATGTTGAATTTTGAATGTTTGACGATGAAGAAAAGATTTAAGGAGGAGCTGACCACAAACCTCACTGAAAATATCCTTCCATACTGGATGGAAAAAATGAAAGACCCGAGAGGGGGATACTACGGACGTCGCGACGGCAATGACAATCTGGACAAGGATGCTCCTAAGGGAGCTATCCTTCAAGCCCGCATTCTCTGGACATTCTCAGCAGCCTACAACGCCCTTGGCAATCCGGAATATCTTGCAGAAGCTCATCACGCATATGAGTTTATACGCGATCATTTCATTGATGAAGAAAATGGAGGAGCTTTCTGGAGCGTCACTGCCGATGGAAAACCGCTTGACACTAAAAAGCAGTTTTATGCGATTGCCTTCATAATATATGGGCTATCCGAATACTATATTGCCTCCGGCGATACGAATGCACTTAAGACAGCATTCCAGCTGTTTGAATCCATCGAAAAGCATGCCAGGGATAGAGAAAAAGATGGCTATATAGAGGCTGCCACCTTCGATTGGCATCCGATTGAGGATATGCGTCTCAGCGAGCGCGATGCAAATGCGTCAAAGACCATGAACACTCATCTTCATATCATCGAGGGCTACACCAATCTTCTCCGGGCTTTGCGCACTGCAAAGGCGCATGGTGAAGAATGGGTGTCTGATACGATGATAGAGAAGGTGACAGAGGCAACCGTATATTTGCTTCGCATATTCCTTGACCGCATAGAAAATCAGGAGACTCATCATCTCACTCTTTTCTTCGATGATGACTGGAACAAATTTGATGATGCAGAATCATATGGGCATGATATTGAAGCCTCTTGGCTTTTGCTCGAGACTGCCATGACAGTAGGCGACGACAGACTCATAGCCGAGACATTAGAACATACTTACCATATTGCACTGGCTGCACTAAAAGGGCGTAAGGAAGATGGAAGTATGGTGTATGAACTTCATGCAGACGGCACGCTTGATGCCGACCGCCATTGGTGGGTACAAGCTGAAGACGTCATAGGGCAACTTTATCTTGCGCGTTTCCACAGCGATACGGATGCTGAAGCCGAGAGTGTATATTGGCTTGATTCGGCATACGAGAGCTGGCGCTACATTGCAGAAAATCTTGTAGATCCGAATGGGGAATGGTTTTGGTCGATAAAAGCCGACGGTTCGGTCAATAGAGAAGATGACAAAGCCGGATTCTGGAAATGTCCATATCATAATTCCCGTATGTGTCTCGAATCAATACATATTCTGAATTCTTTCAAATAACTGACTATACTAACATATCAGTATGAAAAATATTTTCTTGTGTCTATCATGCAGCCTTATTGCCTTCTCCTTTTCGGCAGCGGCAGAGACAGTGCATATATCTACTCCGAAGACATCCTTGGTGGTTGAAGCGTCAAAGGGAGAGCAACCAAAATTCTTATACTACGGCAATTCACTTTCAGCAGGCGACCTGCAGAATCTGAAAGATGCCGGCACTCCACAATTGAATGCATATCCGGTCTATGGTCTGTGGCCGGCAAATGAAGCCGCATTTGCCGCAGTACACTCTGATGGCAACATGACTCTCGACATGGTGACTGACAATGTTGCCGTAACAAAGAATCCCGATGGAGGAGAGACCACTACAATCACCATTAAAGACAAGGTGTATCCTTTCTCAATCGATCTCAACTACCGCACGTTCCCCGGTCTTGACGTGATTGAGACATGGACAGAAGCTTCCCACCAGGAGAAAGGGGATGTGAAGCTGACACGATTCATGTCGGGCTATCTGCCTATACGACGCAACGATGTCTATGTGTCACAGCTCTACGGCACGTGGGCAAATGAAGGCAGGGTTGAGGAGGCTCCACTTCCTCACGGCGTTAAGATGATCAAAAACAAGGATGGAGGTCGCAACTCTCACACTTCGCATGGCGAGGTGATGATATCGCTTGATGGCAAGGCTAAGGAAAATGATGGACGTGTGATAGGAGCCGCTCTATGCTATGGTGGCAACTACAAGCTGATGTTTGACACCGACGACACCGATTATCATCATTTCTTCGCCGGAATCAATGAAGAAAATTCCTCCTACAATCTGAAGAAAGGTGAGAAATTCACCACTCCTCCTCTTGCTCTCACTTATTCAGAAGACGGACTTGGAGGAGCAAGCCGTAACTTCCACAAATGGGGTCGCGAGCAGCGTCTTGCACATGGCGACACTCCACGCAAGATTTTGCTCAATAGTTGGGAAGGCGTCTATTTCGACATCAACGAGGAAGGGATGCACCAGATGATGACCGACATCGCCAATATGGGTGGTGAACTCTTTGTGATGGACGACGGATGGTTTGGCTCAAAGTATCCACGCAATAATGATTCCACCTCTCTTGGGGATTGGACTGTAGACACCAACAAGCTGCCCGGCGGCATCCAGGGTCTCTGCGATGCAGCAAAGGAACGTGGCATTAAGTTTGGCATATGGATTGAGCCGGAGATGACCAACAGCATTTCCGAGCTCTATGAGAAGCATCCGGAATATGTGATTAAAGCACCAAAACGTGAACCGGTCCTTGGACGTGGAGGCACACAGATGGTTCTTGATCTGGCGAATCCAAAGGTGCAGGATATTGTTTTCAATATCGTCGATACTCTTCTGACGAAATATCCTGAAATCGACTATATCAAGTGGGATGCCAATGCCCCCATAATGAATCATGGCTCACAGTATCTTACAGCCGACAATCAATCGCATCTTTATATAGATTATCACAAAGGTCTGATTGCTGCTTTGGAACGCATACGCGCCAAGTATCCTGACGTGACAATCCAGGCTTGTGCAAGCGGTGGCGGTAGAGCCAACTGGGGCATACTCCCCTATTTCGATGAGTTCTGGGTAAGCGACAATACGGATGCACTCCAACGCATCTACATGCAGTGGGGCACAAGCTATTTCTTCCCGGCTATCACTATGGCTTCTCATATTTCAGCATCTCCCAATCATCAGACTCAACGTATCGTGCCTCTGAAATTCCGCACTGATGTGGCAATGAGCGGGCGTCTTGGTATGGAAATCCAGCCTAAGAATATGACAGAAGAAGAGAAGGAGCAGAGCCGCAAGGCAATCGCTGACTACAAATCTATTAGAGACGTAGTGCAATTTGGCGACCTCTATCGTCTTCTTTCCCCTAATGATGGCAAAGGAGCTGCTTCTCTGATGTATGTGTCTCCCGACAAGAAAGATGGCGTATTCTATTGGTGGAAGATGGAGCAGTTTATGGACCAACATTTACCCCGCATCACAATGGATGGCCTTGACCCCAACAAACTTTACACCGTAACAGAGCTAAACCGAATTGACAACGAACCGCTCCCCTACGAAGGGAAATCTTTTACAGGAGCATTCCTAATGTCAAACGGACTTGAGATGCCCCTCTCCCACAATGTAGACTGGAACAAGCGCAACGACTACGCATCACGCGTACTCAAGCTGACAGCCAAATAAAAAAGAAAAACCTGATCCTCTATAAAGTATAATGGAAACACAATCGAAAGGCGGCCTCTCCCTGGTCGCCTTTTACTTAGACCCCATCTCATAAAATTTCAGAGTCACTGGAGCGGTTTTGGGCGAATGATTTTCGCAAGCTGAAGAGGGAGCTTAGTGAGCTAAGTGACCGATGAAGCTTGG
>CAYNEZ010000009.1:0-33515 GCA_964396365.1 uncultured Sangeribacter sp. | reverse complement strand
TCAAGATTATCTCGCATTTATCATATCATTAATTTTTGCGAGCTACTTATTTCTACAAAGATAATACTTTTTATTTAAATATCATTCTTGAACTACAAAAATTCTCAAAATTATTAACATGATAAAGAGAATATTCTCAGGTAAAAATAGAATCAGTAGCTTTTCTATGCGGTTGCTCTATGTAGAGATATCGCAGGTTTTATCCCACCTATATATTGATGCCACATTGTCAAGAGTATATAGATGTAAGTGCTCTTGAAGTACAGGAAAAGCCCTTTAAAGACCTATCTTATTCGTTATAATGCGTAATCTTTTTTTAAGGAGTATGCAATCGTACCCATTTGGGTATGGCAAGAGATGTTTTTCAGTTGTAATTTTGTATTGTCTTTCAAAAGCGAGTGATAAGTTTCACTTTTTTACGAAAAGGATAGGACTATTTAGGGAGTCTTGCGTCTTAAAGTAAAAAAACATTTTTTATGAATATGAAACATCGTCTATTTAAAACTATGCTGGCAATGCTTTTTATGCTGCCAGTGAGCGCCTTCGCTCAGAAATGGAATTTCGGCATTGAAGCCGGATACGTCAACAACACTCTTGCAGTTGAAGAATATAAATCAACTGCGCGCAATGGTTTTAAATTTGGAGCTAACGCCGAATTTACCCTTAGCAATCACATCTCATTCGAATCTGGATTGGCATATATCCGCAAGGGAGCCACGACAACAGGAGATAATATGTTATCCCAAAGAATAAGCTCCATAAAATTTGCAGAGATGAACTATCTTCAAATTCCATTGATGGCAGGATATAAATTCGACTTAGGCAGACATTTCAGCATTAAACCGCAAGCAGGTGGATACTTTGCAGTCGGCATAAACGGACATTCTTTTGTTACCGGTCTGGACAATTATAATCAGCCGTACGAGGCAAGGGTGGAGACATTTTCCCACAATTACGCTAACAATGGGGTTGCCCCATATCGACCAAGCAATCGGGCTGATGGAGGATTAGCTTTTGCTATCAATGTAAACTACCGTCATTTCACACTCAAAGCCGAATATGATCTCGGTCTTGCAACTACCACATATTACGGCAACGGCAAGCAACGCACCTTATCAGTATCATTAGGCTATTGGCTATTCTAATATCTGGGAATAGGAACATATATGCGAAGCTCTCGGCAGTTATGTCGGGAGCTTATTTCAATTGGTCATGTTGTCAGATGGCAGTGCATCAGTTGGCCGTTGGAATCGCGGAGGTGCATACCGTTTCCTTCGCAGTAGCGCCAGAAGGAGCAGTCGGCACATTGGCCCGTCTTCATCCATGTACGGTCGCGGTATGGTTGAAACTTGGTCTGCCAGATTTCCCAGAAGTCATCCTTATAGATGTTGCCTTGGCGGTAGTCGGCGCGTATGCTCGGGCATGATCCTATTCCACCGTCAAGGAGCACTGATGCTACTGACATACCAGCCTGACAGGTGAAGAAACTATCCCTGACAATACCCTCATAACTTCCAAGAAAACCCTCGCAGCAGAAAGAAGCCTTTATACGACCTTCCTTCCGAGTATCTTTGATAAATTCCATCAATACCTTCATATCTTCCTTCCCCATCTTGAACTCATCATAGTTGGCGGCACGGCCGGAAGGAAAAATGGTGAAGAGGCGCCAAGCCTTGACTCCGCAAGAAATGAGGTGCTCCTTAATTTCGGAAAGACGATGAAGGGTGCGTTGGTTGACGCATGTCACCACATCGAAATTGATGTCAGGGGTAGAGGCGACCATCCGGATGGCCGCTGTAGCACGATCAAAAGAGGCGGGATGGCAACGCATCCAGTTGTGGTCATCTTTCAATCCGTCAAGACTTATCGTCATGGCGTGAAGTCCGGCCTGTCGCAGCCTTTGGAAACGTTCAGGTGTAAGCGCAAGGCCGTTTGAGACGAATCCCCACGGGTATCCTCGATCATATAATTGTCGCCCTACGTATTCAAGGTCTTTTCTAAGAAGTGGTTCTCCACCGGTAATTACTATGTTTACATAGTTTGGATTCACATGAGGAGTAAGGCTGTCGATAACTTTCAAGAAATCGTCAGCCGGCATGTCTGGAATGACTGATGAGCTCTTACAGTCACTTCCGCAGTGGCGGCATGAAAGATTGCAACGCCATGTGCATTCCCAAAAAAGCTGACGCAAGGGATGTTCGCGGCATTTATCATGTTTTATCTTCCGGAAGAGTTCAAGGCCAATACGCTGGCGCATAGAAAGACTTTTCATTTCTAAAGAGTGAAATTTACAATTTTCTTTTCAGTTCTACGTGATACTTTGAATGCCATGAAGACGAGGTTATGGCTCGGGGGTGCTTTTCTCTTTTAGTTTGAAGTCTACTACTTCTTCTGCATAACCAACATACCATGTATCGGCCTTGTCCTTATTATAGTTCATTTTGACGATAACAGAATCCGCCTCAAGTTTTGGATTTGAAGGAATGCACACTACTTTTAATTTTGGCTCTGCATATGATTGCCCCTTAGTAATGTATTGGCCATCTAAATTCGTAGTGGTTGTCTGAAGTGAGTACACCCCAGATGGAGCATCGGGAGAAGTTACTCTTATTTCCGCATTTTCTACAGCCATCCCTTCTTCTGAAGTCACCACCCCCTTTATTTCAAAGGTGCCTGTAGGCATTCCATACATCACTTCGTTGTTGGTACAGCTGCTGAAGCCCAAGAATGACAGGATTGCAGAGCATACACTTGTTAAGAAAATCGAGATTTGTTTGTTGAAAAGTTTCATAATTATAATTTAAATCGTTACTAATTGAATGATTTACTATGAAGGGTTAAATCATAGATTCTTTTTAGTATAGATACGGCATTAATGCCAATACTGCATACTCAAATGAAAAAAATGAGTTTTTTTACCAGTTGAAGCGGAAGCCAATCGGGATTGATATGCTCCAAGGTTCGTCATCGGTCCAAATGTTGGGAATATTGCAATCCTGAGGGAAGTGGTAGCGAAGAGAGGGTTCTAAGAACAGGTCGACGCGTTTCGAGAGACGGAATCCTACCCCAACGTTTCCTCCTACCGACCAGACGGCCTTTGAACCGAATGTTCCGCTCTGGATGTTAGAATCCGGAGCCATCTGAGCATAGGAATATACAGGAATTGCCACTTTTCCTCCAAAACCGAAGTATAGTTTCATCCGAGGCGAAGTGTAGGCATAAAGATTCACTTTAAGTGGAATCTCAAGATAGTGCCAATGGCATGTAGTTGGCTCTTTATATCGTTCGAAATCTGTGTGAAGATATGAGTATCCTATGCCTGACTCGAGCCCAAGCCATGATGAGAAATGCTTCTCGGCAGTAAGCGCGAACGAGATTGGCAGATGGTGTCGGCGTGGAGCTGTAGCGAGTGAACTTTCTATGTCATTATCGAGTCGAGGCATTTTTGCTTGAGGCGTAACGTCTTCGTCATCAGGGTTCGGAGGCGTCACTGGAGTGTCTGGTGGTGGGCTTTGGCAAACATCATTGTCAGATAAGCTATTGAAATTCATCATTCCGGGATCGAATGAGATTCCGGCCGACCATCCTTTGTCTTTGGTTGCCTTTTGTGGTACGTCGGCAAAGAGATGGTCATGATAGGTGTCATTCCTATAGTCCTGCGGCTTTCTCAGTTGATTTTCCTGCTTGGCCGGAGAAGGAGTGGATACTTCTATGGAATCAGAACTGAATACGGATTGTGGTATAGATTCAGTTGAAAGCGTATCTTCTGAACCTTTATTGTCATTAATCTTATCATCGAGATTATCTTTGATTACAGTCGCAGCAATAGCATTAGTCGTGGAAGTGGGAGTTGGCTCTGAGTGGGCGTCGGCTACGGAAATCTGTTTTTTCTTCAATGATTCAGCTGATAAATGATCGGAGGCAGGCATAAATTGGTCCTGTCGATAAAATAAGAGTAGACCTGAAGATACGAGCAGGAGCAGCAGAGAGATGAGGCCTGCCCGGAGTTGATAATCTTTTATCAGCTCGCGCAGACGGAGTTTAGCGTGGAAAAGCTGGGAGGAAGATGAATTGGGAGCTATACCGAGGATTTTAGATATCTCTTTGTGTGATTTGTTTTCAAGGACGGCAAGGCGGAACACCTTCTGATATCCTTCCGGTAGTTTCCGGATGAGTGATTCGAGAGTAGCGAAATCTATTATGTCGTCAATTTCAGGTTCTTCGACAGTGTCAGGTATTTCCTCAAGAATTGAAGTCACGGTCTGGGCCTGGAGATACTTCAATGAGAGGTTTTTCATGATGGTGGCGAGCCATAGTTCTACACGTTCTGCATCACGCAGGGTGTCAAGGCGTGTGAAAGCGGCGATGAAGCCATCATGAAGTATGTCTTGTGCACTGTCGCGGTCGTTGACATATCGCGAGATGACATGGAGCATGCGGGGTGCGAAGCGGTTGTATAGGATGGTCATGGCATCCCGGTCGCCGCTTCTGCACTCCTCCATGAGGGTCTGATTGTCGATATCAAGGTCAAGGTGTCTCACATCATATATGATACGGTATTATACCGAATACTGCATCGTCGCATGAAAAAAAATTACTTTGCCCCCACAAAGGTAAGAAAATTTTTATAATCAGGACTGTTAATTTTAACGAAAATGCATTTTTACAGACTGCGTTTGAAAAAAAAATTGTAATTTTGTAGGTTAATTGCCCTATCCCGGATTTTTTAGGGAGAAATTTGTTGTGAGGGTATATGATCTTATAAAGAATGCAAATATGAGGAAAGGGAATATACAGATGATAATAGCAATAGTGGTGACGGTACTTATGGGTACGATTGGCGCTGTTGCATCCAAGTCTTCAAAGAGCTCTGAATCAAATAGGGCCAAAGCTCGGTATTATTACATAGAAGGCAGCGTGGCACTTGCCGAAGGGCGCGCTTCAGAGGCGTATGAGTTGATCAAGAAAGCTGCAAAGATAGATCCGGACTATTCGGAGGCTAAGTATACGTATGCCCTCATGCGCATGACTCTACGCAACGATACCCTGATGACACCCACGGAAATAGAGAATTCCATATCAATGATGCGGGATTATGTAGACCAATATCCGAAAGAGACAGAAGAAGCCATGAACTACTCCTTTCTCGTGGCCCGATCAGGAGACATTGACGAAGCAATCCGTGTGGCAGAACGCTCAGATACTCTCTCAGGAAGCATGCCCGACATTCTGCTGAAACTTGCACAGTATTATTCTGCCAAACAGGATTTGGACAAGGCGATATCAACTCTTGAGCGATTTGAACGCATAGAGGGAAATGACCCGGACATAGCACTGCGAAAATTCGCACTAATGTATATGAAGGGAGACACGGCAGCTTTGCTGAATGAGAGTGCCCGCCTGGTGAGGGAAAATCCTCTGAGCACAGAATATCTACTGATCCGAGGAAATGCTTTGGATGCACTTGAGATGCCAGATTCAGCCCTCGTGTGCTATCAACTGGCGGAGGCCCTTGACCCGGATGATGGAAAAGTTAAATTGACCATGGCGAATTACTATCTTGAACGAGGAGACTCTGCAGCATACGACCAGAAAAGCCGTGAAGCCATATTGAGTGAAAACATCATGCTTGATGAGAAACTTGACATGATGACGCGCTATATGCATAACATTATCTCAGACACAACAGCAGATCAGCGCAGAGGAGCTCGACTATTTGACGGCCTTCTGCTGCAATATCCGCATGAGCCAAAGGTGCTTGACCTGGGAGCAAAGTATTCCGCCACCATCGAAGATTATAAGCGGGCACAAGAACTGATGTCGTATGCCACGGACCTGGAACCAGAAAATCCTGACTATTGGATTCGTCTTGCTCATTTCTATTTCGCAGCTGATGATTATGCAAATGCCATTGCTACCTGCGAGAAAGCAATAGAGAAGCTTCAGGATGCACCATGGAGCCTACTTCTGATATATGGCTCCGCCTCCTCGCTCTTAGAAGATTATGACAAAGCCCGTGGCATCTACCAGCAGCTCCTTGAAATGGAATTGCCGGGTGCTTTGCTTTCAGATGATGCACAGACTATGCTACAGAAAGCTGGAAAACTTCCTTACGAATCACTAATGAAAGTGGCGGACTTATTCCAGAGGGTAGGAGATGGAAGTTTCAAGACCGGAAATGTGGAGCAGGCCACCAAGGAATATGATGTAGTGCTTGCCCTCAATCCGGAGAGCGTAATGGCTATCAACAACTATGCATATTATCTTGCCCTCGGGGGCGGAGACCTTGACAAGGCAGAGGAGCTTAGTCGCAGAGCTGTAGCAGATCAACCTGATAATCCAACATATCTTGACACTTTGGCGTGGATACTGTATTTGAAGGGTCAGTATGCAGAAGCTCTGGAGATTCAGGAGAAGGCTATGGAGACGATTTCTCTTGAAGCGGAGTCATCCGGAGAGTATTGGGATCATCTCGGCGATATCCAATATAGATGCGGGCAGAAAGATAAAGCCCTTGAAAGCTGGAAAAAAGCCTTGGAGATTGACAAAGATAATAAGAAGATAGCGGAGAAAGTCAGGCAGAGAAAGATTATAGATTAAATATTTAAATACTGGAGATCAATTAAGATATATGGGTCGGATGAAAAATTTTATCGTGGTCGTTTTTGCCTTGTTGGCCATAGCTGAAATGTCGGGGCAAACAGTTGCTGACTCCATTGCCATTTGTCCTCCGGGGGCGGAAGCAGAGATAATGGAGCCTCAACCGGAAACCTCCGGCACGTCGAGGGTGATGACAATTGAGGAGATTGCGATTGCTACTGACACGATCATCGCTAACTATGACTCTGAGTGGAAAGATCTATCCATGCAGGGAAAACTCACTTTCGATGGCCTTCCGATGCCAGTGAGCGTGAAACTATATATGAGAAGAGGAGAATCCATAATTCTCTCAGCGCGTGCCCCTATTTTTGGAGAGGTAGCCAGGGTGGAAGTGAGTCAAGACTCAATAGTGCTCATCAACAAACATTCCCGCACCTACAACGTGCAATCATTAGTGGGCCTTGACGTGGATTCCAAGGCTTATCTCAGTGATCTTCAGGATATACTGTTGGGTCAGGTAGCCTTCCCTGGACATGGGCGTATCACGCCGGACATGGCTTTTCAATCGCAATGGATAGCTATGCCTGCTGACAATGCATTGATATATCCTTCATCGGAATTGCAAGTGTATGGCACGGAATATGGCTTTGTGATGGATTCCACTATATGGCAGCTCCGCTCCTTTGTGCTTATGTTGCAGAAATCAGGTGTAGTGGTTGAAACAAAATACCTTTATGGCGACAAAGGATGGACTCTTGGACTTGAAGTATCGCTTCCGAAAAAGAAAATGGGTGGGGAGGCACAGCTTTCCTATCCTGACTATAACCCCACTCCGCTTGAATTCACTGTACTTGGGTCGAAATATCGCAAGGTCGGATTTAAGGAGCTGATGAGATTCTGAAGTTCAATGATAAATGATAAAATATAAATGATAGATAATAGGATGTTGCTTTCATTTGGGATAGTCAGGCGAGTCTTTGCCGGGATGCATAATAGGCTCGTTGCGGCTGTTGTTGTGTCTTTGTTTGCTTTGGCTTTGCCTGCCACGGATGTAGTCGGAGCCGCTGCTGCGCAGTCGAAGACTGCGACGGCAAAGAAGAAAAAAGGGACTTCGGCGGGGTCGCAAAACAAAAGTGCGTCTACCCAGAAGAAGGGTGGCTCAAATAAAAAATCCTCGACAAATCAGAAAAAGTCTACCCAGACTCAAAAGAAAAGCACGTCCAATCAAAAAAAATCTACACAAAATCAGAAAAAGCCTGTACAAGGCCAGAAAAAAGGGTCGGCACAAGGAAAAAAGCAGACGTCTTCTTCTCCGAAATCATCGGCTGAAGCCAAACGCCTGCAAGAAGCTGCCCAGCGGGAAATTCAGCAGACAAAGGAGAAACTCCGTCTCAATGAGCAGCAGATAAAGACAGGACTTTCTGATCTTAATCGTCTTTCATCTGAAATAGCCACCGGACGCACAAAGGTAGAGGGACTTCAGAAGAAAGTGGCCTCACTCAGCAGTGAAATCACTCATCTTGGCGATGAGATCACAAAAAATGAAGCTGAACTAAAATTGATGCGTGAAGAGTATCTGAAGGCAGTCAAGAAGATGAGGTTGACAAAGAAAAACCAATCTTCCCTTGCATTTATCTTTGCATCGGAAAACTTCAACCAGGCTATGCGCAGAATACGTTATATGCGGCAGTTTTCAAAATGGAAGGCGCGAAAAAGTGCGGATATCGACAGTAAGATAGAGCAGCTCGGAAGCGAGCGCACTCGTCTTGCGGAGGTGAAAGAGTCGCAGACAGTTACGCTTGGCGAGCTGACAAAGTCGCAGGAGCAGCTTGAGGCTAATCATAAGAAGCAGGAAGAACTCGTAGTCTCACTGCGTCGTAACGGAGATGTCTTGCAGGCCCATCTTGTGGCTAAACAAAATGAAGCCAACCGTCTGAAAGAGACAATCTCATCACTTATCGCACAAGAGCAGGCAAAGGCGGAGGCGGAGCGGAAGGCTCGGGAGAAGGCTGAGGCTGAACGCATTGCAAGGGAAAAGGCAGAAGCAGAGCGAAAGGCTGCAGAAAAGGCAGCCGCTGAGAAAGCTTTGGCCGAAAAGGCAGCTGCTGACAAGGCAAAGGCTGATAAAAAAGCGGCTGAGGATAAAGAAAATGCCGACAAGAAGTTTGCGGAAGCTAAAGCCAAGGCTGAGGAGAAAGCTCGCAAGGATAAGGAAAAGAAGGAAAGTAAAAAGAACAAAAACAGTGAGAAGTCTTCCCGTAAGAAACAGGGTCGCAAGAATAAGGACGCCGATAATGTAAAGACGAATTCAAATGTTGCAGAGGCTGTCCCGACGGTGGCGCCAAAGAATGTGGAGAAGACGGCTGGCAGCACATCGGGGAAAATAGATTTTGCAGGTCTGCGTGGCAAGTTGCCCCGGCCTGTGGATGGCAGTTGGCGGATCACCAATCCTTTTGGGCGCCATGCTATGCCAGAATTGCCTGAAGTGGAATATGACAATCCCGGAATTGATGCAGAGGTGGCTACCGGGGCCACTGTCAAGTCAGTATGTGGAGGAAAAGTTTCGGGTGTCTATAAAGTGGCTGGTTACGGCACGGTGGTCATCGTAAATCATGGCGATTATTACACGGTCTACGGCAATCTTGCCTCTGCCAATGTCACAGTTGGCACACAAGTAGGGGGGGGACATGCACTTGGAACGGCAGGCGCGGACCCCGACGACTCTCGTCGTGGCTCCGTGCATTTTGAAGTCTGGAAAGGGCGTGAGAAACAGAATCCCTCTTCTTGGCTCCGCTAAGTATCTTCTGTCAACCTTTGGCTCCTATCATAGTTTCTATGTTAAGGAAGAATTTGGGATTTTCGCAAAAAATGATTAACTTTGCGAATCCTAATGACAAAATCTATGAAGAAAACTGTGCCAGGAGTGTCGGAAAGCGACAAATCGTTGTTGAAAGAATTGCTGCCAAAGGAAAGCAACTTTGCCGTCTCGCAAGAGACTATAGAGAAACTGATTGATTTGGGAAATACTATCATCCTTGAGAAGGATGATTCCCTCATAGCATCAGGGGAGAAAGATTCCAATCTATATATATTGGTGGATGGATTGCTGCGCACATGGTTTTGGAATGATAATAAAGAGGAGACATTTGCGATATCGACCATACCGACTGTATTTTTCAATTATCATACCTATTTTGCGGGTAAAGACTCGTTCTTCCAATTTGAAGCATGCATTGATTCGAGAGTCATAAAGATCTCAAAGCAAGATTATGACCGTCTGATTGCCGAATCGCATGACTTCACGCGCTTTATGTTGGGGTTGGCGAATGCCCAACTGTATCATTATGAAAGGAAATGCCGATTGTCGTTAGGGGATTCAAAAGAGAAGTATAAAAAGATGATACAGGATAATCCCGGAAGAGTCAACCAGATGTCGCTGCAGACAGTGGCTTCCTACCTGAGGATTACTCCGCAATATCTATCGAAGCTTAGAAAGGGGATGAAGTGAATGCCAGACTGCCTCGAAAATATCCCGGATTTATATGTGCATTAATTTTTATAAGCTACTTACGAATTTTTATTGATTTTTTAATATAGGTTAATTGTGGGGTGAAATATCGTCCTTAACTTTGCAACATAATCAATCTGAAAAGGAATTAATGCTTCCGCTTCTTTTCATCTGCAATAACAGCTAACAAGGGAGCAAAATGACAACATTATGAATAAATTTTACTTATTATTAGGAGCGGCTGCACTGTCAGTGACTGCCACAGCAGCCGGCAACGGAGCACGAATTGACCTTACAAAGAGGGTCAAGGGAAGTGCAGTCAAGGAACAGGCAGAAGTCAAAATGCCAGAGATCCAGTCCAAATCCGACGTAACTGTCCGTCCACTTCAGACTTCAAAAGCTGCAACTGTAGACAGAAAATCAGTGGTGCTTTTTGAGGATTTCGACAATGTGCCGGATGGCGCAACCGAGACAATTGACAAAATCGGCGAAAGATATACCGACTATTTGGCGAGCCACTACTACGAGCCGGGCCGCTATATCGACAATGAATACACTCCAGAAACGGGCACATGGGAAGGAGACTGGGTAATGGCCGGAAAGAACGGCACAATCATACTCCAGACCTACAATCCTCAGATGCCTGCGCAAATCAATACTCCACTCGGCGACTATTCAGGCGACATCACAGTGACAGTACGCTGCCGTTATGCCAAGTCGTTCTGGGGTTCATATCAATCAGCATCCGGATATGTCACTACAGCTGGAGCCGATCTTTCAGTGGCAATTTTCAAAGGGGGCTATGACAAATATGCTTATTCAATTACCGATGCCGGAACATATTCAATGCTAAATTCGGGCCAGTTCTATGAGCCGGACGGATGGCAGGAAGTGACTTTCAAACTCCGTAATGAAAGTGCTGACGCAGACGGATTCATTTCATTCTATACCAACTATTCTATTGAAATAGACTGGATAAAGATAACTGATGACAATACATTCCTTGCAGCCCCTGTAATGAGAGGCGCAACTGACTTCACCAATGATGGCTTTACCATACACTGGGACCAGGTGAGACGCTCATACAACTATTATATCGATCTTTGGAAGACTGTCTACACTGCACCCGAAGGACTCAATGTATCGACTGACTTCGAAGACCTTATACTGCCGGAATGGCTTATCGGCGACAACGCAGAGTTGGTAGAAGAAATGGGAGAAGATGGATCTGCAGGTATTGTATTGGTAGACAACGGAGTGAACGGTGGCATCAGTACTATCGAATTCGACAAAAAACTCGATTCATTCTCATGTAAATTCTTGATGAACCTGGATCTTTATAATCCGTCGATTGACTGGGACAACCTTCCGACTCTTTGGGTTGACGTATATGGTGACAATGGTTGGGAACCATATGGACAAGTGCAGATTGACGGCTATTTTGTATCTCCCGGTTACTTCTATGATTTGGTGCTCGATGGACCGGAATTTGAAGGCATGTTTACAGCTGTACGCCTCTATGCCTCCAACACTGATGAAGAGACCCTCATTCATCTTGACAATTTTGCCGCATATGCACAGCGTCCGTTTGAACTTGAACGTGTGAAAGGTCCGAAAGGAGCTATATATGATCCGGAAAATGACGACTATGACTATAACTACTATTACTTTACAGACGATGCTGACCGCAGAACCAGCAGCTTCACTTTCACAGATCTTGACCCGGAGACAGAATACTGGTATCGCGTTCGCAGCCATTATGTCAGAGACTTCGCCGGCACAGAAAAGATTCACGCATTCGGCGTAGCAGCTCCTGAGCTTCAGCCTGCCACCAACATCACCAAGACTTCATACACAGCAAACTGGACAGATGCGCCAAAGGCTCAAAAGTATACAGTCAACAATTATAAGGGTAAGGTAGTAGAAGCTGACGAAGCAAACTACACCCTGATGGGAGACGAATTCTCAAAATGTACTGGCAAGCCTGACTATGCAACCATGCAGCCAATCTACAACAGCGCAGAATGTGATCTCGACGAATATACCGATCTCCATGGATGGAGAGGCAAGAACAATGCCATCGGCCAAAATATGCTCGGCACAGAAAGCTATGCGCGTGGCTATCTTATCACACCTCCGATGATGGTGAACCCAGCTCGTGGCAATGCATTGGTATACATTGAATTTACCGGCATATACGGCGACTACTTGCAGATCACTTCCTTGAAGAACGGTGACCTTGGTATGGTTCCGTTTGATGAAGAAGGCGAAATCATTGGCTGGATGGAAATCCCTGCAACTGAGGGTGACCAATTGAAATTCTCATCCTACTACAGCGCAGCTATTGCACTCAGCGGATTCGAAGTGGCACAGGATGTCGAAGCAGGTGACGTGATCCGCATATTTGACAGCAGTGTTGAAGTCCCAGCCGGAGAACAGGCTTACACTTTCAGCAATCTTGAAAGCGGCATATATGCTTACAGCGTGGTGTCTCACTTCAGCCTTGAGCGTGACAATGCAGTGTCTACTTCTAACCAGTTTATGACTGTGAACACTGAAACAGGACTCACCACAGGCACCAACAAGATTGGATTGATAGGCGAAGGAGCTGAGGAAGCAGCCCGCTACTCAGTAGACGGCACCAAGGTGGGCAAGGACTACAAGGGCGTAGTAATCATCGAACTGAGCGACGGCAACGTCGTGAAGAAGACTTCGAAATAAGACTGACCGATTGAATTTAACGAATAAAAATGAGCCGGGGATAAAGAGGAGCGTATCCTTTTTGCCCCGGCTCTTTTAATTATCTACTTCAACATAAAATGAGAAAGAGGATATTATTGGCGCTGTCGCTTGCAGCATGCCTGCCGGCAGCTGCGGATGAGATCAAATTCAGCTACAATGCATTCGGCGCTGAGGCAGAAGGATATGGATACAAGAAAGACCAGACTTACGACATAGGGATTGCCCTTGACTCAAAGGAGATGATAGGGAGCAAGATAGTGGGCTTGAAAGTTCCCGTATTCTCTACCGAATATGTTTCGGATGTTTCGGTATGGCTCAGCAAAGAACTTAACGCCACAAAAGGGACCCAGACATACTTCACTCCTGATGAAGCTTCTTATGGAGTGGAACTGAACAATGGAGAGCTTGACTTTACTTTTCCTGAACCATATTTGATTCCAGAGGGTGGCATCTACATAGGATATTCATTCAACGTGAGCGGACTTCCTTCAGGCCAAGGTGCCGACCCTGTAGCAATTACGACAGGCTTAACCCCCGGCTCCCTGTGGCTACATGCTTCAGAATCACAGACAAAATGGTCGGATCTATCAGGGCGCAAAGAAATCATGAGCGCCATGACCGTCACGCTTTCAGGAGACTTCCCTGCGAATGGGGCAAGCGTAAGCTCAACCACCAAGCGGATATATGCTGCAAAAGGGGAAACAGCACCTTTGAAAATCGAGTTAGAAAACTGGGGCACACAGGGAATTTCATCATTCGACTATGCATATACCGTGGGAGACTCTGAGGGAAGCGGGCATTATGACTTTGAGGAGACCGTCCCGGAAATTTTAGGAAGAAAAGGGGTAGCAGAAATTGAGATTCAAGCTCCAAAAGACCTTGGTGATTATGATTTCGATATCCTGATAACAAAGGTGAACGGAGGGGACAACGCAGTGGCACAGAATGCTTATGTGATACCTATGACAGTGCAACCTTTTGTAGCCACTTATCGTCCGCTTATCGAGGAATACACAGGTCTTAACTGCGGCTACTGTCCACGCGGATATGTGATGCTTGAGCAGATGCGTCTTTATCATGGAGATCTTTTTGTAGGCATGGCCTATCATGGATCGATGGAGGGAGACCAGATGACATATATTGCGGAGTCGGACTTCCCGATGTCGTTCACCGGATATCCGGCAGCCTCTTTCAACCGCGGCGGCAACATAGATCCATCAAGTATCCCCTCACTTTGGGAAAGCACAAGAGATGTGAACACAGCAGCCGACATCGCCATAAACCTTGAATGGGCGGATGCCGAACAAACAAAATTAAGAGCCAATGCAAAAGTGAGATTTGTCAACGACATTCCAGAAAATAATTATCTTTTGAGTTTTGCACTCCTTGCTGACGGAATGGGAAATCCGGCATGGGGACAGAGCAATGCCTATACAGACTTTGAGCCAACAGGAGCCTATGCAGAACCCTACTGGGACCTATTCATAGGAAAGGGAAGCAAAGTGTTCGGACTGACATATAATGACGTAGTAGTGTATTATCCAGACAAGAGTGGAATAGCAGAATCTCTTCCAGCAAGTATCGAAGCTGACAAATGGTATGAGTATACATTTGAAGTGGACACTGACAAGGTGCGCACTCTCAGAGGAAGCAACAACATTTCGGATTTCAATAAGACGAGGGTGATAGCAATCGTGGTGAACGGCAAGAGCGGTAAGCCACTCAACTGCATATCTTCAATCTATCCTAACGGCGAAAAACCCGAGCCTGAACCCACAGCAGTGGAGACGTTGGATGCAGAAGACGTCAAGATTGTCGGGACAACTTACTATGATCTTCAGGGGCGTAAGGTAGGGAAGCCTACGAAAGGGCTAAACATTTGCTGCGAGAAGCTTTCGGATGGCACTATCAGAACAAAAAAAGTTTTCACAGTTACTGATTTTTAAAATTAATAAACTACTTCAATTCTATTCGGGCCTGGGTCTATGATCTCTGCCCGAATTTTTTTATATGGGGCTTATAAGGGTAGAATGGGTAATATGTGGATAAAATTTGTGGATTTGGAAATTATTTTGTCGTAAGATTTGGCTGGAATGATAAAAAAATGTAAATTTGCATTTTTAACAGGAAACTCTTGTTTTTAACAGGTAAATCTTATGGTAAATCAGTTGAGAAGTCAGGCCACGACTGAAGGGCGTCGGATGGCAGGCGCCAGGGCCCTTTGGAGAGCCAATGGCATGAAGGAAGAGCAATTTGGCAAGCCGATAATCGCCATTGTCAATTCCTTTACGCAGTTTGTGCCCGGACATACACATCTTCACGAAATCGGACAGATCATAAAGAAAGAGATAGAAGCCCTCGGTTGCTATGCCGCAGAATTCAATACCATCGCAATCGACGACGGAATTGCAATGGGGCATGACGGAATGCTTTATTCCCTTCCATCGCGCGACCTGATAGCAGACTCTGTGGAATATATGGTCAACGCCCACAAGGCAGATGCCATGATATGCATCAGCAATTGCGACAAAATCACTCCCGGGATGCTGATGGCTGCCATGCGTCTGAATATTCCTACGGTATTTGTCTCCGGAGGTCCGATGGAAGCCGGGCGAGCCGGCGACAGAAAGCTCGACCTTATCGACATAATGATAGATTCTGCCGATACTTCAGTATCGGACAGCGACGTGGAGGTGCTTGAGCGTGAAGGATGTCCCACTTGCGGATCTTGCTCAGGAATGTTCACGGCCAATTCGATGAATTCCCTCAACGAAGCCATAGGACTCGCACTGCCCGGCAACGGGTCGGTGCTCGCCACTCATGTAAACCGCATGAAGCTTTTTAAGGAAGCTGCAAAACAGATTGTAGAGAATGCATTCAGATACTATAGAGACGGCGACGACTCTGTATTGCCACGCAACATAGCTACACGCGAAGCCTTCCTCAATGCCATGTCGCTCGACATCGCAATGGGAGGAAGCACCAACACAGTGCTTCATCTGCTTGCCATTGCCAACGAGGGAAACGTAGATTTCACTCTTGATGACATTGATGCCCTTTCCCGCAAAGTGCCGGTGCTCTGCAAAGTGGCTCCAAATTCCCACTATCATATGGAGGATGTAAACCGTGCAGGGGGCATAATTTCCATAATGAAACAGCTTGCTGACAAGGGTCTTATCGCGACCTCTGCAAAGAGAGTGGATGGAATGACACTTGCCGAAGCAATTTCGAGGTTTGCGATAGGCGGGGAGTCATACACAGAAGATGCCGACATTCTATGGCGTTCGGCACCGGGCCTTGTGCACACTACCGAAGCTGGAAGCCAGACCTTGATGTATCGCGAACTTGACACTGACCGTGAGGAAGGTTGCATACGCGACTGCGACCATGCTTATGTTAAGGATGGTGGTCTTGCCGTCTTGAAAGGAAACATTGCCAAAGATGGATGTGTAGTCAAGACTGCCGGAGTAGACGAGAGCATATTCAGATTCTCCGGACCTGCTAAAGTGTTCCATAGTCAAGACGAAGCTGTAGATGGAATACTTGGCGGAAAAGTAAAGAGCGGAGACGTGGTTGTCATCACATTCGAGGGCCCTAAAGGTGGGCCAGGAATGCAAGAGATGCTTTATCCTACCAGTTATATCAAGAGCATGCATCTCGGGAAGGAATGTGCTCTCATCACCGACGGACGTTTTTCCGGAGGCACATCCGGACTTTCCATCGGTCACGTATCGCCTGAGGCAGCTGCCGGCGGCAATATCGGACTTGTTCGCGATGGTGACATCATCGATATTGATATCCCAGCCAGAACAATCAATGTAAAGCTTACCGACGAAGAATTAGCAGCTCGCCGCAAGGAGGAGGAAGCCTATGGAAAAGAAGCGTTCACGCCACGCGGACGCGACAGGCAAGTCAGCCGGGCTTTGAGGGCTTATGCGGCTAACGTCACCTCTGCCGATAAGGGGGGAGTGCGTTGTGAGTTGTAGGTTTTGCGTTTTATGATTGACGATTTTACGAAATATTAAATATGGAAGAGAAGATAACCGGTTCGGAGATATTGATCCGTGCTTTGGCCGATAACGGAGTCGAATGTATGTTTGGCTATCCGGGAGGTCAGATAATGCCGGTGTATGACAAGATATATGAAAATGAGCAGGGTGTGCGCCATTATCTTGCACGCCATGAACAGGGAGCAATTCATGCTGCGGAGGGTTATGCACGTGCTACGGGCCGTACAGGAGTAGTAATCACAACGTCCGGTCCCGGGGCCATGAACCTTCTTACAGGTTTGGCAGATGCACTTATGGACAGTACTCCTATAGTAGCGATATCCGGTCAGGTAGGGAGTGCCATGCTTGGCAAGGATGCTTTTCAGGAGAGCGACGTGATCTCAAGTGTGCTCCCCGTCACAAAATGGGCTATTCAGGTGCGAAAGCCTGAAGATATCGCCCCGGCTTTAAGCCGTGCATTCTATATAGCAAATTCAGGGCGCCCCGGTCCGGTGGTGATTGACCTTGCTCGCGACGCACAGGTGGGCACGGCAGTCTACGAAAAACAGGCAGCCCCCTTCATACGTAGTTACGATTCGGATCCAGAACCTTCTGAAGGAGTCATTGAGGAGGCTGCCCGTCTCATCAACGAGTCTGAGCGTCCTTTTGTGCTTGCCGGACATGGAGTCATGATTGCAGGGGCGGAAAAAGTATTAAAGGAGCTTGTGGAGAAAGGGGAGCTCCCGGTTGGCAGCACAATGCTCGGACTTTCCGCTATCCCGACCGATCATCCCCAGTATGTAGGCATGCTCGGAATGCATGGCAATCTTGGCCCGAACATCAATACAAATCGTGCGGACCTGATCATTGCCGTAGGTATGCGTTTCGATGATCGAGTGACAGGCGATATAAAGAAATATGCTCCAAATGCGAAGATAATCCATATAGATATCGACGAGAGTGAATTTGACAAGATGATCAAATGCGACCTTCATGTGCATTCTGATGCCCGGAAGGCACTTGAAGCCCTCTTGCCTCTTGTAGATAGCAAATCGCGTAAGGAGTGGCGCGAATCGTTTGACCAACACCGCCGTGTAGAAGAGGAACGAGTTATGGCACGTGAGCTTGAGTGTGCAGCTCCTGATGGGCGGATGCTTATGGGAGGAGTAGTGAGAAAGGTATGTGAAGCTTTCGATAATAATGCAGTGGTAGTGACAGATGTTGGGCAAAACCAGATGTTTGCTGTCAAATACTCACGATTCAAATCATCCCGTAGCCTGATATCTTCAGGAGGGCTTGGCACGATGGGGTATGGCCTTCCTGCAGCAATCGGAGCCAAGATAGGAGTGCCAGAAAGAAATGTGGTGCTGTTTTGTGGCGACGGTGGCCTCCAGATGACGGTCGAGGAATTCGGCATGATCATGGAATATGGCGTGGATGTCAAGATAGTATTGCTCAACAATAACTTCCTCGGCAATGTCCGCCAGTGGCAACATCTTTTCTTCAAGAGACGCTACAGCAGCACGCCAATGGTCAATCCGGACTTCAAGATGCTTGCCGGAGCTTACGGAATAAAAGCTGCGGATGTGTCGGATGCTGCGCAACTTGATGAGGCAATCGCCAAGATGCGTGCCCACAAGGGAGCTTATTTGCTCAATGTCAACATAGACGAAACTGATATGATCTTCCCGATGACTCCCGGCGGAAATGGAGTTGATGAGATATTGCTTAATGAATCTGAATACTATAAACCTGTCTGAAGCCATGGAAGAACAGTTGTTTACAATCTCGGTTTATACCGAAAACAGAGTGACCCTCCTACATCAGATATCTATGATATTCAGCCGTCGCTGTCTCAACATCGACAGTATGACAGTGAGCGCATGCTCTATCGAGGGAGTGCATAAATTTACTATCACCTGTCGCTCTACACGCCCAATGATGGAGCATGTAGTCAAGCAGTTGGAGAAGCGCATAGACGTCATCAAGGCATTTCTTCTGACCGACGACGAAATCCTTTTTCAGGAAGTGGCTCTCTATAAGGTGCCTACTGAAAATGTTGTCAATACCGACATAGAAGAAATAGTGCGTAAGCACGGAGCAAGGGTGCTTGAGATCCATCCTGAATACACTGTGTTTGAGAAGACCGGTCATACGCATGAGATCAAGGAGCTCTATGATCATCTGAAGCCCCTTGGGATACGCCAGTTTGTGAGGTCTGGCCGCATTGCTGTCACCCGCTCATCGCGCGAGCTTGTCGATGAGTTTCTCGAGAAGAGAGCGGAGAGGGAAGAGCGGAGATCCGGCAGGTGAGGAATGGATTTAAAAATAAAAAATTCAACATTCAAAATAATATAAGAAATGGCAAAAATGAAATTTGGCGCAGTCGAGGAGACTGTAGTCACAAGAGAAGAGTTCCCTCTTGAGAAAGCACGTGAGATACTGAAAGACGAGACAATTGCTGTGATCGGTTATGGTGTGCAGGGCCCGGGTCAGAGCCTTAACCTCCGCGACAATGGTTTCAATGTAATTGTAGGCCAGCGAGCCGGCAAGACTTATGATAAGGCTGTTGCCGATGGCTGGGTGCCCGGTGAGACTCTCTTCTCCATCGAAGAGGCATGTGAGAAGGGCACAATCATCATGTGTCTTCTTTCTGATGCTGCCGTGCTTTCAGTGTGGCCCACCATCAAGAAGAATCTCACTCCCGGTAAGGCTCTCTATTTCTCACATGGTTTTGCTATCGCTTGGCCTGAACGTACAGGTGTAGTGCCTCCTGCAGACGTTGACGTGATCTTAGTGGCTCCAAAGGGGAGCGGAACATCGCTGCGCACAATGTTCCTTGAAGGTCGCGGTTTGAACTCAAGCTATGCTATCGAGCAGGATTACACAGGCCATGCTCTTGAACGCACACTTGCTCTTGCAATCGGTATTGGTTCCGGTTATATTTTTGAGACTACTTTCAAGCGCGAAGCATATAGCGACCTTACAGGCGAACGCGGTAGCCTCATGGGTGCAATCCAGGGCCTGTTCCTTGCTCAGTATGAGGTGCTTCGTGAAAATGGTCACACTCCATCAGAAGCATTCAACGAGACCGTGGAGGAACTTACACAGTCATTGATGCCTCTCGTTGCCAACAAGGGTATGGACTGGATGTATGCAAACTGCTCCACTACTGCACAGCGCGGAGCGTTGGATTGGATGACTCCTTTCCACGATGCCATCAAACCCGTGATGCAGAAACTTTATAAGAGCGTAGCCGATGGCATTGAGGCACAGAACTCAATAGATTCTAACTCAAAGCCCAACTATCGTGAGGGTCTTGAAAAAGAACTTAAGGATCTTCGTGAGAGCGAAATGTGGCAGGCAGGCGCTGTGGTGCGTGGCTTGCGTCCTGAAGGAAACTAAATAACAATGCATAATGCATAATTCAAATTGGCTACGTTGACCTTTGATTATGCATCAGACATTATGATGATTAAGAATTGAACTTGGGAGCCGGGAGTCCGGTTCCCAATTTTTTTTCTGCCACCTCGATGCGGATATCATCGTAGAGGCCGAGGTCGATGAAGCTTTGGAGAAGAGTAGGGCCGCCCTCTACCATGAGTGAGGTGATGCCTTCTTTATATAGCTCGTGCATCTGCTGCTCAAGGTCATGACGCGGCTTGACACGACGTGGGGGACGCCCCGGCCAATGGCGGCAGTCAAGGCGAGGATGATCTATTTCGAGAGTGTTTTTCCCTACCATAATCGCATCTACCATTGAACGGCGGCGATGCATCCACACGGATGAGACCGGAGTGGAGAACCTAACAGGATAAGGCCTTCCGTCGGCAGAAATTCCTGCCATGAATCCATCGGCACTCTGTGCCCATTTAAGCTGAATCCAAGGGCGTCTGAGCCTATGGGCGGTAAGAAATCTGACATTGAGGGCATCGCATTTTTCTCGCAGCACGTCTTCGACGACTTCTATGCCGGCTTCGCGCAGCATCCGGATGCCACGACCTCTTACTTCGGGAAAAGGATCAGCACTGCCCACTACCACGCGAGGGAGCCCTGAGTCAATGATCAATTTTGCGCAGGGAGGCGTCTTCCCATAGTGGGAGCAGGGTTCGAGAG
The DNA here is from genome assembly GCA_964396365.1 of uncultured Sangeribacter sp. Taxonomy (GTDB): domain Bacteria; phylum Bacteroidota; class Bacteroidia; order Bacteroidales; family Muribaculaceae; genus Lepagella. The sequence goes on along the minus strand of CAYNEZ010000009.1, from coordinate 12,560 downwards.
TGACATATATCGTGGAATCCTTAAGCAGGTGCCTGTCTGATTCCTTAACTGAATTGACAGCACATACTTCGGCGTGTGGCCCTCCATATCTGTGATGGTATCCTTCACCGATAATTCGTCCGTCGGCCGATACGATGACTGCTCCAACCATTGGATTTGGAGACACGAGGCCTTCTCCAAGGCGAGCAAGTTGGAGAGCACGCTCCATATATTTAGTGTCGATATGCATAACAGCGATTTATTTTTGCAAAAATAATCAAAAATCTAATAACTTGCAAGGGGGGCTTGTTTTTCATTTTGCGTATTTCGTTTTGTCCTTTTAGAGGTGGGGATTACTAAAAGTTGTTAAAAACTACCAAAACAATTAAACAAACCGAAAAAAGTTGCCTTCAGATGTCGTTTTATTTGGCAAATAATGTTAATTTTGCAAGTTGAAACTACGCGCATATGCGTTAAAAACATACGCTTGTGAACATAAAGAACTCATTATTAAGTGGTTTGATGCTCTCGGCATGCATTGCATTGCTGATGGGCACGTTGTCGTCGTGCAATAAGAAGACAGAACCAGAAGAAGGTGTATATATGCCAGCTTCGTCAGTGGCTGTATCCGGTTTCAGTCTTAAATCGAAGAGTGGATCGAAAGTGAAATTAGACTCTGTATTTTTTTCGATCGATCTAAACCGAGGGGTGATATTCAATGCTGATTCGCTTCCGGTGGGCACTGATGTCACCAAGCTTGTCCCGGTCATCAGCTATACCTCATCTGCCTCCGCCGTCACTCTGACGCAGACCGGGGGAAAGACCACGGGAGAGATTGACTATAAGAGCCATCCTACTGATTCGGTAGACTTTTCCGGAAAGGTAGTGTTGAAAATCACAGCTGAGGATAAGACCACGACACGCTCATATAATATTAAGGTAAACGTTCATAAAGTTGAGCCGGACTCTCTTGTATGGGACAGGCTGGCTGTAACTCCAATGCCTTCGCGCCATGGCAATCCCAAATCGCAGAAGACAGTGATGTATAAGAATACTACTTATTCACTGATTCAAGAGAAGGATGATAGCTATACCATGGCAGTTGCCTCGGAAATTCTGGCAGGCGATTGGGACAAGCGGACATTAAATTTGGATTTTGAACCTAATGTAAGGTCGCTCAATGCCACTCATGATCAGATGTATGTGCTTGACGCGGCTGGAGTGCTTCACACGTCGGCCGATGGTATGGTATGGGAAAATACCGGAGCTGTATGGACAAATATCATAGGCGCGTATGACGATGTGATGCTTGGCGTGCGCAATGAAGGGGGGACACTCGTACACACATTCTGGCCTTCAGACGCCGGCTATGTGGAATCTAATGTGAGCAGTGACTTCCCTGTCAGTGATTATACAGACTTCGTGCAGTTCAGCAACCGTTGGACTACTCTTCCTATTGGCTTTATGGTTGGCGGTAGACTTGCCGACGGTTCCTTTACCGACAAGACATGGGGTTTTGACGGCGATCATTGGGCAGTGCTTTCTCAAGGAATGACTCCGTTTGTGTCAGGTGCTACACTGGTGCCTTACTATGTCTATCGCAAGACAGCTTCTACCCTTGTGCAGACAGAATTTTCAGTCTGGATGCTGATTGGAGGTCTTCGGGAAGACGGCACTTACAACAATATTATCTATGTCTCTTATGACAATGGAGTCAACTGGTATGCCGCAGACAATCAGATGCAACTTCCCGACTATTTCCCTGAGCTATATTCTCTTGATGGAATTGTGGTAGAATGGCCAAAACAAGCTTCGCTTACCAGCAACTGGACAGACACTGCAAGGCGATCTCTTCCGGGATTGGCCCGAGTGAAGTATGAAGTGGAAGACTATGAGGTGTATTGGGATTGTCCATACATCTATATATTCGGAGGAGTGACACCCAACGGAACTCTCAATAATGAAGTTTGGCGAGGAGTCCTCAACCGACTTACGTTTATGCCTCAGTTCTGACATGCGATGAAGAGACGTATCGCCGTAATACTGCTTATTGTCGGTTGCATCAGTGCCTTTCAAAAGGTGTCGGCGCAGGAAGACTACCGGTTTGATGCCGGTGGCGGTATCGGTATGACCGGATATCTGGGCGATGCCAACACTTCAAACCTATGGAGCCATCCTGGATTTGACGGAATGTTGCTTTTCCGCTACATGCGTAGTCCGAGGATTGCTTTTAAGACAGGACTGTATGTCGGGACACTCTCCGGCAACACGGAAGACATGACCGACGTCTTGCCGGATGCTGCCCAATTTAAGTTCTCGACTACATTTTTTGAGCTCAGTGAAATGTTTGAGTTCAATTTCTTCAACTATGGGATGGGGGAGAGATACAGGAAACTTAAACGCTGGAGCCCCTATATCACGGCAGGGCTTGGCGCTACGGTATGGACCACAGACGGCTATACCGGAGTGGCCGCCACCCTTCCTTTGGGAATAGGCGTAAAATATAAATTAAAAGAGAGACTGAATCTTGGAGTGGAATTCCTTATGAAGAAGACTTTCTCCGACCGTCTTGACGGGCCGATGCTCTCTGATCCTCACGCTATAAAGTCGGGCTTTGCAAAAAACACCGACTGGTATTCAACCCTGTCTGTGACACTCAGCTACGAATTTTCGAAGCGATGTGCCACTTGCAACTACAGATAATAAAAATAACTCCGAATGGAAACACTTGAAGATATATTGGGCAGACTCGACATGACGAGCATTCCGCGCCATGTGGCGATGATAATGGACGGTAATGGCCGTTGGGCCAAGAACCGCGACAAGGTGCGCAGTGACGGCCACTATGAGGGGATCACGAGCGTCCACAATGTCACAGCCCTTTCATCCGATCTCGGAATGGAATACCTGACCCTTTATGCTTTCAGTACTGAAAACTGGAACCGTCCGAAGGAGGAAGTAGATACGCTTATGACCATAATAGGGTGGGCAATAGCAAGGGAACTCCCGGAGTTGCTTCAGAACAATGTGAAGATCAATCTCCTCGGAGACATAGAGAGAGTGCCGGAAGGCCCACGCGCAGAACTATATGACTCGCGCGACAAAACTGCCCATTGCACAGGCCTGCAGCTCAATATCTGCATAAGCTACTCTTCAAGATGGGAGATTGCCGATGCTGCCCGCAAGCTTGCGCGTGAAGCAGCAGAAGGGAAGCTGAATCCTGACGATATAGATGAGACTGTTTTTGCCAATCATCTTGCCACTGCCGGAATGCCTGATCCCGATCTCCTTATACGCACAGGAGGGGAGGAACGAATCAGCAACTACCTTCTCTGGCAGATAGCCTACAGTGAACTATACTTCACTCCGACACTTTGGCCGGATTTCGGAAAAAAGGAATACGCTCTTGCTCTTGTAGACTATCAGCAGCGTGAGCGTAGATTCGGAAAGACATCAGAGCAAGTGGCTCAATGATTATAAGAGTTATAAATCTTATAAGTCTTATAATTCTTATAATTATAAATGAAAATACAGACAACTTGACAACTAAGATATGACTTTCAATAGAACGCTAAGACGGATCATGCTTTTAGCCGCTGCAGTCGCAGCGACCCTATCAGCTGTGGCTCAGACTCCTTCCAACGATACGATTTACGCACCGGACATCATATACAGTCCGATCCCAAAGGTGTATGAAATAGCGGGCATCAAGGTGACAGGCGTTCCGGATGTGGAGGATTACGTCATCATTGGATACTCCGGCCTGTCGGTAGGGGAGCGCGTGGAAATACCCGGAGAGGCAATTTCTACTGCTGTAAAGCGTTTTTATCGCCAAGGACTCTATTCAAAGGTAGAGATCAATCTTGAGAAGACGGTAGGCGACAAGGCATGGCTTGAGATATCGCTCAAGCAGCAGCCTCGCATGGCGGAACTGCGATTCACCGGAGTGAAAGGAGGCGAGAAAAAAGACCTTATGGAACGCCTTGGTGTCGAGAAGGGACAGCAGCTTACTCCTAATATTGTAGCCCGTATAGTGCAGGTGGTCAAGCAATTCTATTCAGACAAGGGCTTCAAGAATGTGGTGGTGACATCATCTCAGCAACCGGATCTCTCGCAGGAAAACTATGATTTCCTGACCATCAATGTGGATCGCCAGAGCAAGGTGAAGGTGCATAAGATCTATGTCAACGGCAATAATGTGCTTTCTGATCGCAAGTTCAAGAATGCGATGAAGAAGACCAACGAAAACCATGATATCCTCAACCTTTTCAAACAGAAGAAATTTGTGGAGTCTGACTATGCCGACGATAAGATCCGAATCATAGATAAATATAACGAACTCGGATATCGCGATGCTGAAATCATCAGTGACTCAATCGTGAAATACGATGATAAAGAAATCGATATTTACCTTACGGTCGATGAAGGAGACCGCTACTATATCAAGGATATCAATTGGGTCGGCAACACGCTCTATTCATCAGATTTCTTGAATCAAGTGCTCGGTATGTATCCGGGTGACGTTTACAATCAGAAACGTCTGTCAAAACGTACGACGGAAGATGATGATGCAGTGGGCAACTACTATCTTGATAATGGTTATCTTTTCTTCCATCTTGTTCCTATCGAGCAGCAAGTGGAAGGCGACAGCATCTCACTTCTCATGCGAATCTATGAAGGTCAGCCTGCCAAGATCAATAAGGTGGTCATCAACGGTAATGACCAGCTTTACGAGAAGGTGATCCGTCGCGAATTGCGTGTTAAGCCCGGTGATCTCTTTTCTAAGACGGCACTTATGAACTCAGCGCGTGAAATTGCAGCATCCGGCCACTTCGATCCTGAGACAATGGGTGTGAATCCTATCCCGAATGATGCGGACGGTACGGTTGACATTATCTTTGATCTTGAGCAGAAGGCCAATGACAAAGTGCAGCTCTCTCTCGGTTGGGGCCAGACCGGCGTGACAGGACAGGTGGCTCTATCGTTCTCTAATTTCTCTATAAAGAATCTCTTTAACCCTCAGAGCTATAGAGGCATCATCCCACGTGGCGACGGACAGACATTCTCAATCTCTGCGCAGACCAACGCCAAATATTATCAGAGCTATAACATCAGCTTCTTTGATCCATGGCTTGGCGGCAAGCGTCCGAATTCTTTCTCCTTCTCTGTAGACTATAGCCGCTCAACCGGCGTGAACAGCAGATTCTACAACCAAAGCTGGATGAACTCTTATGCAAATTATCCATTTGTCAATGGTAATTATGGTTACAACACCGGATATTATTATCAGAATGCCTACGACCCCAACAAGGTGCTTCAGCTTGCCGGTGTGTCGGCCGCTTATGGTACTCGTCTGACTTGGCCGGATGATATGTTCCAGTTCCAGGTATCGCTTGCCTATCGCTGGTATTATCTTAAGAATTGGGAATACCTTCGCTTTATGAATACCGGTTCGGCCAATTCAATTGTGCTTGGGTTGTCTTTGAGCCGTAATACGACCGACCAACCAATTTATCCAAGCCGTGGCTCCAGCTTCCTGCTCTCTTTACAGATGACTCCGCCATGGACAACACTGCGTAAGGGGCATAATTGGGAGCAACTTGCCAAAGAAGCTGCAAATTATGATGTCAAGGCTCAGGCAGAACTCTACAAGTGGATAGAATACTGGAAACTCAAGTTCCAAGCCAAGACTTTCACTCCGCTCACTGACCCTGATGGCAACTGGAGACTCGTGATGATGACGAAGGCTGACTTCGCACTTCTCGGTTCCTACAATAAATATGTGAAGTCTCCTTTTGAAACGTTCTACTTTGGTGGTGATGGTATGACAGGAAGCTATACCTATGCTACGGAGACCATAGCGATGCGAGGATATGAGAATGGACAGTTCACTCCATATTTCCATGAAGCGTATGCATATTCGAAGTTTACTTTCGAGCTTCGCTTCCCATTCATGCTGCAGCCCAACACCACTATCTTTGCGCTTGCATTTGCAGAGGCCGGTAATGCTTGGACAGAGATCAAGGACTTTGCACCCTTCAACCTTAAGCGTTCTGCCGGTGTCGGTATACGTCTATATCTCTCGATGCTTGGCTTCCTCGGTATAGACTGGGGCTATGGTTTCGACAAGGTGTGGGGCCGTCGGGGCGGTGGCAACCTCCACTTCGTGCTTGGACAGGAATTCTAATTTAATCTTCAGTCTTTTAGTCTTCAGTCTTAAGATTGCGGACAAGCCGCTTGAATCAAGACCTGAAGACTTAAGACTCAAGGACTGAAGACTTAAGACTTAAAGAATTTAAACTTTAAAGGCCGGCAGTTGTCTTTTAAGTAGTAATAACTTTTAAAATAGAAATAACATGAAGAAACTTATCATATCATTGGCATTGGCAGTGACAGCCGTTTTAGGAGCTTACGCCCAGAAATTTGCGCTTGTGGATATGGACTATATCCTCCGCAATGTCCCCAGCTATGAGATGGCCAACGAGCAACTCAATCAGGTGTCGCAGCGTTGGGAGCGTGAGGTCACAGAGCTTTCGAAAGAGGCTGAGACAATGTATAAGAACTATCAGTCGGAGATGATATTCCTGACCGACGACCAGAAGAAGAGCCGCGAGGAAGAACTCGTAGCTAAAGAAAAGGAAGTGACCGACCTTCGCTATAAATATTTTGGTCCGGAAGGAGAACTCTTCAAAAAGCGCCAGAGCCTCATGAAGCCTATTCAGGAGGATGTCTATAATGCAGTGAAGGCTGTATGCGAGGAGAAGGGATATCAGGTGATTTTCGACCGTGCATCTTCACAGAGCATAGTATTCGCATCGCCGAAGATTGATGTCAGCAATGAGGTGCTTGCCAAGTTGGGATATTCTAAATAGTCAGAATAATAATAATAACAAATTAACATAAACAGAAAAGAAATGATCAAGAAAGTACTTTTGGCAATCGCGCTTATCTGCCCGATGCTTCTGTCCGCTCAGACACTTAAGATCGGACTTGTTGATTTCGCTGCAGTTCTTCAGGCTATGCCCGAAACTACTGCAGCTCAGAACCAGCTCAAGGAGGTGAGCGATAAGTATGCGGCAGAATATCAGAAACTTGGCGAGGAAATGAATCGTCAGATGACTGAGTTCCAGAATATGCCTGAGAATGAGCTTCCTGCCATCAAGGAGCGTAAGGCTCGAGAGATAAGCGACTATCAGCAGAAGATTCAGCAGTTTGAGCAGTCAGCCAGTCAGGATCTTCAGAAGATGCAAAACGATTTGATGGCTCCTATCACCCAGAAGATCACTCAGGCTGTAGAAAGCGTAGGCCGTGAGGGTAATTTCTCTCTCATTCAGATGTATGACCCACAGCTCGTGCTCTATCAGGCAGCTCCGGTAGAAGATGTCACTCCTGCTGTCAAGGCTAAGCTTGGTATTAAGTAAGAATTGATGTCTAAATAGTGTTGAATCCAACACCATGACAGATAATAACGAAAAGATAATGGCGGAGGCTGATGCTTCCGCCATTTCCGTAGGTCAGATTGGAGTCTTTGATTCCGGATATGGAGGCCTAACTATTCTGAGAAAACTCAGAAAAATCCTTCCGGATTATGATTATCTTTATTTGGGGGATAATGCACGTGCTCCTTATGGTTCGAGAAGTTTTGAGGTGATCTACAGATATACTCTTGAAGCAGTAAAAGAACTCTTCTCCCGCGGTTGTCCGCTCGTCATCTTAGCATGCAATACGGCTTCGGCAAAGGCTTTGCGCACTATTCAGCAGAAGGATCTTCCCGAGATGGATCCTACACGCAGGGTGCTTGGGGTGATCCGTCCTACAGTAGAAATTCTGGATCAGGTCTCTGTTTCCGGGCATATCGGGATATTAGGAACGCCAGGGACGGTGGCCAGCAATTCATATGTGTTGGAGACCAATAAATTGTTTCCGGAAATGCATGTAGTGCAACAAGATTGTCCGCTTTGGGTCCCTATCGTAGAAAATTCGGAGGCTGAAGGCGATGGCGCGGATTATTTTGTCAGGAAATATATCGATGCCCTGATGGCTAAGGATCCGGGCATAGATACTTTTGTGCTCGCTTGCACCCACTACCCTTTGCTTATTGAAAAGATACGCAAGTATGCTCCTGAAGGCATTCGTATTCTTGAACAGGGGCATCTGGTAGCAGAGTCTCTTAAGGACTATTTGAGACGTCATCCGGAGATGGATGCCCGACTCTCCAAGAATGGAACTGCTACATTCCTTACGAGTGAAAATCCGGAGAAGTTTGATTCGCTTGCCTCTCTATTTACTCATCACCCTGTCAGATCACACAGGTGTTCGTTAGACTAAGACCCTATGGAAAAAGAAAACATACCCGAAGACGTCATGGCACGGCTGCAGACACTTTCAGAGTGTCTGCAAAGCAATCCAAAGGATGAATCCTCACTTATCGAGCGAGGTCGCTTATATTGGAGTATAGGATGTAGAAGTGAGGCTATCAACGATTACTTGGCCGCCCAGAAAATCAATCCTGAAGGGAAAGCAACCCAATTGCTGAAGGCTACATATGAAATCCTCAATTTCTATCACAAGGACCTATATAATCCTTAAGTTAATGCATAATGCACAATGCATAATCACTAATCTATAAATTATGCATTATGAATTATGAACTATGAATTTAGTGTTAGAGTTCCCAAGGGAAGAACATTGGCACCTGCACGGCCTCCGGACGCTGTGTGGGTGTATGTTTTCTTTGTGGGTATAACATGATGCGTCGTTCGCGACTCCATCCCCGGTCATGATTGCGGATGTAGACCACGACGAGGCCACGCATCCCTTTGGCACGTCGCCGTAAGTCGCCTGTCAGATCGGTCATGTCTGCCACCTGTCGGGTTTCGTATTCCATTATGCGTTGATCTCCGGCTACCACACGTACAGAAATTCTGTCGCCATAGCTCATAAGAGAATCTGTGCGCCCTACTGCCACGCGGCGCACTGTGCGTGATGTGTAGATAGGTGTTCCTGAAGTGCTGGAAGTGTAGTATGTACTGTTCATAATCCGGAATTTTTTTGCTTGATCATGCCGAGAAGGGTGATCTGTTTTACATGTTGCAAATTTAATCCGGATGACTGCACGTTTTCGTGCAGTCTGTTGTTAAATGATGTTAACAAAACAAGACCTTGCGAATTTTTTTCGCAAGGTCTTGCATAAAAAGTACAGGAAATGGGACTCGAACCCACACAGCCCGCAAAGGCCAGGGGATTTTAAGTCCCCCGTGTCTACCATTCCACCATTCCTGCATCAGGAGCCGGGTATCGGTATTCCACTTGCAAAGTTAGTGATTTTTTTGTGGGTAGCCAAATTTTTCAGGTAAAAAGTGACAGAAAAAAAGAGGCTCCGCTACTTGCGGAGCCTTCGTTTCTGCCTTAAAATTGGCATTCACTAACCTAAAGTTATATTTTTATTTGCTTACGGTTGTTTCAGTTGATACGGGCTTGTCATTGTCAAGTGTGCAGATTGCAACTCGGTTCCAGCTTTCTTCTTCAAACATGTGGCCGATACCCATGCCTTCAGCTTTGATTCTGTCTGCCTTGATGCCATATTTGCTTACAAGCATATTCTTGACAGATTCAGCGCGCTGGTTGGCGAGACGTTCGTTGACCTCAACCGGACCATCCTGTGATGCATAGCCCTTGATGCTTACTGTAGCCTGTGGGTGATTCTTAAGATAAGAAGCAACTGCTGCTACGTTGGGGAGCTGGTCGGCTGGCACGTTGTAGCGACCGATTGCAAAGTTGACATATCTTACAGTGCTGAGGAAGTCCTGAGTCTCCTTAACCACAACGGGCTTCTGATTTTTCAGCTTCTGGATTTCAGATGCAAGCATCATGTTTTCGTTATTGCTTGCGTTGAGTGCATCGCCAGCTGCTGCAAGATCAGCACGGAGGTTGGTCACCTTTTCATTAAGTGCTGCAATCTCGTCGAGGTTGTAGTTGGGGACACTGTATTTGAATCCATCACCAAGTTTTACGGAAACTCCGGCTGCGATATTGAATGTAGCCTTATTGGCGTTGTAGGCTGCAGATGTCTGCTTTACGCCTGCATCACTCATATCATAGAGCACGCTCGGACGAATTGAAAGGGTAACATTGTCGCTTACGTTGAAATTGAGATTCAAGCCAGCCTTGGTGGCAAAGAAGTTGTGGTCATTGCCTTCACCATTCTGATAGAGGTGGCCCCATCCTGCGCCTGCTACAGCTTCGATGTCGAATACGTTGCGTGTGCCATAAGGCTGGAAGAGCTTAAAGAGATTGACTGCTCCGTAAGTACCTACATAGCTTGCATCAAAAGCTGTAGTGGAGTGTGTCATGCCTTCCCAGTTTGATGTGTTGACAGCAGCATCGCCTTCTACGCCAAGAGCAAAGGCCGGAGTGATTTGCTTGCGGATGTCAAGGCCTGCGGCTCCGCGCATATCCTTGAAGAAGTCTTTGCCTGACTTGAGAGGAGTTGTAGCGCCACCCTGGACACCGATTGACATGTTGCTGAAGAAACCTGGTTTCTGAAGCGATTCCTGAGCCATCATTGTTGCCGCTCCTGAAGCGAGGACTGCTGCGGCGAGTAACATTTTTTTCATAACTGTGCGTTTTTCAAGTTAATAATTAAGATAGTTTTTTTGCGGTTACAGCTTCATTGAAGGAGTGATCCGTTTCAGTGAAATTGTACCATTAAAACGCGTCAGTAGGGAAAATGGCACAAAGGAAAATATGAAAATATGTGCATTTAACATTTATTTAGCAAAACACCAGGATCCCCATATCCTTGAAATGCGTACATATGATTAAAAATAATCGAATTACATTAACCCTGTCTTCTGCATATTTCAAATTTGTTAAATCGCAGTTTTTATGAATTGCTAAGGGATAATCTCAAAAGTGGCTTCGATAGGATAGTGGTCGGAGGTGTTTATGCGGTGCCGCTTGGTCTTTATAGCCTTCAAGTGGCTGCCACGATAGAAAATCTGGTCGATGTGGAATAGGAAGAGGAATTGATTGAATGTATTTGTAGGCCCGAAGCTGGTCTCCGGATAGGCATCCTTAAATCCGGCTTTGCGCATTAACCCATAGCTCCAGCTTCCAGGCACGTCGTTGAAATCGCCGCAGGCTATGATGGGAGAGATTTCAGCTGTAGTGCTGACCATCTCCTGCACATTCTTGGCACGGGTGCGGAAAGCTTCTCCGAGTTTGGGAAATATCTCATATCGGAATTCCTTATAACTTTTCTTAGCGGAATTTACTCCTTTTATTTCAGTGACGACTTCACGTTCGGTGTCAGAAAGATTGTAGGAAGTCATATGGAAATTTAATATAGGGAGCTTCAGTCCCTTTATCTCCACTTCAAAGAGAGCCCACCGGCGTCGGCTGCGCCAGTAATTATCGTCATCCTTATCTTTGCATGTGACAGGCAGTGCTACTACAGGGTATTTCGAAATCACTTTAAGGTCGGAGGCGTTACCTGATCCTCCTACCCTATATGGATATACTGCATAAAGGGAATCGAGGAGTTCACGGCTCCAATGGTGGATTTCGTTCTGGTCTTCAAAATTGATGAGTTCCTGCAGACATATGATATCAGCTCCGCATTCGGTAAGAAACTTTATGGCACGGTTGCCGGGTGCCGACTGCTTGGTGGTGTCGGCCAAATGGAGGGAATTGAAAGTCAATATCCTGAAAGTACGCCTTTCATCCTGCGCCGGTTGGGAAAAAGCTATCGGTGTCACATCTTTCAAAGTTGACCATCCAAGGAATAAGGTCAAGCCCGCTACTGCGGCCATGATCAATCTCCCGGAGAGAAGCCAAGCGATTCCAACGATCAGGGTTGCTATTGCCAGATAGGGGAGTGCCAACACCATCACCGACGGCACAGTCATATATTCAGGATTGCATTTCCCTCCGTAGGCTGCCGCTAAGGTCACTATAAAGAGTATAATCGATGCTATTTTCAGGCAAAGACGTATTAGTGGGGATATTATTATCATATTACTTATTGTTATTGGTGAGTTTTTGGGAAAGTTCGTTGAGTTCTCTCCGTTCCTTTTTAGAGAGACTCTCGTAGCCGGAAAGCTTGATCTTATCAAGCAGGGAGTCAAGACGGTCCATATCGCTCTGGCGTTGCTTTAATACGCGCACCATAATGTCCGGTTTCCTTAAGGCGTTAGTCTCTGTCTTTTTCCTTTCTAAAGAAGGGAGCCATTTTGCCGGATCAATCCCATTGCGCAAAAGGAGTCCGAAAGCAACTCCCCAAATCAATCCACCGATGTGGGCTACCTGATTGCCACCTCCTCCAAGGAAAGTCAGCAAACAGCATATCAAAGCCACCCATTTGAGTTTTACTTCTCCGATAAGGAAAAGATTGATGCCATGGTCGGGCAGGCGGATTGCAGCAGTGCACATCACGGCGATCACTGCCGCGCTGCATCCGCAGAGCCATCCGGAGCCATATCCGAAAGCAGCGGCTACTAAAAACAGTACTCCTCCTGTTAATCCTCCACCTATGAAGGCAAGCAAAAGGTGACGGTCGGCAAGTGTGATAAGCATTATTC
>CAYNEZ010000008.1:0-33767 GCA_964396365.1 uncultured Sangeribacter sp. | reverse complement strand
GTGCAAAGTTAATGCTCTTTTTTGAAACCACCAAATTTTTCAGCAATTTTTTGCTCTTTCCCGATTAATTTTCTTATCTTTGCAGTTGAAAAAGGCTATTTTTAGAGTTGTCGGGGGGTCAGGTTGTCAAGTTGTCGAGAAAAATACACTCTCAAACAAGACTAAAAGAGCTAATGAAAGAGAACATAGGAATAATTTTTAATTAAATCTAATATTAAAAATGAAAACAAGTGATTTCAAAAATCTCAATGTATGGAAAAGATCAATGGACTTGGTCTGCGAAACATACCAACTCCTACGTTTTCTTCCCCCCGAAGAAAGATTTGGGCTAAGCGATCAGATGCGTAGAGCAGCTATTTCAATTCCATCAAATATTGCAGAGGGACAAGGACGGAGTAGTGAAAAAGAATTTATTCATTTTCTATCAATTTCGAGAGGTTCTGTTGCTGAGCTCCATACTCAAATAATCATATGCAATCGCCTTCTATATATAGACGCAGAATTAATGAATGGTATAATTTCCAAATTAGAAAGCATTGATAGAATGTTAAAGGCATTAATGAACTCTCTATATGATAGGATTAAAAAAAATCAATCTATAAAACAGTGATCACAACAATCCTACAACCTGACAACCAGAAAACTCGACAACCAGAAAACTCTTAAATCATGGAAATCTATATCAAAAATCAAGATCGATACGTATCTGCAGAAGGTGGCATGTCGCCCCTGAGCCTCATCAAATCAGGAGAAGTCACACTTCCCTTCCGGCCGATATGCTGCCGTGTGAACAACAAGACTGAGGACCTGCGTTTCCCTATTTATTCGCCAAAGCAGGTGGAATACCTTACAGAATTCTCAGAGTCCGGTCGCCGCGTCTATATCCGAGCCCTATGCTTCATGCTTTATAAGGCAGTCAGCGAGATGTTTCCAGGAAGCCAGCTCCGCATAGAACACAGTATCTTCCGCGGATATTTCTGCCGTATCTTCACAGTAGGGTCAGACAAACCTTGCGCTATATCAACAGAACAAATCAAGGCACTTCAGTCTCGAATGAAGGAGCTTGCCGATTCAGACCTTCCTTTTGAACGCCACGAACGACTGACCTCAGACGTACTACCAAAGCTTAGTGAACAGAACCTATTCAGCAAGGTACTTCTTTTCGAGACCACGGGACAACTTTATACCACATATTATACGCTCGACGGCCTTGCCGACAGCTATTATGGAGCCCTCCCACCCTCTACAGACTATGCCCCTGTATTCGCGTTGCATCCTTATGCCGACGGATTTATTCTCATGGGTCGCGATCCAAAGCATCCTGAACGTGCGATAGAACCGGAAAACCAAAAGAAAATGTTCAAGGCATTGACCGACTATATGCATTTCAATCAAGTGACAAAGGTGAGGAATGTCGGAGAACTCAATATGTCGGTAAGGGAACGGAAAGTCAGGGAACTCATCAACGTAGCGGAAGCAATGCACGAGAGGCAGATCGGTAGAATTGCAGATGAGATAGTAGCCCGGGGGGCTAAGATAGTGCTACTTGCAGGACCTTCATCGTCAGGAAAAACCACAACTTGTAAGCGACTGGCAGTTCAATTGATGACATCCCTTGTCACACCAAAGATGATATCCCTCGATGATTATTTCGTCAACCGGGACCAAACGCCACTCGACGAAACCGGTGACTACGACTACGAGAGCCTATATGCCCTCGACCTTGAACGGCTCAATTCCGACCTCTCACGTCTCTTGGCGGGAGAGACAGTCAACCTGCCTACCTACAGTTTTGAATTCGGATGCAGGGTAGAGAAGGAAAAACCACTTAAGATGGAGCCATCAGACGTGCTGATCATAGAGGGCATCCACGGTCTTAATCCTGAACTGATATCTTCAGTCGGGGCATCCTCTATATATAAGGTATATGTGTCAGCATTGACTACTTTGGCTATCGACGATCATAATTGGATATCTACAACCGACAATCGTCTGCTGCGTCGCATCGTGCGCGACTACCGCTATCGACACACGTCGGCACTCGACACGATACGTCGCTGGCCATCTGTAAGACGTGGTGAAGAGAAATGGATATTCCCATTCCAAGAGAATGCAGACGCCACCTTCAACTCATCACTCATATTTGAACTCGGGGTTATGAAGGAGTATGCGGAGCCAGTGCTGCGTCAGGTGCCTCATAATGTGGAACAGTATGAGACCGCGTATCGGCTTCTGAAATTCATGGAGTATTTTGATCCTATACCAGTAGATCAGATACCGCCGACATCGTTGCTGCGGGAATTTTTGGGAGGGTCGTCATTTCATTATTGAATTCAACTTTCGCTCGTGAAAGTTGAGAGTTAATGGGTTAGGTCGGACATGTCGGACCTGTCAGACAGGTCGGAGTTAACCTTGTGAAACTTAAAAAACTATTAAATAAATGAGATTATTAAGATATTGGGGAGTTGGGATAATAGTAGCTTTGGCAACTTTGGCAGCTGGAGCCAAAGATGTGAATGTCATTGAGTTTGGTGCTAAAGGCGATGGTATAGTCGACGATGCTGTGGCCATCCAGAATGCTATCGATGCATGCTCTGCATCGGGAGGCGGCCAAGTGCTGTTTCCTTCGGGTCATACCTATCTTTCCGGTCCGATTCATTTGAAATCTTTTGTCGACCTTCATCTACAACCTAACGCCACCTTGCTCGCCAATCCGGACGAGTCCATCTATAAGGAGTCTGCTTTCCGCGCCAATGAGGGTGAAGGCATGATGTGGATATCAGGCACTGACCTTAAGAACATATCCATCTCAGGCACAGGACGCATCGACGGCAATGCCGTGGCATTCATGGGGGCTGAGCTTGATGATTCATATGAATTGAAGCCCGTCACTAATTTCGATCCGCGCCCGCATGTGCTAACCCTCTTCGGATGCCAGAATGTGAGAATTACAGATGTCACCATAGCCAACTCCGCTTATTGGACCGTACATCTCGTAGGATGCCATGACGTGGCGATCTCCGACATATCGCTGCTCAACAATCTGAAGGTACGCAATGGCGATGGCATTGATATCGACCATTCTCATAAGGTGCGCATCTCCAACTGCTATATAGAGAGTGGAGATGACTGTATTTGCTTGAAAAACCGTAGGGAATTTGAGGAATACGGACCATGTTATGACATTACGGTGACAAACTGCATCATGACGTCACGCTCATGCGCTGTGAAGATCGGATCGGAGAATATGGATCGTATCTCACACGTGACTTTCGACAACTGCATAATCCGCGACTCCAATCGTGGCATCGGCATCCAGAACCGTGACGAGGGGAGCGTGGAGAATGTCACATTCTCCAATATAATTCTTGATTGCCATCTTTTCTCAGAAGTATGGTGGGGACAGTCGGAGCCTATCTACATCACTTCTTATCCACGCGCAGTGGGCAACCACAAGGATGCAGGATGGCGTTTTCCGAAGGGAGCTACAAAGGGAGCCTGCGGACCGATACATAATATCCGCTTCATAAATATCTTCGCCACTTCAGAAAACGGAATCTTCATAGGATGCGACACACCGGGAAAAATCTACGATATATTGCTCGACAATATAAGGATCGATCTTGTAGACACTACTCCATATCAGAAAGGAGTCTATGACCGCAGGCCTTGCGATGGTGAAGGCTGGGTACGCGGCATGACCTATGGCATTTTCAACGAGAATGCACTCGATGTGCATGTTGATGACCTTGACGTGCGGCTGATCAGCTTCCCGAAGGAACTGTATGGAGGAGATAGGAATTAAACCCCTGCGGTGCCCGAGGGGCGCCTACGCAATGTAAAAAAATCAGGCGGCTCCGGAAAAGGAGTCGCCTGATTTATTATGAGTATAGTTCTTTACTGCGGACGGCCGGCAGCCCAGTCGGGGGTCTGCTCTACGCCGAAGCCTGCATTGATCTCATATTCCGGAATCGGGAAGATAACATTGCTGAGATCTATATCCTTGAAGGTGAAATCAATGTTGGGAGCATTGTATGCATACGCATTGCCCTTGACTCCCCAACGTCTGATGTCGAAGAGACGGTGCCCTTCCTGGAAAAGCTCACGTGCACTTTCATCGCGCAGGAATGAGAGAAGCTCTTCTTTTGTTGCAGGGAGATCCTCTGCGGTCTTGATGTCGAGATTACGCTTAGCAACTACAAGAAGCGATGCTTTGGCTGCATCAAGATCAGGAGAAGCTTTCCTAAGATTAGACTCTGCCATGATGAGGAACATCTCCGGTGCATTAATAAGATAATTTGTGGCATAGGCAGGGTTTCCCATACCATAGCAACCAAACTTACCACCGCCAAACTCAGGCACTGTGGGAGTAGTATTGCTTGCAAAAACCATAATTGAGTTTCTGACATCATTCTCATTCAAGATAGATAGCAGCCAAGGACTTGGGCTGTAGTCATAGGTAGAGAAGAGTGTGCCGCAAGAGTTGGCACTCCAGTTGTCTGTAGTAGTGATAGCCAAAGCAAACATTGATTCAGTGTTGCTTGCGCCGTAATTATATAGAGCCTTATATCCTTCCGCGGTATATGTCAAAGTTTCGATTCCAGACTCATCAATTGCCTTCTGTGCATATTCCTTCGCCTTGTCATAGTTCTCAAGATATAGGTTTACGCGGGCAGCCAGACCGTAAGCGGCAGCAAGATTGAAATAGAAAAGACTACCACGGTCGCCATTAGCCTCAAACAAACTGATTGAATTATCCAAGTCGCTCACGATTGCCTGGTAAGACTCACCGACAGAACTTCTTTCCACATTTGAGAAAGCCTCTACAGGAGTGTCTGAAATCACGATACCGGGTTGAGAACTATAGTCAGCGCCATTGACCTTCACTTGATGGCCAAAGACATTGACCATCACGAAATTTGCATACGCACGCAGTGCATAAGCCTCGGCTGCATAAATATTAAGCTCAGCTGCATCATCGCCAGTCACCTCTGCCTGGAGTTTCTTAGCTCCCTGAATGACACGTGATGAATTGTCGACTACCTTATAGCCGTATTCCCATATATAGCGAGAGCTATACCCGGTAGGTTGATACGTAAACTGATAAATATCATCCTCATGGCTTGTCTGGCCGTTCCAGTATACGATATCGGAAGCAAGGTCGCCGATGACAGTGGCATAGTTTCCAGCGAAATAATACTGGAAGAACCGATAGTAAGTACCGTTCAGGGCATTTCCAACGTTTGAGACGCTGTTAAGGGCAGTATTGACATCAACGCCGTTAGACATATCTGTCTTAAGGAATTCCGTTCCACAGCTGGAGAGAGTACCAGCAACGAGAAGTGTGCCCAATGATTTCAATATTATGTTATTCATTGCTTTATAGTCTATTATAAATATTATTAGAATACAACTTGGACACCCCCGGAGAATGAGAATACTGCCGGATACTGCCATGCAATAACGCCGGAAGAGTAAGTCTCAGGATTGTAGCCTACAAAGTCGCTTGCAGTCCAAGTGTGGACGTTGTCCATGTTGATATAGAAACGAACCTTGTCCATAAGAGCCTTCCTTGTGAATTTCTGAGGCAATGTATATCCAAGGGTGATATTGCTCAGGCGAAGGAAATTGCCACTCATAAGGAATCGAGAGGAAGCCTGCGAAGAGCTATAGTTAGGGTCGCCATAGATATATTGCGGATATTTAGCATTTTTGTTTTCGGGTGTCCAAGAGTCGAGAGCCACGCATTCAAGAGGAGTGCGCATTGCCATGCCCCATCCTGTAAAGTTATGGCCAGAATCATATACCTTGCCTCCTGTACGGTAGTTGAAGGTCAGAGACAAATCAAATCCGTATCCATCAGCGTTGAGACCAAAAGCACCTACGAGCTTCGGATCGGCGCTTCCCACATATCTCTTGGCGGCCTGCAGCCAATTGTCGGTGGTTTCATCACCCTCCTCATTAAGATAATAGAGTGCCTTACCAGTCTCGGCATCCACTCCTGCATATTCCTTCATAAGGAACTGACGATAGGGCCGACCCTCCTCTATGATAGTATATGTGCTTTCGATCGAGCCATTGGCAAGCTTGATGACTTTGTTCTTGTTGAATGTAAGATTGCCAAAGAGGCTTATGCTCATATCCTTGTTGGCGAATACAACACCGCGCAGGCCCAGCTCAATACCACGGTTACGAATCTTACCTATATTCTGCCATGTAGCATCCATGCCAGTAGTAAGAGACAGAGGCACCTTATAGAGCGCGTCAGATGTATCTTCATTGTAGTAGTCGAAAGTCACGTTAAGACGATTCCATAGGTTTAGGTCGAAACCTACGTCAAACTTTCGGGAAGTCTCCCAAGTGAGATCCGGGTTCTCAATACCGGCAGGCACCATACCTGGAATCTGATTGTAATTGTAGCCAGATTCATAGTATCCGCGTGCTGCGTAAAGAGAAGGAAGTGACTGATTGCCGACCGTACCGTAAGTAATACGGATATCGGCATTCTTGATTACGTCATAATCTTTCATGAAAGCCTCCTGACCAAGACGCCATTTTGCACCAACAGACCAGAAGTTACCCCAGCGTTTGTTGCGACCGAACACAGAGCTGCCATCACGACGGAATGACGCCGACAGATAGTAGCGGCTATCGTAAGAGTAGTTGGCACTACCAAAGTAAGAAGCGAGACGAGAGGAGGCCTCATAATACTCCGAACCGTTGTCGGCACCTGCAGTCGCCATATTGCGCATGCCATCAGCAGCAAACGGGAAATCATATTTGGAATAATATTCGTAACGGTATTCATAGCGCTGCATCTCTTGAGCGATCATTACGTCGAACACATTCTTTTCATTTAATGTATAGTTCCATCCGATAAGATTTGTCCAGGTCAGAGTGCTTGTATTGGAGTTATATTGTTGGCCAAGGCCATTGTAGTCCATACCCTGTGGATTATAAACGGCACTCCAATAGTCGTATTGACGCTGGTTCATTACATTCACGCCGAAGTTAGTCTTGACGTAGATACCATATGGAAGATTGACCTGAAGCCAAGGATTGGCATTGATAGTCTGGTTGGTCACTTGGCTAAGGTCGCCGAGTTTGGGATCCTGCAATGCAAGTGGATTATATCCGGTAGCACCGGGATTGTATTCTGTTCCATTGTCAAGATACACAGGGTCAAACGGCGTCATTGACGACATAGCGGCAGTCACAGGAGCTGACATACTACCCCCGGTCGACTGAGAGAAAGAATTATTCTTATTATAAGAATATTGTGCGTTGATACCTCCGTAGAACCACTTGTATTTGGTATCAAGGTTTACGCGACCTGAATAACGCTGGTTGTCAGAGCCGACGATGACACCCTCAGTGTCAAGATATCCGAGAGAGAAATAATAGTGGGTGTCACCTGTAGCCCCGGCTACAGAGGCATTGTATTCCTGATAATATGCGTTGCGGGATATGACATCCATCCAGTCAGTATCAGTCTTGCCATCCCACTCGAAATAATCATTTTTTAGGAAATCAACTGCGCTTTCGTAGCTATAGTCCGAAGGATAACGAGCTACTATACCCTTAGCGAATAGGTCGAGTGACTGTGTTGCATTTGCAAATTTCATGTTGTTGTTGGCAACTTTGGAGAATCCCTGCTTAACATCGAGCGTCACATTGAGCTTCCCGGCTTTTCCCTTCTTTGTATTGACGATGATCACACCATTGGCAGCCCTCGAACCGTAGATTGCAGTGGCAGAAGCATCTTTCAATACTGTGATCGATTCGATATCATTGGGATTGTAGGCAGCCATAGGGTCAAAATAGTTGTTTGATGTGGATGACATTCCATCATAATCTGAATTTACCGGCATACCGTCGATCACATAAAGTGGTTGGCTACTGCTTGATAGAGAACCCATACCTCGGATATAGATTGAGCCATACTGACCAGGCATAGAAGTTGAATTGTTATATTGGATACCGGTCACGTTGCCTTCAAGAGATTTTACAAAGTTGGCATCGTTTTTGCGATCCACTACATCTCCATTCATGACGGATGCAGCTCCCGTAAAAGCAGCTCGAGTAGTGGTGCCGTAACCTACCACTACAAGTTCGTCAAGCTTATTGGTAGAATTCCAAAGTTTAATCAAGAGATTGTCAGCGATAGCAACCTCTTCTGTTATCATACCTACATAAGATACTACAAGAGTGTTTGCATTCGAGGGAATGTCTTTGAGCACGAAGTTGCCATCAAGGTCAGTTGCAGCACCTAATTTGGTGCCTTTCACCAGAACTGTGGCACCGATAATGGGCTGGTTGTCTTCACCTGAAATGACTTGTCCGGAGACAGTACGTTGTCCAAGTGCCGACATCACCATGACCGTCATAATCGCCATTAGTGAGAGCAATCTTTTCATCTTAGATAATTTTTTGTAAAACAATATGGTTTTGTTTCACTTAGGCCGCATCGACGCGTCATGGTGTATGCGGAACATGCTTGCTACTAATTTTTTCACTCCAAATTTATTACGAAGTAAATTTAGTAGCAAGCGCACTCTATACGTGTCATCGTACCTATTGGTAACAAATGGTGGGTAACGTACCAGTAACAAAACGAGAGGATCAGAAGAGTTTGTCAAGAAGGGTTATGGCCTCACGCCTTTTTTTGTCGACAACCTTACTGTAGATCTGCGTCGTCTTGATGTCAGCATGCCCTATTAGCTTGCTGATTGTATAAAGATCGGCTCCGGCAGTTAGCATCAAAGTTGCAAAAGTGTGACGGGATACGTGGAATGTCACTTTTTTTTTATTCCGGCAGCTTTCGCAATCTTCTTTAATTTCCTGGATGTGACACCGTAAGTAGGAAAAGAGAATACCCTCTCTTGAGGAGAACCATAAGCCGGCAAAAAAGAGGATGCAATCTCAGACACAGGGATTTCCACGGGGCGGCAAGTTTTTTTCATCGTAATTGAAATCATCCTCCCATTGTCAGTATTGATGATATTTCTCCAGGTAAGTCTGGAAACGTCGGAATACCGCAGTCCGCAAAAGCAACAGAAAAGAAAAGCAGCCACGTCGTCGCCGATTGCAATATTGGGATCGGCAACTTCAATTATAGATCTAACCTCCTCATGCGTAAGATATTCTCGGGTGCTTTCCGGTTTCTTTATTCGTTCGGTTGCATTGAGAAGCCGCATCGGGTTGCTCGGTATCAATTCAGCTCTCACCGCTTCGTTTAAAACGATGGAAAGGGAATTGAGTAATTCAAACTGAGTGGCCTGCATAAGTGGTTTTGGGGAGTTAAGGGACTGTGCAGACCTCAGATAATCGGCAAAACCGATGCAAAACTCACGGTCAACATCAGTTAGCCGGATGGATGAGCGGAACATTTCAAGATGTCTGATCAGTCGTTTCATGAGCCTTATGCCCGATTTAGACTTATGCCCATCCTTCTCCTTTATTATTTGATCTATCCAGTCCCTTAAATCTTGCGAGTTTGCCTGATTCTTGATACCGGCACGACCATTGACGAAATCAATGATCCTTTTTGCCTTAATGGCCAATGCTGCCTTCATGGTGGCAGCATTGACGGTTCTATCTTCAGCAGTTTTTTCAGGAATCAAATAGAGTCTTAGAAATTCATATACTCTTCTCCCCTTCCGGTATGTATCCAAGTATAGGGATTGGTTGCCGTTGGCAAGCGATTTTGCCCGAAGTCTTACCGGCTCCTTGATTTTTGCTTTTTGCTTGATTCTGTTCATGACTACACAAAATTTTAATGAGAATGGAGAATAAATGTATAGGATAAATAGAAATTAGAGTAACAAAATGGTAACATTTTCGTAAAATACACAATCTAAAATTTAAGAAATATTGAGAAATATATAGAAAAAACCTAATTTTGTAAAACTTTTTTAACTAAAATGTGTTTTTATGTTAAAGGAAGTGCGGTGAGAATCGCACCTATTCTGATGCATATGTGTGTAAACAGGTAAAAAATAACAACAAAAATTAACCATATTGTTTTACTTAAACTAATTAAGATGAAAAGATTGCTATCACTTATGGCGATAATGACAGTCTTCGTGATGTCGGCGCTGGCACAGCGTACGGTCACAGGATATGTCTATTCAGCCTCTGATGATCATCCTGTGATTGGAGCTACCGTTCAGGTAGAAGGTACCACGCTCGGTACCGCAACAGACCTCGATGGAAATTTCACGCTTAAAAACGTGCCAAACAGTGCAAAGACACTCATCGTGTCTTATGTAGGTATGCACACTGAGAAAGTTGCTATCTCCGACTATGTAAAAGTAGCACTTAAGGATGCAGCCAACGACCTTGACGAACTCATTGTAGTAGCTTACGGTACAGCCAAGAAATCGGCTTATACCGGTTCTGCTTCTGTAGTGAAGTCTGAGACCCTTGAAAATTCACTTGTCTCAAATGCAACCGATGCTCTTAACGGAAAAATTGCCGGCGTGCAGATCCAGAGCAGCAATGGCCAGCCGGGTACTTCCCCGACAGTCCGTATCCGCGGTGTCGGATCACTCAGCGCATCCAACAATCCTCTTTATGTGTTGGACGGCGTTCCTTACGACGGCAGTGTCTCTGACATCAATACCCAGGACATCGAGTCAATGACAGTCCTCAAAGATGCTGCAGCAGCTGCCCTCTATGGTGCCCGCGGTGCGAATGGTGTCATCCTTATCACTACCAAGAAGGGATCTACCGGCCAGGCAAAGGTAACAGTCGATGCACGCTGGGGTCAGAACCACCGTGCAGTGCCTAACTATGACGTAATCAAGTCTACCGACGCATACGTAGAGCAGGTATACCGCACTCTTTACAATGGTTTCTACTACAACAACTCTATGTCGGCAGAGCAGGCTCACGCTCAGGCAAATGCATACATTGTGCCGCGTCTCGGTTATCAGGTATATACTCTTCCTGAAGGTGAAGGCCTTATCGGCACAAACGGCAAGATCAATCCTAACGCAACCCTTGGCTACAGCGACGGCACATATTACTACACTCCAGATGATTGGAGCAAGCAGCTTCGCGATGGTCTACGTCAGGAATACAATGTAAGCGTCAAAGGTGGCAATGAGAAATTCACTTTCTATGTTTCTGGTTCATACCTTGGCGATGAAGGTCTTATCGAAGGTTCTCACTTCAAACGTCTGAGCGCACACACAGTGCTTGACTACCAGGTTAAGAAATGGCTCAAGATCGGCACCAACCTCACTTATACTTATGTGAACTCAGGATATCCCGGCGACCAGACTGCAGACTACGCCAATTCATCCGGCAATGCCTTCCTTATGGCAGACCAGATCGCTCCTTACTATCCTATGTATGTGCGTGGCGCCGACAAGCAGATCATGTATAATGAAAAATACAACCTGCCAATCTATGACTATGGTAACCGTTCAGTGGTTCCCTACTATCGTAACTGGATGAGCCAGTCAAACCCTGCAGGTAATCTGGCTTATGACACTGAAGACTATCTATACGATGTATTCAACGGCAAGTGGTATGTGCAGCTCAATCCTGTAGAGGGTCTTACTATCACAGGCACAGCAGGCCTCTATCTTGACAACACACGCTATCACAACCTTGGCAACTCCCTTTATGGCCAAAGCTCAGAGTATGGTGGCTCTGCAGTGCAGGAGTTCTCCCGTTCACGTGCTATCAACCTCCAGGCACTCGCTAACTACAACCGCACTTTCGCAGACAAAAATGACATTGACATTCTTCTCGGTTATGAAAGCTACGATTGGAACAATGAGATCCTTGAGGGTGTAGGCTACAACCTTTACCTCCCCGACAGCTGGGCCATCAATAATACTATCGACAACAAGAATCCTTACGGATACGCACTCAACTATGCTACCCGCGGTATTTTCGGTCGCGTCAACTACTCATTTGACGAACGCTACTTCTTCAGCGCCAGTGTACGTCGCGATGCATCCTCATGCTTCGCTCCCGGACATCAGTGGGGTACATTCTGGTCAGTATCCGGCGCATGGAACCTTGCAGCAGAGCCTTTCATGTCAAGTGCAAACTGGCTCGATCAGTTGAAACTTAAGGTATCTTTCGGCCAGCAGGGTAACGATGACCTCGGTCGTGCTTCCAACCAGTGCCGCTACTATGCATGGGCAGACCAATACAGAATCACCGGTGCAAACGGGGTATGGTCAGACGGTCAGCTCCAATACAAAGGTAATCCTGATATCACTTGGGAGACCTCAAACAACTTCAACGTCGGCTTTGACTTCAGCTTCCTCCAGGGCATGGTTTCCGGTACACTCGAATACTTCAACCGTCAGACATCTGACATGCTCTACAACAAGCCTGTATCCCCATCTCTCGGCTATAGCTCAATACCTATGAATATTGGTTCTATGCGCAACAACGGCGTGGAACTTGAGCTCAATGTTCGCCCCGTACAGACTAAGAATGTAACTTGGGATATCAACTTCAACATCACATCTGTCAGCAATAAGGTGCTGAAACTTCACCCCGACTTGAAAGGACAGCTCATCAGCGGCAACCGTATCTACCGTGAGGGAGAGTCTATGTACCAGCTCTACCTCGTAGACTACGCAGGTGTAGATCCTGCTACCGGTCTTGCACTCTACTGGGATGCCAATCCTCTTAAGAATAAAGACGACGAAGTGTTGAAAGATGAACAGGGCAATATCCTTCACGATGGCGAAGAATTCCTTTCAACCGACGCAAGCCACGCCTACAGCTACAACCGCAAGTCGACCGGTAATCTTATGCCTAAGGCATATGGTGGCTTCGGCACAAGCGTAAGCTTCTTTGGCGTTGATGTCAGCCTTGCATTCGCTTATCAGTTTGGTGGAAAGATCTGGGACTATACTTATCAAGACCTCATGCATGGCGGTGCTACAGACAGACTTGGTCAAAACTGGCATACCGATATCTATAAGGCTTGGACTCCTGAAAATCCCAACACTAATGTTCCTCGTCTTGATGGACAGGATTCATACACCAACTATTCTTCTACTCGCTGGCTAACTTCAAGCAACTACCTCTCACTCCAGAACGTGACAATCGGCTACAACTTCCCCTCAAGCATAGTAAAGAAGATGGGGCTCTCCAGCCTCCGTATATATGCTGCCGGCGAAAACCTCTTCCTCTGCGCAGCCCGCAAGGGTCTTGATCCACGTCAGGGTTACGTGAATTCTGAAGGCGCAACCTACACCGGTTCACGCTCCATCAGCGGCGGTCTGAGATTTGAATTCTAAACCATCATTAATCCCAAACATAAAGGACTAATAAAAATGAATATCTCATTAAAAAATATAGCAGCTTACGCACTGGGACCTGTGATGGTCGCATCGGCGCTTACTGCCTGCAACGATCTTGACACACTGCCCGAAAACTATTACGTTACAACCGGGCAGAAAGAAGATGCAATCGCCACTAATCCCGACCTTGCAAAAGCAGGCGTAGTGGGTGTATCTTCCACCTTCAACCAGTATTGCGCTGTCTATAGCAGTGCCCATCTTGACTTCGGATGGCCTGGAGTATTGATGCTCATCGAGAGTGCCGGCATTGACTTTGTCGGTGTCAACACTGGCTACAACTGGTTTGCAACAGCTAATGAATATGATTTAGGAGGCGTCACCAACTACGTCAACAACATGTCGTGGTATTACGCCTATAAGATCATAGACTCCGCAAATTCAGTGTTGAAAAACATCCCCGCTGACACCACAGATCCTGAACTTCAGCTGTATGTGGCACAGGGTTTTGCCAACCGTGCCTATGCATATTTCAACCTTGCACAGCTTTATCAGTTTACATACAAGGGTCATGAAGATCTTCCTTGCGTACCTCTCATCACAGATGAGAATGCCGACACAGCAGCTTCTGAAGGTGCTCCTCGTGCAAGTGTAAGAGCTGTGTACGACCAGATCATGGCTGACCTTGACAAAACCATCGAGCTGCTTACAGCTTCCGGTCTTGGTGTCGACCGTATAGCTGATACAGGTACAAAGCGTTTTGTGTCGCTTGCAACAGCTTATGGTCTTCGTGCACGTGTAAATCTTGTAATGAATAATTGGCAGGCAGCAGCATCTGACGCTTCAAGCGCAATTGCAGAGGGAGCCAAGTCTGGTATCTCACCCTATTCCATTCAGGAAGCTTCTCGCCCTGCATTCAACAATGCCAACGACCACAACCTTATGTGGTGTGTATTCATTCAGCCCAACGACCGCGTAGTGACTTCCGGTATCATCAACTGGGCATCACACATGGGTTCTCTCAACTATGGCTACGCTTCTGTAGGTGCTTGGAGAATGATCAACAAAGCTCTTTATGAATCAATTTCAGACAGCGACTGCCGTAAAGGGTGGTGGCTCGACGAGAACTGTCTGAGCTCAAATCTTTCTGCAAATCAGCAGGCACTCATGAGCCCTGCAGGATATGATCCGGAACCTTACGTACAAGTTAAATTCGGACCTTATGAGGACGTGCTTCAGACTACTACCAACTCTACATCTCCGATTCTGATGCGAATTGAGGAAATGTATCTCATCCAGGCTGAGGCTACTGCAAGAAGCGGTGGTGATGGCGCATCTATACTTCAGAATTTCGTGAAGACTTACCGCGATCCATCCTACACATGCACTCTTTCAGGAGAAGACTTCATTAATGAAGTATGGCGCCAGCGTCGTATCGAACTTTGGGGTGAGGGTCTTGGATACTTCGACCTTCTCCGTCTCAACAAGCCACTCGATCGTCGTGGCGGAGGCTGGGATATTGACTGGGTCTACAACGTAGAAGCACCGCTCAAGCCATTCCTTATTCCTAACAATGAGGTTGAAGCAAACCACCAACTCGGCGACAACAACCCGTCATGGAGCAAGCCAAACGCAGTTGAGGACTTCTGATCTGCATAAAAGTAACTATTTATAATCTTTCATTTGAACAGATATGAAAACCAATATAAAAAATGCCTTAGTGGCTGCTGCAGCAGTGTTTGTGTTGGGTTCTTGCTCCGAAGGGCAGTACTGGACCGAACCGACAGATGCAGGTCAGGTAGTTGCATTCGTAAAACCTGCAGAAACCATTACCTTAGCCGCTTCAGATAATATGGATTCCTTTACTGTGAAAGTCAACAGATCCCAAACTGCAGGCGATCTTGACTATCCGGTTAAATTCACTACAAAGGCAGAAGGAGTGTTGAGTGGTCCGGCAAGTGTATCATTCAAAAGCGGAGAAAATGTAGCTGACTATACAATCTCAATCGGAGACCTCGTTCCCGGCAATAACTATACAGCCACTATCGAAGTCGCAGTGCCGGAAGGCACCATCACACATCCTGATTCCAGCAATTTGAAATATACATTTACCATTTCAAAGACCCTGACATGGACAAGCATAGGTATGGGTTCATTCCTTGATGCATGGGTGATGGACAACGCTGAGGCTCCATATTCAGTAGAAATCATGAAAGTGGAAGGCATGGAACGCTACCGCGTGATGAATCCTTACAAGGAATATTACTCAACAATCGGTCCGGATTCTTGGGGTGACCAGATTGCAGGCACAGGTCCTCAGTATATCGAATTCTGGGAGAATGAGGCAGGAACCCTTTCATGGAATTCTTATGCAACCGGAATCAATTGGGAAGCTGATCCCAGTCAGGGTATCGGAGCATACACTTGGACAGCATTCAATGAATCAGCAGGCTTCACCGGTGAATACGACATCTGGTATGAACCAGGATTTGCAGTTCTTGCACCTATCTATTACATCCCGGGAGTCGGCAGTTTCGGACAGCAGCCTTATGCAGTCCAGATTGGACTTCCATAAAGAAGACAGCAATCTAATTCATTAAAATAATCCTTAGGGAGAGCCGGCCGTGATGGCCCGCTCTCCTTTTTACATACAATTTTAGGTTAAAGTGTGTTAAATTTTTGATTTGTCAAAATTATTTTGTAATTTTGCATTCCCACTTATCCTAATGTTGGTTAGTGAGATGGAAAAAGCGATAAATATTGTGCAGTCTATTGGCTGCATAGACAATTTTAATAAAATTATAACAAATTGTAAAAAATTACGTTGCTTCATAGCCCCTGGGGGCAGACATACATAGAACCTGATTTTTGAATTTAATTACCTAACATACGAATTGATGCAAACTATTGAAAAGACTATGAAACGCCTCGGGGCATCATCCGGCTTCAAATATCTGATGCTATTGGCGTTTATGCTGAGCGGACTGGCCGCACAGGCAGCGATTGTCAAAGGCACAGTGACCGATGAGGCTGGCGAGCCTCTGATCGGCGCGACCGTCATGGTAGCCGGCTCAAACACCGGCACCGCCACAGACTTTGACGGCAACTTCTCCATCGACGTGGAGCAAGGGAAAACTCTGAAAATATCTTATGTTGGCTATCTTTCACAAGATGTGAAAGTAAAGGGCAACGACCTGAAGATCATCCTCAAGGAGGATAATGCACTTCTCGACGAAGTGGTAGTGATCGGTTATGGCACAATGAAAAAGAAAGACCTCACCGGCTCCATCACTACGGTCAATGCCAAAGATCTCAATGTCGGCTCATATACCGATCCGGGCCAGCTTCTTCAAGGTAAAGTTCCAGGTCTTGTAGTGGTACAAAACTCCGACCCTAATGGAGGCGTAAATTCCATGACCCTCCGCGGTGCATCCACCCTCAACAGCTCAACAGAACCACTGTATGTAGTAGATGGCATCCCCGGAGTCAGTCTTAATCTAATTCCTCCAGGTGATATCGAGAGCATTGATGTGCTTCGAGATGCTTCAGCAACAGCCATCTATGGCTCTAAGGCAGCCAACGGTGTCATAATCGTGACTACCAAGCGTGGCGCAGAAGGTCCGGCGCGAATCACTTATCAGGGCTATGTATCATGGGAAAAAGTGGCAAACGACCATAAGATGATGACAGCTACACAGCTGCGTGATTTTGCTAAAGATCTTGGCGTAGAACCTGGTGCTGATGCCGGAGCCGACACCAATTGGCAGGATCTTGTAATGCAAACAGGTTTTGCACAAAACCACAATCTCTCAATCAGCGGTGGCGGCAAATCTACCACTTATAATGCATCAGTCAACTACATAGAACGTGACGGTATCATCAAGGGAGCAGGCAACAATCTCTTCACTGCACGTGCATACATCGAAAGCAAGACCCTTAAAGACCGTCTGACCCTCGCACTTGGAGTCAATGGCAACGTCCGTAATGAATGGGGCGTATCTCGCGATACACAAGGACGTTCTGTATATCAGATGATGTATCAGTACACCCCACTTGCTCCGGTCTATAACGAAGACGGCACATATTATAGCAACTCACAGCTCGTATCGCAGAGCTACAACCCCTTGGCACTCATCACAGAGGACAAGAGCCGCCGCAGTTTCCGCCGCCTTCAGGTGACCGGCAAGGCATCTCTCATGATCATCGACAGACTTTTCCTTAACGCCAACTTCTCTTATCAAAACGAAAACCAGGACTATAAGTCATATAAGTCTCACCAGTCACCAACAGAAGCTGACCTTGAAGGACGCACAGAACGCAGCTTCCGCAGCGACATCAAGAAGCTGATGGAAATCTACGGCAACTATGACAAGGAATTTGGTGATGACCACAAGCTCGCACTCATGGCAGGCTACTCTTGGGAACAGGAAGATTACAATGACAACTTCGGGGCCTGGACATATGGATACTACAATGATGCCCTTGGATGGAACAACCTTGGAGCAGCAATGAATACACGAGAGGATGCTGTAGGTGGTTTTGGCCCTCTTACCAAGAGAATGATATCGTTCTATGGTCGTGCCAACTATTCATTTAAGAGCCGCTATCTTCTTCAAGCAGCTGTACGTCGCGACGGTGCATCCTCTTTCGGTGCCAACCATCGTTGGGCAACTTTCCCATCAGCATCTGTAGCATGGCGCTTCAGCGAAGAGGAATGGCTTCGTGGTCTCGGTGAAATCGGTGACTTCAAGCTTCGTTTAGGTTGGGGTCAGAGTGGTAACTCTGCAGGCTTCGACGGTTATATCTCAAGATTCTTCTATGTATATGGCGGTAAAGTTCAGTATGGCGACAAATGGTATAAAGAAGTCCATGCTGCCCGCAACGACAATCCGGATCTCCGCTGGGAAACAACCACAATGCTTAATATAGGTCTTGATTTTGCTTTCCTTAACGGGCGTATCAACGGTACGATCGAATATTATAATAAAGACACTAAGGATATGATCTGGGACTATGCCGTTCCAACCACTATTTACCCTGTAGGCAGCCTTACTGCAAACGTCGGCAAGATGCGTAACCGTGGTGTAGAGTTGACCCTTAACGCAGTTCCAATTCAGACACGTGACTGGAACTGGTCAACCTCGCTAAACCTCTCCCACAACAAGAACACAGTGGTCAGCGTATCAAATCCTGCAGCTGGTTTCAACGCCGGTATCCTTGATGGATATTACAATCCTAACCTTGATGGTGCTTCGACTGCATGCATCCAGCGTATCTACGAAGGTCAGCCAATCGGAACATTCTATATGTGGGACTATGCAGGCATTGATAAAGATGGGAACTCTTGCTTCTATGTCTACGATAAGACCCGTGAGGATTTCTGGGGTGAAAGAATGTTAGACGAAGATGGCAATTACGTGACCACCACTTCTCCTGAAGATAAGGATAGAGTTAAAGTTGGATGTGCTCAGCCATGGCTTACAATGGGCTGGAACAATACCCTCACATGGAAAAACTGGGATCTCAATCTATTCTTCACCGGAGTCTTTGGTCAGAAGATCTTCAATGAGCCCAAAGCTGCATTTGGCTATCTTGGCAATGTAACCAGAGGCAAGAATATCCTTGCAGACGCACGCAACTACCAATATTGGGAACAGAAAGAAGATGGCACAGTAGTCTATGACCACTATTCATCAATGCCTTCAAGCCGCTGGCTCGAGGATGGCTCATACTTCAAACTCTCTACAGTAACTTTAGGCTATACCTTCCGCGATTGTTTCAACGGATGGTTTGACAGCATACGTCTTTACGTTTCAGCCAACAATGTGTTTACCCTTACCAAGTATTCAGGACGCGATCCTGAAATCAACCTTGGTGGCCTTACTCCCGGTATCGATACCCGCCACGACCATTATCCTCGTGCGCGTCAGATACTTGTAGGTGCCAACATCAACTTCTAAACAACAACAATTAAGATTATCTACACGATGAAATCATATATAAAAGCATTGATGATGTCAGGGTTGCTCGCCGGAGCTACAGCTTGTACTGACCTTGACGTGCCCATCACTGTGGATCTTGAAGAATTTCCTGACTCAGAGATCGCTTCATACGCTGAATTCAGCAAATGCTATTATTATGTCCGCAACGAAGGTTGGCTTGGCCGTAACTACTGGGAGACCGTCTTTATGTCGGGCGACGAGGCTCAAGGTGTTTCCTTCGCCGGCAACTACTTCGACAGCGGCCGCCGCATCTATTACGCACAGCATCGTTTCCGCCCTGACCATACTTCAGGCGGACAAGAAGGAGACCTTATGCAGGGTATGACCCAGTGCAACATAGTGATGAAGCAATTTGACGATCCGTCCAACCCCGGAAAAGCCTCTCACCTTGCACCGCTCCGTGCCATACGCGCATGGTATATGTTCTTGTTCATGGAGCTTTTCGGAGATGCTCCAATCCAGGACCACGTGATTGCTGATGGCGAAGATGACTTCCAGCGCTCCCCAAGAGCTGAGGTAGCGAAATTCATTGAGCAGGAACTCCTCGAGGCAATCCCTGACCTCAACGAGGCGAGCGACAACGCTACCTACGGCACCCCCAACAAGTGGATGGCAATGGCTCTTCTCGCCAAACTCTACCTCAACTGGGGTGTCTACACCAACGACATTACAACGGTAGACGCAAGCACTCCTAACCCGAAGCTCAATGACTGCGTGAAGATTTGCGATGAAATCATCAATAGTGGTCTTTTTGAGGTCGGTGTAGGCTACCGCAAGAAATTCTTCCCTGACAATGGACCTCAGATCAAAGATTTCATATACGCTATTCCGTTTGATCCCCTGAAATATGGTAATGGATATTGGGGCGGATGGCAACCTAACCGAGACTGGGACTTCCGCTCAATTGGTCTCTTCAACGAAGGCGGAACATGGGGCTGGAAACCAGGTGAGACTCCTTCAGGCACTTATACTATGACTCCGGAGGCTGTAGACCGTTTCTGCCTTGAGGGCGACGAACGAAATGAGATGGTAGCTGTAGGGCAGCACTATATGTTTGACTCCAACTACAACCGTACGGATATCAAACTCACTGCAGGATCAGGAAGATCAAAAAGGAATGTAGTCTATACAAAGGAAATTGAATTCGACAACATTGATGAGTATGATGTAGGTCCGGAAAGTTCTGTAACTAACCTTATGAAAGGTGCCCGACTCTACAAGTATCCACCGACAGAAGAAGATTACTTACTTGGAAAGTGGGATAAAAAAGGTCTTCAGCACAACGACTTCCCGGTATTCCGCTATGCAGATGTTCTTCTCACTAAAGCAGAGTGTCTGATCAAAGGCGCCACACCCACCCTCGGGCATACACCGGCAAGCCTGATCAACGAGGTACGCGATTGTGCTCATGCACCTCATATTACAGGTAATGTCACTCTGAAAGATCTTATGGATGAGCGCGGACGTGAACTTATTATGGAGATGTGGCGCCGCAACGACCTTATCCGCAATGGAATGTTTGAAGATGATTGGGGCTACAAGCATGTAGTCAATCCAGAGGCAAAAACCAATAAGAACCTTCGTCTATTCCCGATCAGCAACGGAACCATGGGCACCCACACCCATTGGAGCCAGAATCCAGGTTACTAAGAAAAAAAGGTAGGCGCTTTTATGCGCCTACCGACAAAAACAGAAACAATACTTTTTTTACTAATTACTAACTAATCAAAAAAACATGAAGAAAAATTACTTCTTCTCAGCAGCCGCCCTTCTTGGTGCCGCTGCAATGCTCAGCCCGGTGGCTAACGCAGAAGGCTGGCGCAATATGAACCATCTTATCCCCAATGTATCACGCTC
Source organism: uncultured Sangeribacter sp. (assembly GCA_964396365.1). Taxonomy (GTDB): domain Bacteria; phylum Bacteroidota; class Bacteroidia; order Bacteroidales; family Muribaculaceae; genus Lepagella. The sequence continues at coordinate 12,631 of CAYNEZ010000008.1, read as the reverse complement.
CGCAGGTTGGAGTGGCGTTGTGACAGGGGCTGACCAGAATGTAGGTGAGCTCTGGGCAGGTGCCGGTAAGGTATATCAGGTGGTACGTGATCTCCCCGCAGGTGAATACACCCTTACCGCAAATGCTTTTTATCGTGATTCACAGCCTTGGGTATCAGCAGAGCGTCACTTCGATGGAGGCGAGACTCTAGATGCTTATATCTTCATCAACGACACAGAGGCTCAAGTGAAATCTCTTTTCGATGCTGACGGTCTTACTAAAGAGAGCCTATTTAATGCTGAAGGCTATATATGGGGTCTTGTTCCCAATAGTCTTGGGGAAGCAGCTGAGTCTTTTGCTGCCGGCAAATATGTCAATACTGTTAAGGCTAATCACCCCGGTGGTGACCTCGTACTCGGATTCGTATGCTATGGCAAGCCTAATACACTCGTTGAGAACGCTCAAGTGAGTGAAGATGATTGCAACGCTTGGAGCGCATTCTCCAATTTCAAGTTGACAAATGCTGCTGGTGAAGAAATCGCACTTGCCGGCGAAGGTAAATTTGCTATGTCGGGCGATGCTGACTGGCATATCGAAAGTGCTCAGGGTCAGAACAAAGGCCGTGGTCTTCAGAATGGTGGTGTCTTCTCAAAGACAAATGCTTCCGTATATGACCACTCTGTAACAATTCCTGAGCTTCCTGCAGGCAAATACCGCTTCTCCATCCAGTCATTCAACCAGCACTTCCTCGGCGCACACCCCGGCTATTTCATTCCTATGAAGGAAGCTTGGTACGTGCACGAAGGTAAATCTGCATACGACCTTTACAAGGAAGGTGCAACAGAATACATGCGTGGTGACGTTCGTGGCGAAACTCTTCGCGATGCTACAGTAAGCGTTGACAAACTCGGAGCATATCTCTATGCTTATAACGGCGAAAAGATCGTCATGAAAGACTATTGGGACGGTGACAACGAAGTTAACGACTGGTTCCTCGGATATGAAGATCCCGAAACTGGCGAACATGTAGCCGGCTGCAAAGACCTCTGCAGCGTAGCTATCGAAAAGCCTATCCTCAACCTCTTCGAACTTGATTTCCCTGAATATCTTGAAGTACAGAACTACAAGATGCCTAACGGCGAATGGAAATACGTGAACTGGGAAGGTGCACCGGTATGGTTCGAATCAGGCCACATGCGTGAAGTAGCCGCAGCTTTCGTTAAGGATCCTAACCTTTACAAGAACACTATCGAATTTGAACTCGAAGCTCCTTCAGCAATGACAATCGGTTACCACAAGGATGTGAACCAGAACAACTATGCTAACCCCGTATTTGACTTCAAGCTCGAATATTTCGATCCTACATACGAAGGTTTTGGTGCAGGCGTTGAAAACGTAGCAATTGACACTAACGCTCCTGTAGAATACTACAACATCCAGGGTGTACGCGTTGCTAACCCAGAAAACGGTATCTACATCGTACGTCAGGGCAACAAGGTAGAAAAGAAGGTGATCCGCTAATCACCCTATTCTCGTCATAATTAACAAGGGCGCGTATCCTACGCAAAGGATGCGCGCCTGTTTTCCTTAATACAACAAACATTATGACAATACGATCCATCATCACAGGGGTAGCCCTATCATTGGCAGCCTTCCCCGTATTTTCCAATCCTACACTTCCAAAATTCAGCACCGACGGAGAAGAATATTGGTATTATATCCACTTCGCAGCCGGCGACGCTGTGCTATCATGCCAGGGGAAGTCAGTGGATGCAGTCACACAAGTGGCTGATCCGGAAAAAGCATCACAATTATGGAAGTTTATCGGCACTCCGGATGAGTTTATTCTTGTCAATAAGCGGGATGGCGAATATGTCCAGATGAAATGGGCTGTAAACGCGACGAATGTCGCTGAGGATGCCTCAAGTTTTAAGCTTGTAGCATCTGAAAACACGTCTTTTGGCGACTGCTGGGAAATAGAATATCCCGCAGGAGACGCCGGATGGAATCATTGGAACCAATGGTACAAGACAGGCCCCGGCGTCAATATCGCCTTGAATGCTCCCGGAGCCACCAACAATGCCATAACCTTCATAGAAGAAGGCAATCTGCCGAAAGTGCCCCAATTTACCAAGATAAGTGAATTCACCGCTATTGGAAAGGAAGGATATGTCCCTGCCAATAGGAACACCATATGGTTTGACCAACCTGCAACTTCCACTACCTCAGGAGATCCTTGGATGGAATACTCTCTTCCTATCGGCAATGGCAGACTGGGTGCCATGATATATGGCGGAGTAGCACAAGACCATATTCAATTCAACGACAAGTCTCTCTGGAACGGAAGCACAACCACCCGGGGATGCTATATGAACTTTGGGGATGTCTATGTGGAAGAAATATCTGAAATCTTTGGGAATTCTTCTGACAAAGCTGTAGCCAACTATGTGCGCAATCTTGATCTTTCGGAAGGGAAAGCCAATGTTGCATTCACTTCTCCCGACGGAAGCATAAGCTATACACGCGAATTTATTGCCAGCTATCCTGACAATGTCGTAGCAATGCGCTATGCCGCCTCAGAAGGAGGAAAAATCAATCTTCGCATCCGTCTATTCCCGGGAATCAAGCAAGGATTCTTATGTCCGGACTACAACGATGGTTCTGTTTCTGCATCCGGACTGCTTGATTACATCAGTTTCAAGGCAATGCTGAAAGCAGTGCCCACAGGGGGGTCTATGTCGACACTCGACGATTGCATTGAGGTGCGAGATGCTGATGAACTAATTCTTATCTTGGGAGCTGCAACAAATTATGATATACATTCACTTTCTTATATTGGATCTGCAGAGGCAATGTATGCACAAGTGGAGTCAGATGTAGATGCAGCTGCCGCAAAAGGTTGGGAAAGCCTTCTCAGCACCCACGAAGAGGACTACACAAATTTATATGCCCGCGCTTCATTCGTGGTCGACGCTGCAGAAAATACCCTTCCTGCAGACAAGATGGTCAACCAGTACAATTCCTTCCGTGGCAACTCACGTTTTAAGCCGACCAACCTCATGCTTGAGGAATTGTATTATGCCTACGGGCGCTATCTAATGATAGCCTCTTCACGAGGAATGGATCTACCTTCAAATCTTCAGGGTATCTGGAACAACTCCAACAATCCGGCTTGGCAGTGTGACATACATTCCAACATAAATGTGCAAATGAACTATTGGCCAGCGGAATCCACCAACTTGTCAGAATTGCATCTCCCCTACCTTAACTATATCCATGCAATGGCACTTGAGCACAATGAATGGCAAGAATATGCACGTCGCTCAGGCCAGACAGAAGGATGGACATGTTTCACACAGAACAATATATTCGGGCATTCTGACTATGCAGAGAATTATGTAATAGCCAATGCATGGTATACTACCCACCTTTGGCAACACTACATATATACCCTGGATAAAGAATTTCTAAAGGAAACTGCCATGCCTGTAATTGTGAGCTGCACGAAGTTCTGGCTTGAACGTCTGATTCAGGATACTGACGGCACTTGGGTGGCACCACAGGAATGGTCGCCGGAGCATGGTCCGGGAGCAGAAGATGCCACCGCACATGCTCAGCAGATCGTCTATGAGCTTTTTAGAATCACTCTCGAAGCCATAGAAGCTCTTGGCGAAGAAGCAGGAGTGAGTGATGATTTCGTAGCAGAACTCAAAAACAAATTTGAGAATCTTGACCAAGGACTCGCTACTGAAGAATACACCGGAGTGTGGGGAACAGAAAGCAATGGAGTAAAGACAGGGGATCTTCTTCTTCGCGAATGGAAGAAAAGTGACTATAGTGTAGGAGAAAAAGAACACCGTCATCAGTCACATCTGATGGCAATGTATCCTTTCGGTAATATCACTCCTGAAAGCGAGTGGTTTACCCCTGCAGTTAACTCCCTCACCCAGCGAGGGGATGTCTCGACCGGATGGTCTCTTGCCTGGCGACTTGCTCTATGGGCACGTGCTCTCAACGGTGAGCATGCCGCTACCATCATCACAAAAGCTCTTCGACATGCATCTTCATACGGTCAGAGCAACGGAGCCGGCGGAATCTACTACAACCTCTTTGACTCACACTCACCATTCCAGATTGACGGTAATTTCGGATACACAGCCGGAGTCACAGAAATGCTTCTCCAGAGCTATGGAGGAATAATCCGTCTTCTTCCGGCTCCTTCACCTTATTGGATCGACGGATCTATCTGCGGAATAAAGGCTGAAGGAAACTTTGAGGTAGACCAGACATGGAAAGATAGTAAACTTACAGAAGCCGTGATAAAATCAGGTGCAGGACTGGAATGCAAGCTCAACTATGCGGGCATCGCACAAGCTAAAATAACCGACGAAAACGGAAAAGATGTAGAATTTACAGTCATCAATGATAATAATGTAAGCTTTCCTACATCAGCTGGAGAATCCTACTTTGTTACAATAGGAGAAGACAACGCTGTTGAGGCTATAAATGGAGCCAACGGAGTAATGGAATACTACAACCTCCAGGGTGTACGTGTAGCCCGGCCTGAAAATGGAATCTATATCGTCAGAGAAGGCAACAAGGTGACTAAGAAAGTAATCCGCTAAGTGGAGGGATTATAAGATTTATAAGTCTTATAAGATATATAAAAATTTCTACAGATTATGAGGCGTACATCTGAAATGATGTGCGCCTCAAAACTATATTATCATTATAGTTGTTATAGTACTGAATACCTATATTAAATTTATAATCAACATGCGGCACAATCTCCTCATATTAATCGCTATGACTGCGGTGTCTGGTGCATCAGCACAAGACCCGGAGTTTGATTTTTTTATACCGGAGCCACAGGTGATTCAGCTTTGTGCAATTGAGGAGGCAACACAAAATCCTATTCCCTTTGTCTCGATATCAGTAGAATATGCAGATACCATCATGACATCATCTACTGACGAAAAGGGACTTCTTGACTTTACCCCACTTTCTTTTCCTCTAACTCTGACAGCAAATTGCGAAGGAATGTTGGAAGTGACATACGGCATTATGGAACAGCCGGATGAACCACTTACTATCCTTATGACACGCGAGCCCGCCAAAGAGGAAAAGGATTTGTCGGCGCTCTGCTATTGAAGTTATGAGACGCGAACTCCTACATCTAAAAAGGTTTTGCTTTGTAATCTTTATCCTTTTCTGCGTTTTTCATAGTAAGGCGGCCTTTAGCGATAAAGGAGAAATGCTGCTTAAAGACTGTGAGAACGCCATTTCCTCCCGACAATATGATATTCTCAAGAGTAAGGCTGATGAATTAGGGAGCCTCGGTAGGTCGCAGAATAACAGAGTTGAAGAAGTGACAGGCGATGCCCTACGACTACATGCATTGATAAGCGTGCGCGATACAGCAGACTTTACCATTCCTATAGAAGCCCTTATTACAGAACTCCCATCTCTTAAAGAACATAGTTCCAGAAGCTATCTGGTGGTATGCAGAACTATATCTTCATATTATCAGCGAATAATTAACGATTACTCACAAGCACTGCACTATGCAACAGAACAATTGGAGACAGCCCGCAAACTTGATGACAAAAACGCCGAAGCATCCGCCCTGTCAACAATAGCAAGCATATATTTCCAGAAACAGGATAATTCCGGTTGGGACTACGCTCTCAAAGCATATGATCTCTCCAAGGAGATCAATGACTTATCAACTCGATATGTGACTGCCTGCAATATGGCTAACTATCTTTTCAACAACAATAAATCAGACGAGGCCCTGAAATATCTAAAGGAAGCTGAAGGGTTTGCAAATCAAGCCGGTCTGGAATCGGAGAAAAGCTATATAAACTCCTTCATGGGAGACATCTATAAAACCCTCGGAAAAACGGATCAGGCAGAAACGTTTTATATACTAAGCATGGAAGACAGTCCGAGTACGCCAAACTATGACAAAATCTATTCCCGACTTTGCTACGCAATATTCCTGATTGAACAGAAACGCCAGAACGATGCACTAACGCTACTTACAACCATCAACGACATGGCGCACGAATATAAGGTGACAATCTTTGAGAAGGAGATCTATTCACTTATGTCGACCATTTACGAACAACAGGGAGAATATGCCAAAAGTCTGGAATATTATAAAAAATACACCGACGTAACCCTTAACATCTTCTCAGAGCAAAAGGAACGTGAGTTTGCAATTCTTGACCTGCGCAACAAAGTGAGGGAAGAGGAATGGAAAAATGCGAACCAAAGTCTGGAAATAATGAAGCGTGGGAGAACTATAATCATTCTAACTGCAATAGGAATGATGTTTCTGATAATTTGTATTGCAGGCTTCATCTACCACCGACGCAAGGTGACCGACTACAAACACACCATAGCCCGCTATCTCGATAATATGCGAAACGAGAAACTTCTCCGAGAGCAGCTTGAGCAAGCCAACGCCCAAGCGCAGCAGCGCGATGTCTACCGTACATCCGGAGGCCTGAACGATGAGAAGTCGAAACAACTCTACCAACAACTTGAAAAGATGATGAACGAAGGGCTCTACCACGACAGCACACTATCGCTTGACAAAGTCGCCGGATTGCTCTGCACCAACCGTACATATCTGTCGCAAGTGGTCAACGAGCATTACGGAAAGTCTTTTTCAGCTTATGTCAGTGAATATCGCCTTAACGAGGCAGTGGAGATTCTTTCTGACTCTGACAATACAGATTCGCTTAAAACTGTAAGTGCAAAAGTGGGGTTCGCGTCGCCATCCAACTTCTATACATTGTTCCGGCAACGTGTCGGAGTGTCGCCGTCTGTATTCCGAGAGAATATCAAAAACGTATAATATCACATTCGAAAACATCAAATATGCAATCAGAATCATCAATTGATGATTTTAACGGTCCTAAATTTGGCAATATGTTTTTTTTATTCTAATTTTGAAAATCATAATTTTTTTGACAACAATAATAACTTAATTAATCCCTACATGAGAAAATCTACTTTTATTCTCTCAGGTCTGATCGGCATATCGTCGCTGGCGCTGGCGACTGTACCCGACATAATCGACCTACCTGCCAATTTCGATGCATGGAACTTGAATTTCAAGTTTCCTTTGGAGAAACTACGCACGCCGGAAAACGCGACTCCGGCTGTAGCTCCAGCCACAAAACCATCAAAGATGCGTGTGATCAGCAAAGCCGGCACAGAAACAAAAGAATATTTTGTAGCTGCCCAGAAATATCATCAAAGCTACACCTTCGTCTATGATGGCGGCGATATCGTGACCTACAATATCGGAGTGAAAGTCGATGGCGATAAAGTTACTATAAGCAACCTTTTCAATCTTGAAGCTCAGTCTACAGATTGGTCGATAGGCGTTGACTATGACATTGTGGGCACCTACGACGCAACCGCCGGTACAATCACAATCCCCACATCCTCCAATTTTGACCAAGCTACCATCGCCGGCACGATCGGCACATACTACACTGAGGTGCTTGCCTGCGGCACAGTGACAGAAGATGGCAAGATGGCTCCTGCCGATGAACTTGTGTTTAATGTGATAGGCGACTTCGAGGCTATCACCACCGATACATCTTTTGGTATCATGAACTATACCAACGATGGCAGCACAGTCTATGGTGCTCAGACACTTTACCGTGGATTCTATGCAAACCTTCCCACAGAGGAACCAAAACTCGTGGCGTTTAACGACAGCTATAAACTTAAAGAGTCTTTTGTAGGACAGGGTGCAACCAGCAGTTTCTCTGTAGTAAATGTAAGTGATGCCGAGGTAGATTTCTTCATAGAATGTGAATCTGACGACGACACTTTCAAAGCAGAACCGGAAGTAGGAACCATTCCTGCGTGCACATTACAGGAAATCAGTGTCAAATTCCTTGCAAAGGAAGTAGGCGAATATGAAGGTATGGTGTCCATTCAGTATGAAGGACTCAATAAAGATCCCGAACCGATCGACGTTTTCTATGAGGCTGTAGCAATCCCGACCCCGGACTATTCTGCAGCTGTAAAGAGCGGTGACTTCACATTCACCACCAACATTGAGTTCCCATTTGAAATGACAACTCTTGAAGACGGCACAGAGGTGGCTCGCTCAACTGTCAACGGCAAATACGGGACATCAATGCTTAACGTAGAGTTTGAAGTGCCGGAAGGGAATATCGGTGTATTCTCCTGGAAAGGAGAAAGTGTCAATGCCAGTGTAGAGACAGGCTACTGGTATCAGAATGCCGGCGGATATTTCATAGATGATGCCGCTGAGCCAGCAGCAAAATATCAGAACAATGTATCGGATGATATCTCCAATGCACTTGAATTTGCTCCCGGCAAGCACTCTGTGCGCTTCCAGTATGAGGGTCTCTACTATTCAGGCAACGAACGTAACGGCCTGTATGTCTATGATCTCGAACTATCCAACAAACCTGCTGATGGAGATTTGGCAGTGATCGAGACTCCTGAGGTCAACTTCGGCAACTTTATGATTAAAGATGAGAATGGAGTAGATGGACAGGCTACCATTATAGTACGTAGCAAGGGTCTTAATCCACTTAGCATAAACAATATTTCATCCTCATCTGAAAATTTCGTAGCCACGAAGCCCTCAACTCAGGCAAATCTGCTCGAGACCATTGAAATCCCCGTCATGTTCCGTGCCACTGAGCCGGGCCAGTATGAAGCCAACCTTACAATAGAGACCACAGGTGGCAACGTGACAGCAAATGTCAAAGCCCTTGTACGCAAGATGGCAGACTTCTCAAGCGTAGTGACCGAGGGAGCTGAGTGCGTGACACTCTTCTCGACCGACAACTCTTTCCCATTTGAAATGGAAAACGGCGTGGCATACAATGCCAACTCAGGCGAGGAAGATGACACATACACCACTTCATGGCTACAGATTGACTTCACTATTCCGGAAGGTAAGGTCGGTTACCTCAATTGGGATGGCACACTCTACGGATCAAGCCCCGATGAAAACGCCTATTGGATCGGAGACCAGGCTACAATCGCAATTAACCATCCTATGAATTCAGGCACCAAGAGCATCTATCCTAACGAGACAGATGCAAGCCAGGATCTCTTTGCCTTAGACCCATCATGGGTGGCTATGTTGACATGTATTCCCGGAAATCATTCCATACGCTTCGCTTACACAAAGAACGGCGACGGCATCATTTCTGAGAAAGACCGTCTTGAGATCTCCAACTTCCGCATTGTTGTAGAAGACTTTGAAGAGTTCGCAGTGGAGGCTGACAAAACTGAAGTAGAATTCGAACCCATATATGTAGGCGACAACCGTTACCTCACCGCCACCGTAAACCTCAAGAACACAGGCAGCAGCTCAATGACGGTTGAAGACGTGACATCTGATCATCCTTTCTATGGAGTGATTCCGGAAAACAAATATCCAGTGCAGTGGAATTCCACAGTGCAGGTAGGCGTATGGTTCTATCCTTCGGAGGAAGGTCAATTTGAAGGCACAATCACTTTCAAGACCACAAGCGGCGATGTAGATATCCATTGCTATGGCTCAACCAAAGAGGCAGAAGGAATCCTACTTATCGGCGACGTGGAGAACCAGGGTGCAGACTGGTCAAGCTATGATGCTGACGGCGATGGCGACGCTTGGAATCTCGGTTACAATCTCTGGGGACTCAACCCTGCATGGGTACACGAAGGCAACGAATGCTTCGGCTCTACATCGTATAACTATTGGCAAGGTGCAATCGAGCCTGACAACTGGCTAATCTCACCTGTGGTTTCCATTCCGCAGGATGGCGCAATGCTACGCTGGTATGCAGCTTCTCACCACCATGAACGTTATGCAGAGCACTACAGCGTATATATCGCTACACCGGAGGAAATTCAGGATTCCAAAAACCTCAACAACCTCACACCCGTATTCTCAGAAACCCTTGAACCGGAATCAGCAGACGAATGGGTAGAGCGTGTGGTAGACCTCGGCAAGTATGCCGGTCAAGATGTGTGCGTACTTATCCGCCACCATGATTGCAACGGTCAGTACGTGCTGAAAGTGGACGACATCTTCATCTACGAGATGGAGAAATGGAGCAATGGATCAGGAATAAATTCTGCTGAAAACTCTCACGACGCTGTCTCCACAGAGATATTCGACATCAACGGAAATCGTAACCGTGGTCTGGCAAAGGGTATCAACATCATCCGCACTACTTACAGCGACGGATCCGTGAAGACTTCCAAATTCATCGTAAAATAATCATGAAGAAAATCCTTTTATCAATAGTAGCATGCCTGGGCCTTTTTGGGTCCGGGCATGCTGAAATTTCAGACGTAAACATAGGTTACTGCAGCGGTCAAGACCCTACAAGCAACCTCAAGTGTAGTGAAAAAGAGACGTGGGTTTCTGGCGCAATCTATATTCCCGCAACCACGCTAAGCACCTACAGCGGCAATCAGATCAATGGTGTGCAGGCTGCACTCAAGTCAAAGCTTAACGTAGAAGAGCTGCAAGTATGGTTGCGTACAGAACTTGACGGAGACAACATAGTAGAGCAGACAATAAACGCGGACACAGATCAGAAGATTGCGAAAGGCTGGAATATCCTGAAATTTGATACACCCTGGGAAATACCTTCAGATAACAAGACGGGCCTTTACATAGGCTATTCTTTCTTCCAGAAAAAAACATCACAAGGAATGGGTATACTTGATACCCCTGTGCAGAACGCGCTATTCGTCAAATTCGGCGATCAGCCTTGGGAAGATCATTCAGATGAAGGCACTCTCTGCGTCGAAGCTCTCGTAAATGGTGAAAATCTGCCGAAAGTAAACCTTGCACTCACCAATCTTAATATACCGGACGTATATATAATCGACAATGGAACCATGGTCATCGGAGGCACTGTGAAGAACCTTGCCACCTACACAGTGACCGGGTACGATGTCAATGTATACGTAGCTGGAGAAAAGACAGGAACCGCCCACGTAGACTGTAACATTCCTTACAGTGCATCGGAGGAATTCTCGGTCACTCTCCCTCTCGGGATAACCTCATTAGGAGACGGCACCGGCTCCCTGACAGTGACTATCGACAATATCAATGAAGGCTCGGACGAAGACATGAGCGACAATACCTTATCTGCTGACTTCCTGATTGCGGAACATGACTTCAAACACCGTATCTTTGTAGAGGAGTTCACTACCGAGCAATGTCCAAACTGTCCTCGCGTAGGCAACTATATCCATGATGCCTTAGAAAAAGATGAGTTTAAAGATGACGTGATTGTTGTCTGCCACCATGCAGGTTACTATACAGACTGGCTTACCTCTTCTTTTGATGCCAATTATCTATGGCTTTTCAACGACGGTGGCTCGACATATGCTCCTGCCATGGCGGTAGACCGTAGTCTGCAGAACGATCATACATCTGTGTGGTGTCCGGGATCATCCTTGGAAATGGAGGGTGCATGGAGAAAAGCTCTTAACAAACCTGCTTTCGTATCGCTCAACATCACTGCTGAGATAGACCCGGAAGACGAAAATCACATCACAGTCAATGTAAATGGAGCTAAATCTCTCGACGAGATATGTGAGAATCCTACTATCACCGTATATGTGGTTCAAGATAATATAACTGCAAGAAATCAGGCAGGCACAGCAGGAGGCTATACCCATTATCACGTGAACCGTGCTGTCAACTCTGTATGGGGCGATGAGCTTCAGTTTGATGGAAACGAATATGAATACTCCTGCGAGTTCAATCTCTCACATCTCTGGGTGCGTGAGGATCTCCAGATTGTAGCCATGATCGGCAACTACAACTCACTCAATGCTGCTGACTGCGCTGTCATAAACGCTTCCAGCCTTCCGTTCTCTAAGTTTGATGCAGCCTCCGTAGGGAGCCTCGAGAGCGACAACAATGAGAAAGCAGAGATATACTCTATTTCCGGCATACGCATGACTGACACCAATCTTGCCCCCGGTGTCTATATTCGTAAGAATGCCAATAAATCTGAGAAATTCGTAGTAAAATAATCCAACAACGTTTATTAAACAATAGGATGGTGCGTCAGGAAGCTTCCTTGCGCACCATCCTATTGTTTAATTCCTTATGAATTATTACCTATAATTTGGATTTTTTTTGTAAATTTGCATTTATTTTAATTCATCATCATTAATTTAACATTTACCATTGAATTGAGATGAGCAAATTAGTATCCAAGAAATACCTTGTCCCGTTCGTGCTCATCACGAGCCTCTTCTTCATGTGGGGTTTTGCCCGCGCTATCCTTGATGTGCTCAACAAGCACTTTCAGGAAATGCTCCATATATCCATCGGCCAGTCAGCCCTTATTCAGGCTACCACTTATCTTGGATATTTTCTTATGGCTCTTCCAGCCGGCATCCTCATCACTCGTGTGGGCTACCGCAAAGGAGTAGTGACAGGCCTGATGCTCTTCGCGCTTGGGGCTCTCCTTTTTATACCGGGAGAATCAATAATGTCGTTCGGAATGTTTCTTTTAGCTCTCTTTATCATTGGATGCGGACTCGTGATTCTCGAGACTGCCGCCAATCCGTATGCTACTGAACTCGGTGAAAAGGAGACTGCTGCGAGCCGACTTAACCTTG